>CAMLDJ010000024.1 GCA_946478755.1 uncultured Pedobacter sp. | reverse complement strand
CCGCAATTTGTGTGGCTATTTTTTCACTGTTTATGCGGGCACGGCCTGCACCGTTAAACAGTGGAACGGCAACTCCAATCTGTACGCCTGCGATCCTGGTGCCGGGTGTATAGTCGCGGTTCAAATGAGCAGGATTAAAGGATCTGATCACAAACTGTTGTGCATAACCTAATGTCAGCTCTGGCATAGCCTTAGCGCGTTCCAGCTCTACCTTCGCTTTGGCAATTGCAACCTGTTGCTGATAATAGCCCAGTAAAGGGTGGCTTGTCCCGGCTGTGCTGTCGTTCTCATAAACCAGTACTGGCAGTGTTTTTTCTGCCGGAGTAACAGTCTCGTCTACATTGAGCAGTTGTTGCAGGTTCAGCAGTTCTATAGCCAATTCTGCCGAGGCTGCCTGTTTCAATGCCTGTACTTCCTGGTATTTGTTTTTAGCAGTAATAAGCTCCAGGTTTGAGGTTTCCCCAAGTTTAAACCTTAACTCCGATTTCTTAATGAAATGCTTATAAATGCTGTCCTGCAGCGCCAGCACGTCCAGGGTGTTTATGCTAAACAGGTAATTGTAGTAGGCGAGCCTGGTATCCCTGATGATTTCGGCTTGTGTGTAATTCCCCGAACGCTCTGCCAATCCGGTCAGTTCTTTAAGTACCTTTTTTTGATTTCTATAAAAACCGGGCAGGGCAAAACTCTGGGAGATGGAAATGGAGTTGTCGTTGCTGCCACCGCCGGTAGGATCCTGGGAAATGGTGAATGCTGTTTTGTTTGGATCGAAAGCACTTTTTTGCAGGGCTTTAGACTGTTCGATGACCAGCCTGGAGGATTTGAGCTGCAGGTTGTTCTTTAATGCCAGTTCAATCGCTTCATTTACAGGGATTGGTGCTGTTTGTGCTTTTGAAGTTTGCATTCCGCCAAAACCAGTGATTCCAAGAAAGACAATTACAAAAATTGTTAAAGGCTTCATATTTACATGAATTTTATTTTTCCGGTTGCCCGCCAGGATGTATAAACAGGGCAGTACAAACAGCGTGAGTAAGGTTGCCGAGAGCAGGCCACCTATAACCACCGTGGCCAGTGGTTTCTGTACTTCGGCTCCTGCACCTCCTGATAAGGCCATTGGCAGAAAACCCAATGAGGCAACTGCTGCGGTCATGATAACCGGTCTGAGCCTTACCGCCGTGGCTTGCATTACCCTTTGATGAACATCAGCAATTCCCTCTTCTTTCAGCTGGTTAAAACAGGAGATGAGCATGATTCCGTTTAGCACTGCTACGCCAAAAAGCGCGATAAACCCTACACCGGCGGATATACTGAAGGGCATCCCCCTGACTAATAAGGCGAGTACACCACCGATAGCTGATAGGGGAACAGCGGTAAAGATCAGTATGGTCTGGGTCAAAGACCTGAAAGTGAAATAGAGTAAGCACAGGATCAGCAGCATGGCTACCGGCACCGCTACGGAAAGTCTGCTTTTAGCTTCCTTAAGGTTCTGGAACTGGCCACCATAGGTAATGTAGTAGCCGGGAGGGAGTTTGAGTTTCGTATCCAGGATCTGCCGGATGTCTGCAACGGTGCGCTCTACATCTCTTCCCTTGATATTAAAACCTACATAGATCCGTCTTTTCCCGTCCTCACGGGATACCTGAGCGGGGGCTTCCTTAAGTTCTACCTTTGCTACCTGATTTAAAGGCACCTTATTGCCCGAAGGAAGCGGGATATATAAATCCTCAATACTCGAGATGTTTTCCCGCAGATCACGCTGCAGGCGTACCACAATGTCGAAGCGTTTTTCCCCTTCAAATACTACTCCGGCAACCTTTCCCGCGAACGCTGTTTTTAAAATGCTGTTGATGTCGCCAATAGCTAGCCCGTACTGTGCAATTTTATCCCTGTCGTAGGTAACCACCACCTGGGGCAGACCTGTGACCTGTTCCACAAAAGGTTCAGTTACCCCATTTACAGCTTCGATCAGGTTGGCCACTTTGCTGGCTTCCCAGGCCAGCACCTCAAGGTCTTCTCCGTAAATTTTTATAGCAACATCCTGCCTTATACCTGTCATTAATTCATTGAAACGCATCTGCATCGGTTGCGTGACTTCAACATTTACGCCTGGCAAAACAGACAAAGCGGATTCTATCTGCGCTGATAGCTCTTCCCTGGTTTTCGCAGTGGTCCACTCTTCTTTAGGCAACATGGCCACCATCATATCCCCACGTTCAACAGGCATTGGATCGGTCGGTATTTCTGCACTGCCAATACGTGTGACCACCTGTTTTATTTCCGGGAATTTATCTTTCAGTATCTTTTCGGCCTTGCCAAATGTTTCCACAACCTGTGTAAGCGCCGTTCCCTGAGACATGGCAATTTCCACTGCCAGGTCTCCTTCATCGAGCTGAGGAAGGAATTCTCCACCCATGTTACTGAATAGCCAGAGGCTAAAGAGAAAGCATAGGGCGGCAATGGCGACTACCAGCTTTTTATAGCCTAGCGCCCGCTCCAGCATGGGTTGGTACAGGCGCCTGAGGAAATCCATGATCCTGTTCGATATATTTCTTTTGTGCGCCGTACTTTTACTTAAGAACAAAGCACTTACCATTGGTACATAAGTGAGCGATAAGATAAAGGCGCCTATAATTGCAAAAGCCACAGTCTCTGCCATGGGTTTAAACATCTTTCCTTCAATGCCGGCCAGCGATAAGAGGGGAAGGTAAACAATCAGGATAATGATCTCTCCAAAGGTTGCGCTGGCCCGGATTTTAGAGGAGGCCTTAAACACCTCCTCATCCATCTGTTCCTGGTTTAATTTTGGGGTATCCCTAAACAACTTGCTGTCGGTAAGGCGGAATATAATGGCCTCGACAATAATTACTGCGCCGTCTACAATTAAACCAAAATCTATGGCTCCCAGGCTCATCAGGTTGCCCGACACCCCAAACAGACGCATCATGGCAAAAGCAAACAACATAGACAAAGGGATCACCGAAGCGACAATTAAACCCGCCCTCCAGTTTCCAAGCAGAAGGAGTAGTACTAGAATCACGATCAGCGCGCCTTCAATCAGGTTTTTCTGAACCGTACTGATAGAACGGCCAACCAATTCTGTACGGTCAATAAAAGGTTCAATAACCACACCTTCAGGCAATGTTTTCTGAATTTGTATGATCCTTTCTTTTACATTTTCTATAACCTGGTTAAAGTTTTCGCCCTTCAGCATCAGGGTGATCCCGGCGACCACTTCACCGGTACCATTCCTGGTTACAGCGCCATATCTTGTTGCGGCACCATATTGCACAATGCCGATATCCCTGATCAGTACAGGCACACCACCAACATTTTTTACCGCAATTTTTTCTATGTCGTCCAGCGATCTGACCTGGCCAATTCCCCGGATGGTATAGGCATTGCTTTGCTGCTCTATGTATGAACCTCCCGTGTTTTCGTTGTTGTTTTGCAGTGCGGCATAGATCTGGGAAATGGTAACGTTATTGGCATTTAGCTTTTCATTGTCCAGCGCAATTTCGTATTGTTTTACGTAACCGCCCCAGCCGCTTACTTCAGCTACACCTTTTGTTCCCGCAAGCTGGGTTTTCACCACCCAATCCTGTAAAGTCCTGAGGTCGGTAGCCGTATATTTATCTTCATATCCTTTTTTGGTATGTAATACATACTGATATATTTCGCCAAGACCGGTCGTAATGGGTGCAAGTACAGGTTCAGCGAGGTTGTCCGGAATCATACTTTCGGCTTCTTTCAGCTGTGCGGCAACCTGCTGTCTTGCCCAGTAAATGTCGGTTTTGTCTTCGAAGACTATAGTGATCACCGCTATTCCGGAACGAGAAATAGAACGTTTCTCGATCACATTTGGAATGTTGGCCATAGCCCGTTCAATGGGGGCTGTAATAAATTGCTCAACTTCCTGCGCCCCGAGACTGGGTGCCTGCGAGATGATCTGCACCTGGTTGTTGGTGATGTCGGGCACTGCATCGATGGGCAATCTGGTTAAAGAATAAATTCCCCAGACAATTAAGACAAGGGTCATTATAGCAATTGTCGGTTTATTCTTTATAGAGAATAAAATAATTTTATTAAACATATCAGGAGGTTAGCTTAGCGCATTTCATGGCAGGCTTGCCATAACGTGCATCGGTTAATAGCATTCAATTCTGTCCGGCAGACTGATATTAATTCAGCATGACGAATGCAACGAAATGATTAAACCAATTGAGGAGGTTGCCAGATATCGCCAGGGAACAAGATCACTCTGCGGGCAACATAATCTGGAAATTCGTCATTTTGTTTAGTGATCTCAAGTACAGGGGCTTTAGTGATTGCCGGAGATGCCACAAAGGCGTGGTAAGTGCTTGCATGAAAGAAAGGAGAGCAGGCATGCGCGTTTCGCTGTGTCTCTGTGTGATCGTCTGAATTGGTAGCACACACATCATCATGCCTTGAAAGAAGATTGGCTTCATCACCACAACATGGCCATGCAGACAAGGCCATAATATAAATGGAGAATAAGAAAGCCAGATACTTCATAGTGCAAACTTAAACGTTTTTTTTTAAACCAGCATAAAATGACCTTGCGCTATTTTTTTAACGCCTATGGCAAAAGCAGCTGTGTAATGATGCTGCTAGTGCTACTGATCACTGGCAATGTAAGTGGGATCTTCCAGAACATTTACATCGATCAGGGCAGCGTTACCTATATAAGGTGCTATTTGTCATCTTGAACTTCTTCCGAAATAAGACCGCGTCTGATCTGCAATAATGATTATTAAATCTTTGCTTGAGTATTACTGGGGCCTTACCAGGGCGTCTGTAGGGCTGTGGCCCTAGAAAGGCCCTAGTAACCCCCTAGTAACGCCCTAGCAAGGCCCTGTTAATTATTGAACCAAACAAGCAAGAGACAGTAGGGTGTTTTACACCTGTCACTTTACAAAAATTGAATGTTGAAACGGATTAATGTCGATCTCTATTTTGCCTCGAGCAAGTGCAAGAGCCGTTTGAGCTGATGAATTTCTTCCTGCATATGGCTAACCTTGTTCAGTAAATGCCTGATGGCATCGATACCTTCTATATTGATCTGCAGATCGTAATGAAAGTGGATATACCTGTCTATTTCCTGAAGCTGTTCTATATGAATGAATTTTTCATCATTGATGCTGGTCAGCATAATCAAGCCAGACTCTTCCAGCGAATTGATAAAAGAAGGCTCAATATCATAGTTTATACAGTATTCTGTTATTGCGATTAAATCTTTCT
Organism: uncultured Pedobacter sp.; assembly: GCA_946478755.1. The sequence goes on along the minus strand of CAMLDJ010000024.1, from coordinate 31,577 downwards.
CCATGATCCTGGTTTTAAGCAAGGTTTTGCAATTCATTAAACAGTTGTCTTTGTTTATCAGTAAGATCCGTTGGGATCTTTATCGTGTAAGTGACGAATAGATTACCGAAATGACTGTCCTTCTTGTAGACCGGAAAGCCTTTGTTTTTTAACCTTACCTTAGTTCCGTTCTGTGTACCTGGGGCAACTTTTAGTTTTACTTTTCCATCAAGGAGGTCGACCGTAACCTCCCCGCCCAATACAGCGGTATAAAGATCAATCTCCTTACTGATATAAATATCGTCATTAAGCCGTTTAAAAACCGGGTGTTCTGTAATGCTAAAAGTGATATACAGATCGCCGGCCGGCCCGCCATTCTCACCCGGTCCGCCTTGTCCGCTTAATTTAATCACCTGTCCGTCGGCTATCCCTCCAGGAATGGTAATTCGGAGATTCTTTCCGTTCACCGTCAGCGTCTGCTTATGGGTATGGTAAGCATCCAGCAGATTGATTTTTAATTCCGCCTGATAATCCTGCCCTTTATATTTTACCTGGCTACGGCCGCCTCTGCCTCCGGCACGGCCGAACATGGATTCGAAAAAATCTGAAAAATCACCGCCTCCAAAGTCATCCGAAGTATAGGTACGGGAAGAACCGCTGCCAAAGGGATTGCCGGCACCCTGGTATGCGCGTTGTCCGCCCTGCGATTGTTTAGCTTTCTCAAACTGTTCCGCATTCTGCCAGTGTTCCCCATACTCATCATATTTTTTACGCTTTTCCGGGTCGCTCAATACCTCATTCGCTTCATTAATCTGCTGAAACTGGTTATTCGCTTCCTTGTCGTTAGGATTAAGATCAGGATGATATTTCCTGGCCAGCTTCCGGTAGGCTTTTTTAATATCATCTTCTGATGCAGACTTGGAAATTCCCAGAATTTTATAGTAATCGATGAATGCCATAGGAGTTAAATAAAAATTTCAATAAGTACCAATATTAAGTATGTTTTTTAAATAATAATAATAAATTTGAAAAAGGTACCTGCGTGTTTACGTACACATTTTAACCGCTTTACATAATTTACCATTCTTGTCAATAATTTAATATTACAGTCTATATAGCGGGATTGTTTTGCTCTGGTGGGTATTAATGATAAAATAGAATCAAACTGAATATATAATACACAAACCATATATATGAAACCTAACCAACCAAGCTCAAGAAGAGAATTTATTAAGAAAACTGCGGTAGGGCTGGCCGCATTTACCATTGTGCCCCGATATGTCTTAGGCGGACAAGGATTTATTGCGCCAAGCGACAAGTTAACCAAAGCAGTAATCGGTGTAGGCGGAATGGGTCGTAACCATTTTCCTTATGACGGAACCCAGGTCGTTGCCATCTGCGATGTCGATAAAAGGCATATCGCCAAATCGTTACCTATGCTTGATAAAGGCGTGAAAACCTTTAGCGACTACAGGGAAATGATTAGACTTCCCGAAGTGGACATTGTACACATTGCCACACCGCCACACTGGCACGGGATTATGGCCGTGGATGCGGCCAATGCAGGCAAGGACATCTGGTGTGAAAAACCTATGACCCACACCATTGGTGAAGGAAAGAGGGTGATGGAAGCGGTTCAACAAAACGGCAGAATATTCAGGTTAAATACCTGGTTTCGCTTTAAAGATACTTTTTATGGTTTGGGAACTACCGTGAAGCCGGTTAAAAAATTGGTCGATAGTGGTTTACTGGGTTGGCCTTTAAAGGTGACCGTAAGCAGGCATACAGGTTATGACTGGAAGTTTTTCTGGGTTGGAAAAGATAATCTGGTTCCTGAACCGGTTCCCGCCGAACTGGATTATAATGCCTGGCTTGGCCCTGCGCCTTATAAACCTTACAACAAACATCGTGTTCACCAGACCTTTCGTGGATACTGGGACTATGATGGCGGTGGACTAAGTGATATGGGGCAACATTACCTCGATCCGGTTCAGTATTTTTTAGGTAAAGATGATACCAACCCGATAAGCGTTGAAATTGACGCCCCACAACAGCATACAGACGCCGTAGGGACCTGGAGAAGAATTACGTATACCTATGCAGATGGCTGTCAGATTATTTTAGATGGTGAGGCGAAGGATGCCAATGTGCCTTATATTGAAGGGCCAAAAGGCAAGTTGTATCCTGGTTTTAAATCAGATATCCCTGATCTGGAACGCAAGCTGGCTGCTTTTCCAGATCCTGCACCGCAGATGACCAATTTCTCTGAGGCGGTGAGGACCAGGCAACAATTTGCTTTGAACGAACAGAACGGGCACCGTTCATGTAACATCATCAACATTGGCCTGGCTGCCTTACGTTTGGGACGTAACCTGAAGTTCGATCCGGTAAAACAGGAGTTTATAGATGATGAAGGAGCAAACAGATTGATTAATCCCGTCATGCGTGCACCTTTTATCATCTGATGAGGTGGCGATTTTCTTAAAATAATTTATAGAACATTTATTTATACGATAATGATAAAAAAGATACTCTTTATCCAGCTTGCTGTTCTGCTTTTACAGGGCAATATTTTTGCGCAGGATAAAACCGACCAGCGTACCACTACCACGCGTATAGCAGATTTACTCGCTCAGTTGCCAGCAAGGGACGCAAAACAACTAAGCGGGAATATGCAGGAAATTGCCTCGATGGGAGCCGACGGCTATCTTAGCCTGATCAGCGGTTTAGCAGCTCCCGGAAAAGGCAATAATGCTTTACTGGAATATGCGATAGGTGGCTTTTCCGCGTATGTAAGTCAACCGGGACAGGAAAGCCTAAGAAAAATGAGTGTAAACGCTTATTGCAAAGCCTTAAGTAAACTTTCAGATCCACAAAGTAAATCATATATCATCAGCCAGTTGGAGTTGGTAGGTAAAGATGATGCAATTGCTTGTCTCCAATCTTATTTAACTGATGCGCAGCTTTCAGATCCGGCAGCAAGAGCGCTGGTAAAAATCAACTCTCCGGCTGCTAAAGCGGCGTTACTTGCAGCAGTTGACCAAGCGACTGGTTCGGCGAAACTTTCTGTTGTGGAAGCACTGGGAGCCAGCAGGAACAGAGCGGCGGCAAGTGTTATTGCCGGCTTAACCACAGCCGATCATGATCTGGCAAAAGTGGCCTTATTTGCACTGGCAAATATTGCTGACCCTTCTTCTGAAGGTGTTTTGGCTGCGGCTGCTGAGAAGGCTGGTTTTAAATATGAAAATACGGATGCAGTTGCAGCCTACTTACGCTATGCGGAACGGCTGATGAAAAACGGAGAAAAGGTGGCGGCCAATAACATCGCGAAGAAAATTCTTGCTAAAGTAACAGCGGATGACCAGGTGCATATCCGGACGGCCGCACTGAAACTGGTTTCCGAATTTAGCGGCACACAGCGAGATGAATACTTGCTGGCAGCAATGGAGGACAGGCAGTTTGAATATCGCGCTGCAGCCTTAAAGCTTGCTTTGCCGAACATCACACCCGAAAATGCCGGTGCCTGGACAAAAAAAATCAAGAAAGCTGATCCGCAGACACAGGTGGCTATACTCCATATGCTTGGGGAGCGTAAAATAAAATCTGTCCTTCCTGCTGTTTCCCGCTTATTCAAAAGTAAAGATGTTGCTGTAAAGTCGGCCGCCATAGCCGCTGCCGGTAAAATTGGTGAAGCGGAAAATCTGATTACGCTGCTTAAAGTAATGAACAAGGGTGAAGCGGCTGATATTGCCGCTGTTTCCGATGCCATCCTACAAATGAAAGGGGAGACGGTTACCGCTCAGGTTGCGGCTTTTATTCCTAAAGCAAAACCTGAAGTTCAGGTTGCTTTGATCAATATCCTGGCGTCAAGGGCCGCCAATGGACAGATAAATACCATATACAGCCAGCTTAAAAATAAAAACCCGGAGGTGAAACAAGCTGCGTTTACTGCACTGAAGCAAACCGTTACCAGCGAAAATCTTCCCCAGTTATTTACCCTGTTAAATGAAACTTCTGATCAGACTGAACTGGTGAAAGTTCAGGATGCGATTATTGCAGCAATGAAAGGTACAGCTAATGCTGATCAGCAGGTAGATATGGTATTGCAGCAAATGTCTGCGGCTCCTGAAAACAAAAAGCCATTATTTTATAAAATGTTGGCAAGTTTAGGCGGAGAGAAATCATTAAGTGCTGTTTCTAATGCGTTTAATTCCGGCGATGAGGCTACAAAAAATGCCGCAATTGCTGCGCTTTCCGCCTGGACAGACGCAGGTGCGAAAGATGAACTAATAAAAATTGCGCGTCAGCCTGCCAATGCTGCTTATGTAAACCAGGCTGTAAATGGCTATCTCCGTTTGGTGAAAAGTACGGTTTATCATCCGGAGCAAAGGGTGTTATTGTTACGCGAGGCCATGGCAGTAGCAAAAACACCCGCCCAGCAACAGCAGATCTTAAAAGATCTGGAGCAGGGCAAATGCCTGAATGCTTTGTTGTTTGCCGGCCGGTACCTTGACAATCCGGCAACACAGCAAGCCGCTGCTATGGCCGTCATGAATATCGCATTGGCCGATAAATCTTATTCCGGTACTTTGGTTAAGGACCTGTTGAATAAAACGATCAGCACCATTAAAGGCGCCGACAGTGAGTACCAGATAGAGGCGATGCGTAAGTACCTCGCCGAGATGCCACAGGGTGAAGGCTTTGTATCTATGTTTAACGGCCTAGACCTTGGCGGCTGGAAAGGCTTGGTTGGCGATCCGCTTAAAAGAGCTAAAATGGATGCCAAAGCCTTGGCTGTAGCACAGGAAAAAGCGGATACCGAAGCACGTGAAAGCTGGAAGCCGGTTAATGGTGAGCTTCATTTCATGAGCCACGGCAATAACCTGGCTACCATAAAAAAATATGGTGATTTTGAAATGCTGGTAGACTGGAAGATCATCGATGATAAAAAGGGCCTGGGTGATGCCGGTATTTATCTTCGTGGTACTCCACAGGTACAGATCTGGGACAATGCCCGTGTAAAAGCAGGTGCGCAGGTGGGCTCCGGTGGCTTGTATAACAATAAAGTGAATGAAAGCAAGCCGCTTAAAGTTGCCGATAATAAACTGGACGAGTGGAATACCTTCCGTATTTTGATGAAAGGCGACCGCGTTACGGTTTATTTGAATGGTGAACTGGTAACTGATAATGTGATCCTTGAGAATTATTGGGACAGGAACCTGCCGATTTTTGCAGAGGAACAGATTGAATTGCAGGCACATGGATCGCCGGTGGCTTACCGTGATCTTTATATCAGGGAAATTCCGCGTGTAAAACCATTTGAGCTCAGTGCGCAGGAAAAGAAAGCCGGATTTAAGGTGCTGTTTGATGGTACCAATATGCACAACTGGACAGGAAATACGACCGACTATATTATTGAAGACGGAACGATCTCTATCCATCCCAAGCCAGGAAAGGGATCGGGCGGGAACCTGTTTACAAAAGAAGAATTTGGCGATTTTATCTTCCGTTTCGAGTTCAAGCTGACACCAGGTGCTAATAATGGATTGGGTATCCGGGCGCCTTTGATAGGCAATGCCGCCTATGAGGGTATGGAATTACAGATCCTCGATAATGAGGCGCCGATCTATAAAAACCTGCATATCTATCAGTATCATGGCTCTGTTTATGGTACCATTCCTGCGAAAAGGGGCTTCCTAAAGCCGGTTGGCGAATGGAACTATGAGGAAGTGATCGTAAAAGGCCCTAAAGTTAAGGTCATATTAAACGGTACGGTGATCCTCGATGGGGACATAACAGATGCCAGGAAAAATGGTGCTGCTGATGGAAAACCACATCCGGGATTACAGCGTGAAAGTGGTCACATCGGTTTTCTTGGCCATGGTTCGCCGGTACAATTTAAAAATATCAGGATTAAAGACCTGAGCAAAAAGAAGTAGCAGGCAATTTTAATCATATTGTAATTATTATAAGGGAATAAGTTATGGCTGAAGAAAATAGAGATTCAACAGGTAATTCAAGAAGAAACTTTATTAAGACCACGGCGCTGGCTGCGGCGGGATTTATGATTGTGCCCCGGCATGTATTGGGTGGAAGAGGATTTTTAGCACCAAGTGACAGATTGATGGTTGCCGGTATTGGCGTTGGTGGGAAAGGGCAAAGTAACCTGGCGAAAATATATGCAGGTGGTAAATCTGAGATCGCATTTTTATGTGATGTAGACGACAGGAGGGCTGCCAATTCGGTAAAAAGCTTTCCGAAGGCAAAGTATTACCGCGATTATCGGGAGATGCTGGATAAGGACAGTAAAAGCATAGATGCAGTGGTCGTATCGACTCCTGATCACAATCATGCTATGATCGCCATGGCGGCCATGCAGCTGGGTAAACATGTATATGTGGAAAAACCACTGACCCATGATATTTATGAAGCCCGGAAACTGAGAGAAGCAGCTGACCGTTATAAGGTCGTGACGCAAATGGGAAACCAGGGGGCTTCGGGTGAGGGCGTAAGGCAGTTGCAGGAATGGCTTGATGCCGGGCTGATTGGCAAGGTGCATACCGTTTATTGCTGGACAAACCGGCCAACATGGCCTCAGGGGCAACTTTGGCCTTCTACATCTGCAGACATCCCTAAAGAATTAGACTGGAACCTCTGGCTGGGTAGTGCTCCAGAGAAATCTTACGTAGAAAAGCTTGTTCCATTTAACTGGCGTGGCTGGTGGGACTATGGAACAGGAGCCATTGACGATATGGGGGCGCACCTGGTAGAGCCCTCTGTTAAGATCCTTGGACTCGGTACACCAATTGATGTACAATGTAGCGTAGGTACCCTGTACCTGGATGAATTCAAAAGAGGGAATTATCCCGATAGCTGCCCTCCATCCAGTCATGTGATCATGAATTTTGAGAAAACCAAAAAGACCAAGGGTAACCTTAAAATGCACTGGATGGACGGAGGCATTAAGCCGGAACGGCCGGAAGAGCTTGCCCCGAATGAATCTTTTGGTGATAACGGAGTTCTTTTTGAAGGCACAAGAGGAAAGATGATGTGCGGCGTATATGGCGCCAATCCGAAATTGCTGCCTTTATCCCGCAACAATGAGGTACATACCAGAAAGAAACTGGAACGGGTACCCGGTGATGTGGACGGGCATTATACCCAATGGGCAGAGGCGGCAATTGCCGGCTATGGAAAGATACAGTTGAGCTCCCCGTTTGATATTGCAGGCCCGCTTACGGAAACGCTTTTGATTGCTAACCTGGCCATCAGGGGAACTGATGTACAGAAGCCAAATGCAGCGGGTAAGATTACTTACCCGGGCAGGGACATTAAACTGCTTTGGGACAAGGACCAAATGCGTGTCACCAACTTTGATGAGGTAAACCAATACGTGAAACGGGAATATCGTCAGGGCTGGACTTTAGGCGGCTGATCGTCATGTGTATAAATTAAAATCCCCGGTCATGTCAACCGGGGATTTTAATTTATACACTTAACCTATTCTTAATGCCAGTGGGTAGTTAATTTGATATACCTAAGGTAAGTTTGCGGCATAAAACCGCTGATGTTTAAAATTATTTTTCTTAATACGGATAATATCTTTTAATTTTCAAAGATTTAACCAAATATATTAGCGGCCGGTTTACATAGACTAAACGATTGATGTTTAAAGAAACAGATAGAAATTTATGGACTTCATTCCTGGATGGCGATGCTGAAGCCTTGAATCTGCTGTATAAACAATATGTTGATGTTTTGTACGCCTTTGGATTAAGATTTACTGATGATGCAGAGCTCGTAAAGGATGGCATCCAGGATCTTTTTGTTGATCTGTTCAAATATCGTAAAACACTGGCCCCGGAAGTAAATGTAAAGTCCTACCTTTTTACCTCATTGAAGCGGAAGATCTGCCTGGTGCTTAAAAAAAAGGCGGCGGAAGTAAATCATAGTTTCGAAATCCCCTTTTTGCTTGCAGGAAACATTGAAGACCAGATTATTAAGGATGAGCTTCAGTCTGAACTTTTGCGGAAGCTGAATAAACAGCTTGAATTGCTGCCAAGCAGGCAAAAGGAAGCACTGTACCTGAGGTTTAATTCGGAGCTGGACTATGAAGAAATCGCTGCCATCATGGACATCTCAGTGGAGACCTGCCGCACCTTGGTGTACCGCGCTGTAAAGCAATTGAGGGAGCGGATGGTGGTCAACCATGTCTATGGAATACTGGCTTAGGCGCAGCTCAAAACAATTTAATAATTATTTCCCGGAAAGCCGTCTATAAAAGTGGTGCTCTTCGCTCTGTTAAATACTATTACAAGTAGAAATGGATTCGAAGAAAAAATATCATAAATATAAGGCGGAAGATTTTTTGTCCGGCCGCATTCCGGAAGGAGAAGGGCACCTGATGTCTGACAGCGAACAGGACCTTGCCGCCGACATCAAGCATATGCTGACTTCCGTTGGACAGGAAAAATTATCTTCATTGGAAGCTGCCGGGTTATGGGACAGTATTCAGCAGGCAAGCGTTGCTCAGCCTAAGATGTTTAACTGGAAACTGTATTTGCAGATTGCCGCAATTTTGTTCATGCTATTGGGTGTTGGGATATGGCAATATCAGAAAAATACGACGACCAGCAGATTACTGGAGTTTGCCGGACAAAATGTAACGAAGAAAAGTACTGGTAAGCTGCTGTATCATCCCAATGGTATGGTCGCAAATGAGGAAGATAACATCATCAGCACAAATGATTACAATACCCTGGTGGTGGGCGAGGGGCAGCGATCGGTCATTAAGCTTCCGGATGGTACTAAGGTATGGTTAAACTCCGGATCGAGGTTAATTTATCCGGTTAGCTTTTCTGGTGATACAAGAGAGGTATACCTGGAAGGAGAGGGGTACTTTGATGTGACGCATGATCAGCACCACCCTTTTTATGTCCATGCGAACAAAATGGATATTAAAGTGCTTGGCACAGAGTTCTATGTGAGTTCCAATCTGAAGAGCGACCAGAATTATGCGGTTCTTGTCCAGGGCAGTATTGCCTTCTCAACCGGCAACTGGTTAAATAAAATAGAGAAAAAACTGGTGCCGGGCCAACGGATTAACTACGACCTAAAGGAAAACAAGTTACTGATCTCTGAAACTAAAACGGCTGAATTCCAGTCCTGGAAAGAGGGCTACGTGGACATCAGCAGTGAATCTTTAGACGTAATCGTACAGCGAGTTGCCAGATACTATCATGTCGATATCAGCACACAGGGATTGGACTTATCTAATGAGAAGTTTTCGGGAAGACTCGACTTTCAGCGCAGTGCGGATGATGTATTAAATGTTTTATGTGAAGGTACTGCTTATGTTTATAACGGTGCAGAAAGGAGGCTGGAACTGAGGAAACGCTAACCACTGATTTTAAAAAAGGAGATGCGCCAACATCTCCTCCAAACAATAACCAATTCAAGCTATTATTTAACTCATAAACAAAAATATGAAAAAACTTCATGTATGTGAACCTCATGCATCCTATTTAAGGCTCAAAACAAAAATAATAAGAACTATGAAAGTAACTATGGTTTTATTATGGATGGGAATGATGACCACTTATGCCAATACCAATGCTCAGCTACGGATCAACATAGACCTGGTTAGGGGTAATTTACCCGAGCTGTTTAAACAAATTCAAAAGCAAAGTGATTATCTGATCATTTATAAAGACGACTTCATTAAATTGAATCAATACGAAGAGCTGAACCTGAAACTGAACAATAAGACGGTTAAAGAAGTTTTGGACAAAGCTTTAAAGGATAGCGGGCTGACCTATACCATTTCGGGCAGACAGATTGTTATCGTATCTAGAAAATGGGCAAGGGAAGCTGCACAGGATAGTTTAATAACTATCCGGGGGCGTGTATATGATATGCATGAACCACCCAGTGTGCTGCCCGGGGTTAGTGTCATGATAAAAGGATCTACTACAGGGACTTCGACGGATGCCGACGGTTACTTTACCATTAAAGCCAGGAAGAATGATGTATTGGTATTTTCGATGATCAGTTTTTTGAGCTTTGAGTATACCGTTTCAAAGGCTGATAAGTCGCTTAACATTTCATTAAAGGAAAACGTATCTGCCCTGAACGAGATTGTTGTCGTTGGTTTGAACGAACAGCAAAAAAAGCACATTGCCAGTTCGATAGCGTCATTAAACATTAAGTCGAATATTGAAGGCAAACCCATTACTACGCTTTCTCAATCTTTGCAGGGAGGAGTAACAGGAATAAATGTTTCCCAGGCTTCCGGCCTACCTGGGGGTGATGCTGCCACCATTAAAATTCGTGGTATTAGTACACTTGGGAATTCTAATCCACTGGTATTGGTTGATGGTATACCCATGGATATGAACCATATTGATCCGGTAACTGTTGAAAGCGTAACGGTATTAAAAGATGCGGCTGCCGCTTCCAGTTACGGTTCGCGAGGAGCAAATGGGGTTATTGTAGTTACTACCAAAAGAGGTGTTGCAGGCGAAGTAGCCGTAGTATACGATGGCTATTACGGCGTTCAACATGCTACTTCATTGCCTCAAACAGTGGATGCTCCTACCTATATGAGGATGCTTAATGAAGCCAGCTTTAATATTAATCCTACAAGTTCACTGCCGTTTACTCAGGAACAGATTGATAATACTGCAAATGGAATGGATCCGGTTGCTAACCCTGGAAAGGCATTTGCAAATACAAACTGGTTAGATTTATTGATTGATGATGCTGCGCCGATTTCCAGTAACTCTCTTTCAGTAAGTGGTGGAAATAGTGTTGCCCGGTTTGCAGTAACCGGTAATTATACCTATCAGAAAGGGATCATTCCGCTGAGTGATATGAAGCGTTTCAATATAAGAGCGAACACTACTATTTCTTTAAGTGATAAGTTTCAGGTAAATCTTGATATGCTTGCAATTAGAAGAAATATGAAGCAACCCAACAGACCAACTGCAACCGGAGTTACTGGTAACAGATTGATTGACGATATGTACCGTGTTCCTCCGACTGTTATTCCAAGATATCCGGACAGAGATGGGCATGCTTTTTATGGACAATATGTTGATATCGTAAATCCACTTGCGTATACAGAAGTTGGTGGTCAAAAGAATGCTGAGTATGGCCAGGCAAGTATTAATCTCCAACCCAAATGGGAGGTGTTTAATAATTTCAATCTAAAAGGATTGTTCAGTTTTCGATTGAATAGTGATGTCTTACGAGACACCAGAGATAATTTTAACCATTTTGAATATGAAACCGGAAACCTGTTAAGGACTTGGGCCTTGCAGAGAGCTGTTACTTTACATAGAGGAAGTTATTATTATGTGGGCTTAACTGCTGATTATACTTTAAACATTAATGATCATCGATTATTTGCCTTAGCTGGTGTTTCACAGGAAGATGAAAATACTGTTTTGTGGGATGAGTTTTCAATGGTATCGGCCTATACCAAGTTAAACTATTCCTATAAGGATAAGTACTTGCTTGAAGGTACCATACGTACGGATGGTTCTTCCCGTTTCGGACCGGGCAAAAAATTCGGTGTATTTCCATCTGCTGCTGTAGGATGGAATCTACATAATGAAAACTTCCTTAAGAACTCAAAGATCGTTAATAACTTAAAGTTAAGAGGTTCTTATGGAAAGCTTGGAAACGATGAAAGTATAGGACTTTATAGATATCAAACCTTAATTAATAATTCTAATGGGGTTGAAAACATCTATGGAAATCCTGATATTACCTGGGAAACTGTGAATATGTTAGACCTTGGTGTTGATCTGGGGTTATTTAATAATAATAAAATTGAGTTGACATTCGATTATTACAATAAGGTAACTAAGGATGTTGTACTTGAACCCGGACTGCCTTTAATTGGTGGTTTTGAGTCAAAAGTCCCTGTAAATGCAGGTGAAGTTTTAAATCGGGGGTGGGAAGTTTCTGTGAATTATAATGAGCAATTAGGTAAGGATTTAAATGTATCATTCAGACCAGGTGTAACTTATAATAAAAATAAAGTGCTTAAACTTGTGGATGGCCCTTATGCTACACCAACTGTTATTAATCAGGAAGGATTTAGTTTAAACAGCATTTATGGATACCAAACTGCTGGGTTATTACAAATGAGTGATTTTGACAATACTGGAAATCCTTTAGTACCTGTGCTCCCTCTTTCAAAGCCAGGCGATATTAAGTATCTTGATTTGAACGGTGATCAGGTGATAGGCCAGGAAGATCAGGGTGTGATTGGTAATCCAGTTCCTAAGTTTAATTATTTTGCAAACTTAAGAATAGCTTACAAGAATTTCGATTTTGAAACTTTATTTCAAGGTGTCGGAAGTAGTGATGCTGTACTTTATGGAAAGTTTGCACAGCCGTTAGATTTAAGTGCAGACGGCGGAGTTCCGACCACCTATTATGCTGATAATTATTGGACTCCAGAGCGGACTAATGCACGTTTCCCACGTTTGTCTACCAGTCCTGCTATTAATAAAGAGTCTTCCAATTTTTGGTTCCAGAATGGAGCTTATTTAAGAGTGAAATATGCTCAATTAGGTTATACTTTTCAAAAATCGGCCGCGAGAAAACTTGGACTCAGTTCTGTTAGGGCATATATTAATGCTCAAAATCCTTTTACGTTTACATCAGTTAAAATAACTGATCCGGAGAGTAGAGGTTACGAATGGACTTATGGTCTGGTAGAATTATACACGGTAGGGTTTAGTGTTAAATTTTAATTAACATAAAATGAAAAAAAAATATTATATATTTTGTACTGCAGCAGCAATATTGTTTTCTGGCTGTGAAAAAAATTTAACACATGATCATCCAACCTCTGTTTATGATGAAATATGGTGGAACACACGTGCTAATGTTAGTGCAGCTCTTGATGCTGTCTACGCAGGTGTCCCTGATGGGCCATCTGGCCGGCAGATTATGTATTTAGATGCTTTAAGTGATAATGCTGTGGCAAGACAAGGTAGCAGCAGAGGCGATTATGAGTCTTATGCAAAAGGGATACAAGGTTCTAATTGGGATGTTAGTACCGATCTTTGGACAGATTATTATCGTGATATCAGAAGGGCAAACCGGTTTCTGGAAAATATCGATAGGGCATATTTTTCTGACTCAGAATTGAAGTTTAAAATGCAATACATTGCTCAAGCCAGGGCGTTAAGAGCGTATTATCATATGGAATTATATATGCTCTTTGGGCCCATTACCATCATGACACAGTCTGTGACTCCGGCAAATAGCGCTTTCCCACGGAATTCGGACGCAGAGGTATATAACTTTATTATCTCAGAACTTACCGCATGTGCAAATTCCGGTGAAGATGTATTGCCTGATAAATATACTTCTTCTGCAGACTTTGATAGAATTTCTGCAGCCACCTGTTGGGGATTAATCTCAAGAGTGGCATTATATCGTAAAGATTATCCGCTAGCAAAAACGGCAGCTAAAAAAATAATTGATATGGGGATTTATAGCCTGCGTAAAAGTACAAATTCGAAAAATAGTTATGCTGATTTGTTTCTTTATGCAGGTGAAGTAAATAATGAGCGTATATTTTTTAAAGAGATAACTTCAGGGGGAGGGCAGTGGACAGCCTTGGCTCCTCTGGGAACAGGTGGTAAAACGATACTATCTCCGACAGCATCTATCGTAAATGCTTACGAAACAAAGCAAGGCAAAACGCTTGAAGAGTTGGGACCGGATTCAGTTGCTATTTATGCGAAGGAGCCAAACTATCGTAATAATAGAGACCCAAGGATGATTGCCTCAATTATTTTGCCAGGTACTAATTATACAGGGGTAGTTCTTAATCCATTTTCGAACTCTTCTATTGACAAAATTGGGGCGCAAAATAGTACCGCCACAGGTTTCTGGATCAATAAATACCTGGATACAAGGGATAAAACGGGGACAAGAAGTTTAGATTTTATGATTATGCGCTATGCTGAAATTCTGTTAACTTATGTTGAAGCTTTGATCGAACTTGACGATATCACAAACCCTGATATTGTTAAGTACCTGAATGAAGTTAGAAACCGGGCAAATATGCCTAATGTAAATACAGCAGTTTACAAAACAAAGCTTGAATTACAGGAATTAGTGAGACGTGAGCGCAGGGTTGAATTAGCTTTCGAAGGCGTCCGCTATTACGACATCAGACGATGGGGTATTTTTGAAGAAGTAATGAACGGACAGGTATTGGGTGCTGTAGATCCGGCGATAAACCAGCCGGTAAATGTCGAGCTACGCTCGGCAAAGGCTAACAGAGACATGCTGTGGCCTATTCCTCAGAAAGAATTGCTTGCAAATCCGAAGATGATACAAAATCCTAACTATAATTAAGACAAACGAGTTCGAAGGTCGGTTGGGGCGATCGAAAAGATGACGCTGATGAGGGCTTCGCTTTCTCCGGTGTACATTTTTATCAAGGGAACACAGCCAGAGCGCTTGTGTTCCCTTAGTTATTTATGGGGTAAAGGATCTCTCTTTTTGTCTCATCAATGACCGGCAGTGATTTAATTTCACCAATATTGGGGATTAATCCGAGCTTTTGAACCAGAAAATCATTGTAAGATGACATGTGTGCAACAACTACCTTGATCAGGAAGTCGTAATGACCGGTGATATGAAAGCATTCCAGCACTTCATCAAAAAGCGTAATGTTTTTTTTGAAAACATTCAAGGCGCCGGCGGCATGGCTGTTAACCCTTACTAGCGCACAGGTAATAAACAGGTTGCTGACTTTTTTGTAATCGACAACAGCGGTATAATTTTTTATGATGCCCTGTTCTTCCAGGCGCCTTATCCGTTCCGTAATCGCTGATGCAGATCTGTTCAATTTCTTTCCTATTTCCTTATGACTCAGCTTTGCATCCTGCGTTAAAAGCTTTAGCGTTTCCCTATCAATCTGATCTAAATTAAATTCCATTTTGTACTTTAAATTGGGTCTTAGTGTAATTTTTTGACAAAAATTCTGTCCTTTTAAGATTCGAATATACTATTATAAACTATTAATCAATAGTATAGGCGTTTGTTTAAGATGTACTTAGTGTATTATTTCTGTTTTTGTATCCTGTTTTCTTAAGGTATTGGAATTATATTTTATTTACGGCCAATAATTATTTCTCAAACCTAATATTATATGGTTATCGACCTGAAAAACGGATATAAACGCAGGATTTCAGGAAACTGAAGTTTATCCCGTTATGGCTTCCGAAGTTTGTGGTAATGACTGTTAAATGTTATTGAATCATATGAACCCGACATGTCATCAAAGGCTCCATCTGACCATTAAAACAAAATATTAAATAGATGAAACAATTTAAAGTATCGAACGCTATTACCCGCAGAGATTCGGAATCAATAGAGCGCTATTTAAACGACATCGGAAAAATTGCGCTGCTTAGCATCGAGGAGGAAGTAAGCTTAACCACTAAAATACGGAATGGGGACGAGGCCGCTGTGCAGGAGCTGATCAGGCGTAACTTGAGATTTGTCGTTTCGGTTGCTAAGAAGTACCAGGAGAGTGGACTGAAACTGGGAGATCTAATTAGCGAGGGGAATTTTGGCCTGATCAAAGCAGCAAGGCATTTTGATCCTACCAGGGGATTCAGGTTTATTTCTTTTGCAGTCTGGTGGATCCGGCAGGCTATTTTACTGGCCATAGCTGACCAGAAACGTCTGGTGCGCTTACCGTGTAATCAGGTCGTTTACCTAAACATAATTAACCGCGCGGTGATGACATTGGAGCAAAAGCTGGAAAGAATGCCGACATTCGGAGAGTTGGCTGAGCATACTGCAATTCCGGAAGATAAGATTGCTTATTGCCTGGATCGCTCCCTATTACCATATTCCTTAGATAGTGTCGTCAATGAGTTCTCTGGCGTCACTTTAATGGATACGCTTAGTGATACCAATGTTCCCGGAAGCGATCATCTCACGAACACCACATCATTATCTGGGGATATCATAAGGGCATTAAATCTGCTACCGAAGAGAGAACGAAAAATTATCATGCTGTTTTATGGAATTAACGGATATGCACCAACTAGCCTGGAAGACATGGAGCCGATTCTTAATTTAGGCAGGGAGCGGATCAGACAGTTGAAAGATAAAGCCCGCAAAACGCTTGCCTTAAAATTTAACAATTCGCATTCCAACTATTTTAAAAGAGATCATAAATAAGTGTATAAATATTTTTAAAACACTTTATTGACGAATAAAAACCTTCAAATCATAAAAATTCATTTGGTGAAAATCCAATAATTATTAACTTTAGAGCGTTATATCATATATTTTAAAATCTTAAACGAAAGAAAAACATGGAAAAATTTTCAAAACTGAAAGAACTAATCGCTGGCGTTGAGGCTGATGCGGACAAATTTTATAATTCAGGTAACGGCGCCGCTGGTACAAGAGTACGTAAAGCAATGCAGGATTTGAAAGGCCTTGCTCAGGAAATCCGTGCTGAAGTGACTGAGAAAAAGAATACAAAGTAATATTCTTTGATTATGATAAGAAAGGCCCCGATATTAACGGGGCCTTTCTTATTTTAGCTATGGATAGCATCGACAAAGCACCGTATCGTAAAATAATCCATATCGACATGGATGCATTTTATGCTTCAGTAGAGCAAAGAGATCATCCCGATCTGCTGGGCAAAGCTATTGCTGTGGGTGGTTCTCCGGAAGGCCGTGGAGGAGTTGTAGCAACGGCTAGCTACGAGGCCAGGAAATACGGTGTCCGTTCTGCCATGCCCTCTAAACAAGCTTTGAAATTATGTCCTCATCTTATTTTTTTGTTTCCAAGATTTGCAGTTTATAAGGAGGTCTCCAGACAGATCCGGGCCATCTTTCAGCGTTATACCGATTTAATTGAGCCACTTTCTTTAGATGAGGCCTACCTGGATGTGACCAACGATAAATTAGGGGTTGGATCTGCTATTGACATTGCAAGGGAAATTAAACAAGCAATCAAGGTTGAATTGAGGCTAACAGCCTCTGCCGGTGTCTCGGTAAACAAATTTGTGGCTAAAATAGCCTCCGGGATGAATAAGCCGGACGGGCTGACGTTTATCGGGCCATCTAAAGTTGAAAAATTTATTGAACAGCTACCTGTAGAGAAATTTCATGGGGTTGGTAAAGTTACCGCTGCAAAAATGAAAGTGCGGGGATTGCATTTTGGATCGGATCTGAAAAAGTTGTCGGAAACCGAGCTGGCTAACCTATTTGGAAAGAGCGGGCGGTTCTTTTATAAGATCGTCAGAGGGATAGACAACAGGCCGGTTATAGCCAACCAGGAAACCAAATCGATCGGCGCCGAAGACACCTTTTCTTACGACCTTACTCAACCGGAAGAAATGCATGCTGAAATTGAAAAGATTGCCCAAACCGTGTTTAACAGAATGCAGCAATATCATTTAATCGGGCGGACCGTCACCTTGAAAGTTAAGTTTAGTGATTTTAAGCAAATCACCAGGAGTAAGTCTTTTGCGGAAGGGTTCCCTACGCTGGAACGGATCGTTGATGTGGCCAAAACGCTGCTTGCAGGCATCGATTTTACGGAAAGAAGTGTCAGGTTACTGGGGGTGTCTGTCTCGAATTTCCAAAATTTAATGGGAAATGAAACAGATATTTATCAACCAAGATTGTTTCCCTGATCATTTATTGTTTTTTAAATTTACCTTTGTGGCCAAGAGAGATAAGATTATGGGGCTGCCAATGCGAATTACCTACAGGGATACAGACTACGTTTATGAAATACTAAATGGTTCGACGATCAATAAAGCGACAACCGAGCTGCGCGTCGTTTTTGACGGGCGGGAGATTATTTTGATTAGGGACGACAAAAGTGTCTGGATACAGCAGGAAGGGGAGTTTAAAATTGAGCCGGATCTTGCGCAGGCACTGGGAAGGTCTGTTTCGCTAAGATTTAGGATGTAAGCGCGTATCTGCATTTGTTTAAATATTTTTTATAAACTCATTAGAATACCTTAAATTGTATAGGATTACCTATCTGATGTGGTAATGAGTTTATTATTGAAAACCTGATATTTAAACACTATGAAAAATTTATTATCGCTGATCGCTATTCTGGCTTTGTGCATCAACTTAAGCATGGCACAGACACCGGCGTCGACAGCTAAAAAAGAAACAGCTAAGGCTAAGGCCGATGCTAAAAAAGAAGCAGCTAAGGCTACGGCTGCAGCAAAAAAAACTGAAGACAAGCGAGCTGCAGCTGCGGTAAAACTTAAACAGGATGGTACGCCTGATAAGCGCTATTCCACTAGCAAGGACGCTGCGAAGCAAGTTAAAACGACTACAAAGAAAACGGCAGTTAAAGGTGCAGCAACAACACCAGCCCTGAAAAAAGATGGTACACCGGATAAACGCTATTCTACAAATAAAGAGGAAGCTGTAGCACCGGCAAAAGCCGTTAAAAAGAAGGCTGCTGCGGTTAGAAAGCAAACGACAACGACAGTAACTAATGCAAAAGAATATAAGCCTACCATCGACAGAAGTATGAAAGGCCCTAATGGAGAAGTTATTTTAACTGGTCCGCGTGGAGGAAAATATTACATCAATAAAAACGGAAATAAGACTTATATAAAAAATGAAGCTGAATAGCGTATAAAGGGCCGGAGATTTTCGGCCTTTATTGTTAAATCTGATTTCGGTCCGGTTACCTTAGGTTACCTTAACTTTTTATATTTGAACTTCCCTTTTATAAAATAATTAAAATACCTTCCTTTCGAACCAGCAGCTTTAAGCATATTATAGACGTCCTGGGGTACCTTCAGATACTTGTAGCTGATCCCCGATGTAAAGGTTATATTTAACGTCATAACATCAGGCTCGTAACTAAAATGATTGATGACACTTGAGGGCATGACTATTTTATCTCCTTAATGACCAATGGTTCCTGGTTTTTTACCTTTTCTTCTTCCTGTTGAGTGATGATCTTTTCTTTTTTGAGATCAATACGGATAATGTTGTACAGGCTCATGTAGACATTGGCAATCCATACAATGGCAAAACCTGCTATTAAATAACCACGCCAGTCATGATATAGAACGGTGAATTGAGTGATGACTAATAGTAGAATAGTTACATAATGACTAAAGCAATATTCGCAGGTAAGCATATAAAAGAATTTTGAGATAAACAGCTGCTGACTGCTTTTTGATCTGGCTACACAATAGGCTCTCGGTTCCTTAAATACCTCTTCCTTAGTTACCGTCCATGCAATGGAGGCTACGGGTAGTGCAAGAATAAAAATCCAGTGAATCTGACCTTCCATACTGATTTGTTAGCTGAGTTGATGTTCCTGTGTATTGATGTTATTTCCTTTCCGATACTGAGTAGAATAACATATGAAAAGGCAATAGGTTCTAACTTTTCCTCCTGTACCCGGTTTTGTGACAAACCATTTAAAATGCCCTTTGTTAAGGTGATTAAGTATGTTGTAGTAGCACTTAAATTTAAATTATGGCTAAGTATTCGAAAAAAGCATCAGAAAAGGTAGAAGATACGATGCATGAAATGAAAGAAGGGAAACTTAAATCGGGGAGCGGCAAAAAGGTAACCTCTAAAAAACAGGCGGTAGCGATCGGACTTTCAGAAGCAAGGAAAGCTGGCGCAAAAGTGCCGAAGAAGAAATCCTGATCTCAAACGGAGTGCTGTGCTGGCGGATGCGATCATCGAAATTGGTTGCTTACGAAATGGTATCTGATTTAATTGTAAATTGGGGGACAATTTATATTTTATGGCAGACCATCAGATTACCGTAGTTACAGAACTGGATAGCGCGCATTATAAGACTAAAGTATACTCCGGAGGACATTTTATTTATTCGGATGAACCGGAACACGTCGGCGGCACTGACGAGGGGATGTCACCTGCAGCGTTGCTGTTAGCCAGTTTAGGCAGCTGTACGGCAATTACAGTACGGATGTATGCGGACAGAAAGAACTTTAACCTGGATCATATTAAAGTAGAGCTGGCCATTTGCAAGGAGGAGGAGATCAGTAAGGAGACCAGAATCAAAAGAAAGATTGAATTTTCCGGGGATCTGACAGCAGAGCAGCGTGAAAGGTTATATGTAATCGCAGACAAGTGTCCGATACATAAGATACTAAGTAACCCCATAAGAATAGAAACCGATTAAGCTTAGTCACCTAACAGCAAAATTTAGTAATTGAATCTAATAAAAGATTTTTTATACTAAAATATTTAGCATATTTGTGCGATTAAACCATGTAAAACCAGGGCTGATGTTATATGCTGTTGTAGATATTGAGACCACCGGAGGCTTTGCCTCAGGGAATGGAATTACAGAGATCTCTATTCTGGTACATGATGGACAGCAGGTGGTAGAGCGTTTTGAAACGCTGATTAATCCTGACCAGGAAATTCCTGCCTATATTGAAGCACTTACGGGCATTAGCAATGATATGGTTCAGTCTGCCCCCTTGTTTAAGGACGTAGCGGCTGATATTTATGCTTTTCTGCAGGATAAGATATTTGTTGCCCATAATGTCAACTTTGACTTTTCCTTCATCAAGCATCACCTGAGTTTGTGGGGATATGAGCTGCAATGTAAAAAAATCTGTACGGTAAGACTAAGCCGTAAGCTGTTGCCGGGGCATAGCTCCTATAGCTTAGGGAAATTATGTACGGCTTTAAATATATCAATCCATAACCGACATAGGGCAGGAGGGGATGCGGCAGCCACTGCGGTACTGTTGACCTTATTGTTAGAGACGGACACGGAAGGGGCAATTGCTCAGGCATTAAGTCGTGCTTCTAAGGAACAGGTATTGCCGCCTAATCTTTCTAAATCGGAGATAGACAGGCTTCCACGGGTTCCGGGGGTGTATTATTTTAAAGACCACAAAGGAGATGTGATCTATGTTGGTAAGGCTAAAAATCTGTATAAACGGGTTTGCTCTCATTTCAGCGGGACCAACTCCGGCAAACAGCGTCAGGATTTTCTTAAGCATATTCATGCTGTGGATTTTGAGGTGTGTGGTACAGAGTTGATGGCTTTTATTCTGGAGGCCACGGAGATTAAACGCTTATGGCCTGAGAATAATCGTGCTTTAAAGCGATATGAACAGAAGTATGGCCTTTATGTCTTTGAAGACCAAAAGGGTTATATGCGCCTTGGGATAGATAAGTATAAAAAACAGGCCTCTGCACTATATAGCTTTAATACCATTCTCGAAGGTTATGATTTACTGAGGGTGTTGATCAGGGAACATTTACTTTGTGAGAAATTGTGTTTTATTCAGAAGAATCGGACTGCCTGTACCGGTCATGATGAAGGGAAATGCAGCGGTGCCTGCGTTGGTAAGGAATCAGCGGCAGCTTATAATGTGAGGGTGAAGTATGCTATCGACTATTTGAAATCTATATTGCCAACCTTTGCAGTGCTGGGTGAGGGCAGAACTGAGGATGAACAGAGCTGTCTTTTGGTTGAACAGGGTAAGTTTTATGGAATGGGTTATATTTCGCAGCATACTGACGTTGAAGGCAGGGAAATGCTGAAGTCGGTGTTACAGCCTTATCCCTCTGATGATTATATTTTAAATCTGATCCTTAACCATGTTCAGATGTTTCCGCAAAGAAAAATAGCGATCTGATTTTGTGCGTTTATTGCGAGAAAACTTACAAATAGATTTGCGTGTTTACTTCCTAAGCTCTATCTTTGCCGCTCCTTACAGGGAAATGCCTCGGTAGCTCAGCTGGATAGAGCGTCGGTTTTCTAAACCGAGGGTCAGGGGTTCGAGTCCCTTCCGGGGTACATATTTTAACCCTGTGTTAGTATAGTGTTAATTCTTTTCAGAAAGGTAATCAAAAAGCTGCAGACTAAAATCTGCAGCTTTTTTGGTTTTATACTATGATATTGTTATGTATAAATATTAATAGATAATCGGTTTATTTTCGATTTTCTATTAATATTTATACATTTGTGTATGAATCTCATTCAGTCTATTCGTAGTTATGCAGCACAACCGATTACCCACCAAGTACTGATGGCATTGTTGCGGGATTATAAAAGACCCAACGATAAAATCCATGCTTTGCTGAAAGATGGGGTTCTATTGGCTCTAAAACGTGGTATGTATACTGTTGGGCCACAATTAGCTAATGAGCCTAGACCAGAACCGTTTTTGGTGGCAAATCATTTGCTTGGTCCAAGCTATGTTTCTTTGGATACAGCATTATCTCATCACGGCTTAATCCCAGAAAGGGTTTATGAAATTACTTCTGTTACAACTAAGTATTCACGCAGTTTTTCAACCCCGATGGGTTTGTTCTCTTATATACACTTAGAGCTTCCTTATTACACTTTTGGGATGCAACAGGTTAAGCTAACCGATGAGCAATTTGCAATGATGGCTTCACCTGAAAAATCATTGTTTGATAAAATTGTAACTACTCAGGGAATTGTCCTAAGAAGTGTAAGAGCTGCTGAAAATTATCTGTTAGACAATTTGAGGATGGATGAGGATCGGCTGAAAGTGATGGATATTGCGCAAATGGCATCATGGTTGGCTGATGCCCCTAAAAAAGATAGTTTATCGTATGTGGTTAAAATGATAAAGAATTTATGATAAAAGAATGGCTGCAATCTTATCACCCTTCAAATAAGGATGAGGCTGAACAGGCCCTGCGTGAAATTATGCAAGAAATTGCACTTGCCGGTTTGCAGCGTGCAGGCTTTTTTGAAAAGGCTGCTTTTTATGGGGGAACAGCTTTGCGAATATTGTATGGTTTGGATCGCTTTTCAGAGGACTTGGGTTTTTCTTTATTAGATCAGAATCCCGACTTTTCTTTGGATAAGTATTTAGGTGCAGTTACTGCTGAGTTTGCATCCCAAGGTATGACTGTTTCTGTGACTGAAAAAAAGAAGACGAAAGAAAGCAATATTGATTCTGCTTTTTTAAAATCTGAAACGATTTGGAAGGAGCTGGTATTGGAGGGAATTATCTCCCAAAGTGGGGTTGATCAGCGAGCGAATATCAAAATCAAACTTGAAGTAGATAAACTGCCGCCGTTAGGTTTTCAAACTGAAGAAAAATTGCTTTTAAAACCTTTTTCTTTTTATGTGAAGTGTTTTTCGTTGTCTGATCTGTATGCAGGTAAAATGCATGCTTTGTTGTTTAGAAAATGGGGAAATAATGTAAAGGGAAGGGATTGGTATGACATGGAGTGGTATATTAGAAAACAAGTACCGTTGAATTTAAAACATTTTGTACTTAGGGCCAAAGATAGTGGGGACTGGATTAAAGAAGATATGACTGAAGTGGAATTTAGGGAATTACTCAAAATAAAGATAGGAACCGTGAATTTTGATCGTGTGAAGGCGGATATCAGTAGATTTATAGCTGACCGATCTGTGTTGGATATTTGGTCAGCTACTTATTTTAATGATTTGATCTCTCATTTAAAGATAAGTCGCTAACATTTAGAACCACTTTCAGCAGCCAGCACTTCATTCCAGAGACTCAATGGTGGTTACCTATTAATAAAACCATAATAGCTATATTCAAAAATATCTGGCATCTTTTATATGAACTATTTGCTCGCTTTATATTCTTTAATAGTTGGACTGTTTGTAATTATTTTAATAAGTACATATGGTGCTATTCTTTCACGAAAACTAAGTTTTAATTATGCTAATTTAGGCCTGGTATCTGGAATCCTATATTGTGTACTTGGGTTTTTGATATCACAAAAGGTCGATTTAACAACCGCTTTGATAATTAATGGATTATTAGGCCTTATTGATAGTACTCTAGGGTTTTTGTTGTCAATACATTTTAAAGCAAATAGTGGCTATAATAAAGAGCAAAGCCTGAAAATGATAAGTATTAAGACTTCAGTAGGAATGGTGTTTTTTACGATGATTTTATCTTCGGTGGGGTACGGATTGACATACGTTTTATAAAATCAAAACTTAAATTGAAAAATAGATATGCGATGATAAAGTTCGTATCGGATTGGCCCCGCATTCTATCCTCCAACTTTAATAAGAAATTCCTTTCATCAGGAAATTCCAGGTGTTTACCGGGACTCGCTTCTACAGGCTTACACAATATCGTTACTTCGCTGCACGATCTGAGGTTAATGCTTGATTTAACTTAAAACTTATTGATATGAAAAGGTGTTTAGTTCTTCGGATGACTGCATGCAGCCTTGCTTCTTTTAAGATAAGCTTAAGCTCCTCCGATATAACCGTTACATGCATCCCTCTGATTGCCTCATCTGCTCCACAAAGTCAAGCTCTAAATAATCCAGGACAAATCTTTTCTGCATTGATATAACCATGATGAAAATTTATCTTTTAGGCGCGGGGAAGCATGCTAAGGAAGTTAGTGAATACCTGCAGGAAACAGGGGAATATAGCCTTGATGGATACATTGTGAATGTACAGTATGATCTGGACTATTCAGCTGTCGTAAAACCAGTTATCGCTTTTGAAAATTTTTTAAAGGACTACGAGGCTTCCGACGGTATGAGGTTAATGGGCGCAATTGGTGATTATAGGCGGAAATTGATGATTGAACCCTTAGAACAGTCTGGTTATCGCTTCATAAATCTTATCCATCGCCATGCCTATGTTAGCCCGTCATTAATCATTGGGATTGGAAATTGTATAGCTCCCGGCTGCGTGGTGAATGCAAATGTTAGAATTGGCAATCATTGCATTGTTAATTCGAAAAGCAACCTTAGTCATGATACACTGCTAGAAGATTTTGTAACCATTTCACCAGGTGTTACCATTGCAGGGAACGTACATATTGGTGAAGGTGTTTTTATAGGGTCTGGGGCAATCGTTATTCCTGGTATTAGCATCGGAAGGGGCGCCTATGTTGCTGCCGGTGCCTGTATTACGGCAAATGTCCCACCAAATGTGATGATAGCCGGTGTGCCCGGCAGAGTGAAAAAAATAGTTAACAACTATCCGCTAACGAACGCTTGATTTCCATCAAGTGCGAGGGTAAACGCGCGCGAGCGGAATTCCTTATCACTTGCTGCTATTCGTCTTGATAATGTGCTTGTGTATTGGCTTATATGAGCTATTTTTTGTAATATTAATAACCTTTAAGTATGAATATTTCCAAGACAGCAAGTTTTATAGCACAGATAGCCGGTTGGATACTTTTTTTTAGTCTCCCAATGGTGTTTATGAACAGTCTGCCCGCCCGGAAAATTCATGTTGATGTATTTTCAAATCCCTACTGGGTATTCTGTCTTACTTTTTTGCTGCTCTTTTACCTGTTAAAACTAGTGCTGATTCCCTTTTTTTATCTGAAAGGAAGGCATATCTTATATTTTGGGATGGTTTTGCTGCTGTTTGTAGTGGTGTATATGTTAAAGCCATTTGACCGGCTGATGTCCAGCCATATGCGAAGTAGCATAGCTCTTAACAAGTCTATACCGTCAATTTTACCTGATCGTCAGTCGGGCGAAAGGATGCAACTCCGCGATACGCTGTCAAGGAGGCATAACGCACAGCTTGCACAGGTTGGACCTGAAAAGAGGCAAGTGACTTTTGATATTGTAAGTGTTTTTACTTTTATCATGATCCTCGCTTCGACGATGGCCATCGAGATCAACAAACAGCTGCAGCTGGCCCAGAAAAAAGCAATTAAAGCAGAGTCAGATCGGGCAGAGGCAGAGCTTTCTTTTTTAAAGGCCCAGATCAATCCGCATTTCCTATATAATACACTCAACAATATTTATACACTGGCGATTACTTCAAGCCCAAATACTGCAGAAAGCATCATGAAATTGTCGAACATTATGCGTTACATTACTGATGATATTACCGAAGAATTTGTTTCGCTGCGGCACGAGCTGGATTGTATCTCGAATTTTATCGGCTTACAGGAACTGCGGCTGGGAGAAAAAAATCCTGTAAGTTATGTTATATTCGGAACTGTGGATCAACAAAAGATAGCACCTTTACTGCTGATGACCTTTGTTGAAAACGCGTTTAAGTATGGGGTTAGTAAAAATAAAAAATCGCCCATTATTATAGAAATCGATCTGCATTACGACAGTATTTTCTTTTATGCGGAGAATAGGAATTTTGCTAAAAATGCTAGTGGAAATAATAGCGGGATAGGGATTTCGAATACAAAGCAGCGGTTGCAGTATTTGTACCCGGATAAACATGAACTTCATATTGAGGAAAGCGAAGAGTGGTTTAAAGTATCTTTAACGATTTATCTGTAAGTATGCAAAAGCTAAGATGTATTGCGATTGATGATGAACCACTGGCATTGGACCTGATCAGGGAATACAGTTCCAGGTTTCCGACCTTGCAGTTACTGCATACTTTTGAAGATGCCCTGTATGCTGCGGAATTTTTAAACCAGCATGCGGTAGACTTGCTTTTTATAGATATCAATATGCCGGATATCACCGGGATAGACCTGGTGCGTGCATTGGAAGTACGGCCCATGATCATTTTTACCACAGCTTACCGAAAATTTGCCTATGATGGCTTTGAGTTGGATGCATTGGATTATTTGCTGAAGCCGATAGATTTTGACCGGTTTTCGAAGACGGTAAACAAGGCCCTGGACTATCATCAATATAAGTTAAACCCTAAATCAGTCAGCAGCGATAGTATGTATGTCCATTCGGATTACAAGCTGGTAAGAGTGGTATTGGATGATATTATCTATATTGAAAGTTTCGGGGACTATGTGGTCATCCATCAGTTGCAAGAAAACCCGGTAACTACCTTAATGTCTTTGAAAAAGGTTTTGGGAAAACTTCCAGAACGATATTTTAAGCGTATCCATCGCAGTTATATTGTGGCGGTCAAGCAAATCAAAACTGTATACAATCGTAAAGTACAGCTCAAGAGCGGAATGGAACTGCAGATTGGCGACAGCTATATTCATACCTTGCAGGATTGGTTGAAATAGGGCCTGGGTCTATAGCGGATGCTACCTGCCGCTAACCGGAATTTCACGACCTATCTTGTAATGTTCGTCAGTTGAATGTTTAAGACGGTCTGCGATACTCCCGTCTAAGTGCTCCTCTATAATAATCACCCTCGACTCTGTCTTGAAGCAACTGCCGCTTAAGCATTACGCCGCTACTGCAACTATATTACTTTTTTACTACCCCGGTAATATGGTACCAGTATCAAAGCAGTAAGGAAGCAGTAGTTGAGCAGTAGTTGCTATAAGCCTGAACACAACCTAAATCTACTGATTATATACTTACGTTAAACACTCAAGTCCAACTGCATTTCAAATTGCCTGATGAAAACCTGCAGTCCCATTCCGGTAAGGAACGAAACGGTGCTTGTCGAACTATCATCAACATTAATGATTGTGGTCTGCTTACTATGTATTCGGCTATAATGGTCAAAAATAGAGTGGCCCAGCCCGGTATTCCGGTAATCCTTATGAACGGCAAATTGATGAATCCTATTTGTGTCGGTGCTGTAGATCAGGTAACCTATGATCTGCTGATCTTTGAGGGCTAAAATTGCACTATTTTTGTCGTATGCTTTTTTTATAGCAGTTATTGAGTTTTGCCAGGTTGGTAGCCAGTCCCAAAAAGTTTCGAGATAATTCCAGTCCAGATCCCTCAGATTTTTACGGAAATGAGTGAGGTGAGTAGTACGAGTCGTCAAAGTGCCCTTATAACAGTTAAGTGTCCTGGATATTTCAAATCCCAGGGAGCTATACACTTTAAGCGCTGCATAATTGGATTCGATAACTTCTAAAATAACTTTACTGATTTTATCTTTGATCAGTATCGGAAGTAGATATTCATACATCCTGGCGGTTAGCCGGAGTCCTCTATAGGCTGGCAGTACGCCGGTGCCTGCATTGTATAAGACAGTGCCGCCATTTTTCGTGTTATATCCATGTAGTATAAACCCCATCAAAGTATCGTCTTTGAATGCGCCCACTGAATATTTCATCGTAATACTTTCTGCATTTGCTTTAGTTGCAAACTGTTCTTCAGTAAGCGTCAGCGGGATAATATAATCCGCAAAAGCTTTATTGAATGTCTCGAGAAGCTGCAGCATCTGGGTATTTTCAAGACTTTTTATTTCCATAATATTACATTGCTCAATCAATAGTATGAACTAATTACAAGCTTTTTTCGTGTTTAAATGTAGCAAAAAGCAAAACACAGATGAATATAATGGGGAAGAATTTTCTATACAGTGGCTGGAAGGTAGTAGGCTTGCCTGAGCATACAAAAGGAGGGAGATTGATGTGGCAACATTTTGCATTAACGGAGCTATAGCAGTCTATAAGCTCCGTTTTTGATTTTTTTGGCTTAGCTTATTCTTACCTGAGTAGCGTTAAGCCCCTTTTTTCCGCTTTCAACTTCATAATTTACCTTGTCATTCTCATTAACCTTATCTATCAGTCCCGTTATGTGGACAAAAATGTCGGGTTCTCCATTGTCTGGTACGATAAAGCCAAATCCTTTTGACTCGTTGAAAAATTTTACTGTTCCTTGTTGCATTGTCATTAAAGTTAAATTGAAATCTGTTAACAGCTATTAGCATAGAATTGTTTTTGATATTGAGTTTATAAGACAGTTATGTTGCTTAACCTCAGATAAAATACAATTATTAAGCTAATTGATAAAAATCAAAAAAAGCCTTTTTTTGCCAGGACACGGTGTGTTTCTTTATAGTTTATTGGTCGCCTATTTATCGTTGAAGTGAGTTGTTTTTTACGGATGTGATTCGTGATGACCGATCATTTTACGCGTTTATTGGCTGTTTTGTTATGAGTGGCATGATATTTTTGTTATATAATTGGTTATTTTAATTCTCAAAATGGGGAATTTATACCCATTTTTTGTGTTGATATCGTTGGTATACTTTTTTGTTTTTTAACTGAAAAATATTTTAAATAGCGTTTTTGATCTTTAAAAAGGCTTTTTATAAAATTTTCATTTTTTTTGGCCTAATTGTTATTAACAAATTTTTTTTTTTGTTCTTTAAATTTCTTTGAAATGATAAATTCTGATTATTTTGCTCCTGGTAAATCTAATTACACTTTCAATTAATGTATTATAATTCGTGCAGATCATACATTCATATTTCCTCCTTCGTAAAATGAAGCACGCTCTTATTTTTCGAAAACTATACGCTAATAAATTTTCATCCACAATTTGTTGTGTTAAACGCCTATGCTGATTTTTACTCCGAACAAAATTGCTCTGTTTATAAGACGATCTCTGCGCAGGCTTTTGTCCAGTTGCTATCTTGTTTTCTTTGCTTTCATGATATGCTCCACTTCTGTTTTTGGAGAGGGGAGTAAGGATTTGATCACAAATGGGGGGCAAAGAGCTTTTTTGTTAAGTTCGAATATTCCTACTAACATCAATCCTTTTCCTACATTGGGAACTGTAAAGGTATATGTAAAGGCTGGCGAAAGGCTATATTTAGGATCAAGCGCACAAAATATAGGTGGAGGTAGAATTGATGTCAGAAAAGCGAATGGCACCACGGCAACCACAGGCACGGGAACCACTACCGGCCTAATAGCAAATCGGAGCCAGGAAGTAACAGGGCCAGTTGGTGGGGGGAGTTATAGTCCTTATGTTTTAACGGTTGCAGCGGGTGAAGAAGGGATATGGGAAATAGATTTCATTTCTCCTGATATTACAAGAACCACCCAGTATCCTGGTGATGTTAACGTAGGTTCTAACTGGACTCAGAGCAACAGCACTGCATATATTACCGCCTTTGATGTTTCAGTAAGAGCTGTAAACAATAGTTTTATTCCCGGTCGGGCATTTACTAATGTATTTTCAGGTTCCCTTGGAGACTTTGGTGCCAGATTTAACGGTGTATTTCAAGTATTAACTAAAGATGGATACATTTATGACGTTGACAATAACGGGCAGGCGGGTTATGCCTTCGTATTCTTCGCCAATAATAAAGGGTTCAGAGATGGCTCAGGTAATGCAACTTACAAAAGTATAAATACCATTACAAACCCAGCTGTTCAGGATCCAAGAATGGCAGATGGTACTTCGGATATTACCCATAAAATATTTTTTAATACACCAAATGCGGATCTTCCAGCCACATCAATTACTCCCGATGGCACTACTACCTGGCTAAGATCTACGCCCACAAGCCCCGTGGTGACCAATTTTTCCTTTAGTGGGCAAGAAGGTACCGCTAATTTTGGAGGAACCTCTCCTTTGGGAGGGAATATTGGCTTCACCACTAATCAGACAGGGAGTTACTTGATTAAGATTGATCTTAATGGGGACGGAGATTTCAATGATCTTATTGATCGTAAGCTTACAGGACCAGCAAGTACCGGAGCAAATAGCATTTACTGGGATGGTCTCGATGGCCAGGGGAATAAAGTGCCTGGAACAGTTACAATCAGTACTTCTGGCATGCAACTCACTTTAATAAGTGGGGAAGTCCATTTCCCTTTTCTTGACGTGGAGAACAATGCAAGTGGCATAATCATAACCCGAACCAACGGGGTAGCTGCGCCAAATGATATCGTTTATTGGGATGATACAAATATTGGTTCAGGGACTTCAAGTTTGACGGGAAGCAGCAGTGCTGCCAACGGTCACAAATGGACAAGTGATTATGGTGATGAGGTAGGTCTGGACACCTGGACCTATGTTGTTAGTGCTCCTATAAGCCCGTCAGTCGCTATAGAACTTCGGGAAGCCGATTTGCAAGTACAGAGTTTAATATCTGATAAAGCAACATATTGTCTAGGCGGAACGATTACTTATACATTAAAAATAAAAAATAATGGCCCTGATGATGTAAGTGGGGCCAAGGTTGCGTTTAACTTCCCGTCTGAATTGACCATTACCAGCATCACTGCCGCGCCAACTGCGGGGATTACCTTTACAGGAGCCACCAATTATACTGCTCCTTTTACCGACGCTCCAATTACAGCTTCACTGGATATTGTGAATCAAGCAGTACTTACGGTAACTATAACCGCCACAATAGATAGTAAGCCAACAGGCACACTGGATGCAAAGGCAAGCATCCTACGCCCCGCAGATGTTACCGATCCGGATGCTACGAATCCAAATACTGCTCTACCGACAGATCCTGATATAGAGTGTAATTCAGGTACTGTGGGTTGTAATAATATTGCCTATCATTCTGCAGCGGTGTCAGTAAGCGATATTTCTATTGCTGCTACTTCTGCCTCTAAGAGCGAAGGCAGTAATGCCGGTGGCCTTACGGATATGACCTTCACAGTGTCGTTATCCGCTGCTAATCCAGGTTGTCCCGTTAATGTAAATTATGCCCTCCAGCATGGTACCACTAATGATAGTGATTTTGATTTTACCTTGCCCTATCCACAAACCGGTACACTGACCTTTTTACAGGGGGAGACAAGCAAAGTTCTCACCTTTAAGGTCAGGCAGGATCTGATGGTTGAGGGGAATGAAACCTTTTCGGTTGTCTTATCAAGTCCAACCTCCGGAGGGCAGATCACTACCACTTCTGCTCCGGGAACAATAAATAACGATGATGTGATTACTCAG
>CAMLDJ010000023.1 GCA_946478755.1 uncultured Pedobacter sp. | reverse complement strand
ATCTATCTGCAACAAATTTCATTTTTCCTGTATGGTTCTCATTTTGCTGATACACAGTTAAGGAATCAACATTAAAGTATTGATTATCACTATTGAATTTTAAGGACCTAAAGCCTATTGTTAACTTATGGTCCGGTAATTCCAGATATTGTTTTCCAACAGATAGAAAAATTTGATCGGAGCCAAAGAGATGCCTGTCGTCATTGTTCACCTTTACAAAATTCCTGATCACTAAGTTGATGTCCTGAACCCGGATCGGCTTTTGATCATTTTGTTTATAACTGAAAGATGCACCCCTTACAGACAGATTACTTAAATTGAAATACTTTTGGGTCTTCTCTAGAAAGGTAAGTATGTCCGAAGGATGAAAGGTAGATTTAGATTTACCTACCTGATGACCAGATGCCTTGACCTTGATTTCTGGCCCAATGATTTCAAGACTGTCCACCACCACCTTTTTATTGAAAATCAGATCCCGCCATGATGCCAGAGAAAATTTGAGCTTCGAAATTTTAACGTTATAATAGGATTTTGTTTTTATTGTGTCTGAGCTGAATAATCTCGATTTCTCCAGCACAAGGCTTTTGGACCATAAAGAAAGTTTTGCCGTACCCGCATCAAATTGGTAGCGGTTGTTTGTTTCCTTGCTGACCATGTACTTAACGCTTTCTTTAAAACGGTAAATAACCACAAAGTATAACAGCCCACTGCATACCAATGCAATTGCAAAAAAAACAAGCGCCAAAAATCTGATTCTTTTTTTGAGTATCGCGTTCATGCTAAATTAGTCGTTTAGCAATTGATGATCTTTTTTCTGAATCCAGGAATTAAAAATGGTATATCCGACCGCCATAATGATTGCCCCTTTGAACATGCCTGTAAATCCCCATGCCGTTAACCCGCCTATCACTCCAATGAAAAGCACCAGAAAAGGAAGTTTTCCTCCGCTCTTGGCAATCAATATCGGTCTGACCAAGGCCTCCGCAACAAAGAGGCACACGCCATACACCGCTAAAAAAATAGTCGTTCCGGTTTGTCCTTGTGTACTTATCCAGATCACCAATGGCACCCATAAAAACAGAGGCCCCATTTGGAGCAAAACCAATACAAAAACCAGCGCTGTTAGCAGAAATTTAAAATGAATACCAGCAATAGTAAATCCAATCCAGGATAAAGCAGCAGCAAAAAAAGCAGTTCCTATTACTCCTATTGAGACACCTTTAACTGCATGATTGGTTGCATCCATCAAAAGAAGGCCATCTCTTTTGCCAAGCAGATACTGCAAAGCGGATCTGAAGGGCCTTAACATATCTTTTCCACCTACCAAAAAAATAGCGGAGAGAATAATGCCGAAAACAAGCTGTATTCCTGTTCCTAAAATCCCCAATCCCCCTGTAAGTAAATGATGGAACAGATTTTTAATCTGATGTTCATATCCAAAGACAGTTTCCTTCGGGTTTTGCTGCAAATGATGCCAGAAATCAGCTATACCGTCACCTGCATAGGGCAACTGAGTCACCTGTTCAGGCAGGGGCGGAATTCCTTGTGTTTTTACTGACTCTATGAAAGAAACCATATCCTTTATATGTTTACCCAATGCGGTAACCATAAAAATAAAAGGCAGGGCAACAATCGCAATCAACACCACCGAGTAAATAAACCCCGCAATTTTCCGCCGATGGAGAAGTAAAGCAGCTAATTTTTCAAAGCCTGTGGAAAAAGAAGAATAGAAAATAAGTGCAAACGTAAAAACACCAAAAAACACTTTTAAAACGTCAAATAGTACATATAGTAAAACCAATAGGGCCAGCATACTTATTGCTGTTTCAGTGACGCTTCGCGATGGAGGTGAATGGTGTTTAATCATATTCTAAGTGTCAATGGCTAATTAATTGTATAAATACCGTAGTATTATTCCCTGTCATACGTCAGCCTGGGAAATACATTTAATGTCTCTTTGAAAAACTAAATGTAATAAATAAATGCCGGCTTCAAAAGCACAAAATTCTTCTAAGCCGTTCTTACTCAGATAATGTACGTGCCTTTCCACTTGAATGGCATCAAATATTGTGCTCTAATGCTATTGATTTGGACGTTTTTTATTATACATTTATGGAACTTGAATCCGGAAAAATCAACCGAACAAATTTTGTGACAGCTTAGGGGATGCTCCAATCAAGAAAATGGACGAACAGGACGAAATGCAATATACTTTCTTTTCAAGCCCGAACCATTAGTAGCAATCCGACCGAAACCCGTTCCTGAAAGAAAAACCGAAAAGTGCACCATACATAGTTTTATTTTGGAAAATGCATCTTTGCAATATTAGAAGTAAATGAAAAACCTTGAACAAGACGTATTTAAGAGAGGCAAAGAAATTACCGAAAACTATTTTCAGTTCTTGGACAAACATATTGCAGATGTAGTTTCGGGAAATGTTAGCGATTTTATGGAAATCAGCAAAATAGCAAGTGAGTTATTCATTTCTCACAAACATTTGACTGACACCGTCCAAAAAGAAACAGGAAATCACCCCTGTCATTTTTACGACCTTAAAATTGTAGACAAAGCAAAAGTATTTTTAACAGACACCGATTTATCTATTGCTGAAATTGCAAAAAAACTAACCTACGACCCTTCCAACTTTGGAAAATTCTTCAAAAAATTTACTGGACAAACTGCTGGCGAATTTCGGAAACAACATAAAAAATAAGAATTACGAAAGTTCCGAAAAGTTCACCACGTTTTATTTTATTTGATTGAAGAACTTTACACTTTAATCAAATTAAAATAATTATACAATGGCAAGAAATGATTTAAACGGAAAAGTAGTGCTGATTGCTGGCGGTGCAAAAAATTTAGGTGGATTATTAAGTAAAAGCATTGCATCAAAAGGTGCAAAAATGGTAATCCATTATAACAGCGATAAAACAATGGCGGAAGCAGAACAAACATTGACAGATATCAAAAACAATGGTGGTGAAGCTATTTTGGTGCAGGCAGATTTAACCAATGTTGTTAACATTACCAATCTTTTTGCCAAAGCAAAAGAAGCATTTGGAGGTGTAGATGTTGCAATCAACACGGTTGGAATGGTTCTAAAAAAACCATTTACAGAAACGACTGAACAAGAATATGACACGATGATGGATGTAAACGCAAAGCAGGCTTATTTCTTTTTACAAGAAGCTGGAAAGCATTTGAATAACGACGGAAAAATTTGCACTATTGTCACTTCACTATTGGCTGCATTCACAGGTTATTATTCTACTTATGCAGGTGCAAAAGCACCAGTAGAGCACTTTACCAGAGCTGCTTCTAAAGAATTTGGTGGACGTGGCATATCTGTTACTGCAGTTGCACCCGGCCCAATGGATACACCATTTTTCTACGGACAAGAAAGTGAAGATGCGGTTGCTTATCATAAATCAGCATCGGCACTTGGCGGACTCACCAAAATTGAAGACATAGCCCCATTGGTAGAGTTTTTAGTAACAGACGGTTGGTGGATTACAGGACAAACCATCTTTGCAAATGGTGGCTACACCACAAGATAATATTAATTTGAAAGCGGTGTCCTAGCTTTTTGGACACACGCTTTATTATATGTATCAGTGATTTACAAGCTTAGAAATCATTTCGGATGAGGATTTGACGAGTCCGAATTAATGGAAAGTTCTACAAAAAAACTGGGCGAAACATCCTTTGCGCTTAATGATATCATGAAAGCCTTGGCCTCCATAAACCTGAATTCGGGATGCATTTCGAAGGCTATAAGTTGAGGAGATCGTCAAAAACCTCAATGTTCCATTGGGCCACTGTTAAAACCTGTATTTACCAGACAAGATGTGAACTGATGCTTAAATGTATAGCTAATAAGTATTTTGGCTGCTTAGGTATCCTTAAAAGAATACTTCTATTTCTGAAACCTGAAAAAATGTAAAACAATTTAAAGGGTTCGACGACTTTATAAAAATACGTTAGTTAGATTATGGCAAAAGGAATATATGTCCTTGAAGACGATCAGGACATCAGGGATATCATAGAAATGATCCTTACCGGGAGAAATATGAAGTAGTAAGCTTTTCGAATGTTGGTGAATTCATATCAAAGGACAAACATGATCAGGCGGACCTGTTCCTTCTTGATATCAAGTTGCCCGATGGTAACGGAATCAATGTATGTGAAAAGCTCAAGAAAGATTATAACACCGAAAAAATACCTGTGCTCATGATGAGCGCCCACTCAAGTCAGAACGAGGTACAAAATTCGTGCGATGCACAGGGTTTTATTGCCAAACCATTTGATATATATAAGCTTATAGAACAGGTTGGCCGTAGCATCCGCCACAATTAGCAAAAATATACTACCAGCTATGGAGTAAAATATTTTAAAGTAAGGACCGGTAATTTGGTGTGGTTGAACAAAATGTCGACCAGCTATTCTTCTGACAAGGGAATCGTAAACCAAAAACTGGCACCCTTTCCAGGTGAACTATCTACGCCAATCATTCCATCGTGCTTTCTGATTATCTCTGCCGAGATATAGAGGCCAAGGCCCAAACCTGATACCTGAGTACCATTACTGTCTACGCGGTAGTACCTGTCAAATAAATGTTCCTGATTTTCTTTTGAAATCCCTGGTCCATCGTCAACCACCGCAATTTTAATAGATGTGCTTAGCTGCTCAACACGGATTTTGATAATTTTTGACTGGGGTGCATATTTTACCGCATTGTTTATGAAATTTGTAATAACCTGCGATAACCTATCCTGATCGCCAAACAATGTTAGTGTCACGTTACCTTCAAATACTATTTGATGCAAATTTTCATTGATGTGGTTACAGCAGTCTTTTAGGGTTTCGACCAAAGAAAAGCGCTTCTTGTTCAAGTGCAGCTGTCCCTGCGACATCTGGCTTGCATTTAGGAGATCAGAAATAAGTGTATTTACTTTCTCTGCATTTCTGATAGCCTGGTCAATGAGGCTGATTATCTTCTTCGACCCGATTTCAGGCTTCAGCCGGTCCAATAACTGAAGTGATGCTTTTAGGCTGGTAACCGGGGTTTTCAGCTCATGGCTTGCAATGCTTATGAAATCATCTTTTTTCTCGAGCGCCTTGACATGGTCATCTATATTGAAGCATGAACCGAACCATTTGGTAAGTTGACCATATTCATCATGATGTGATGCACCTTTAATCAAATGCCATTGATATATACCTGGTTCACCTTCAAGTCTCAATGTGATATTCAACTCTCTGCCTGTGCTAAAGCACCGGCGCCATTCAGTCATAAACAATCTGCGTTCTTCAGGATAGATCCTGAGTAAAAGGCGGCGGGAATGGACATTCCTGCGATCGATGTTAAAGTACTGAAAAAACCGCTCGTTTACGTAGTCGATACGTCCATAAGTATCGGCAGTCCAGATGATTTCTGGAATGAGATCGGCGAGGAAAGCAAACCTCTTTCTTTCCAGGTCTGCCTGTTTCTTGGCAATAACAAGTTCTTTTTCAAATTTTTTACGATCAGTGATTTCATACAATGCCGCGTTGATCGCAGCTATTTTATTTTCTTCATTCCTGATCGTAGTGGCGCTCAATAGAACAGGAAGGATTTTACCTTCTTTTCCCATTAGCTCATAACTAAGTTCCATCACCTTTCCATGAACATTGATCATAGGCCGGAAGAACATTTCAAAGTGCATATTGCCGCCCTTCGAAATAAGATCGGAAAATTTTTTTTTGAAGAGAAGATCGTCCTCTTGTTCTCCCAACCATTCCAGTAAAGTCTGGTTGACTTTTATGATTGTCCCATCTGGAAAAAACGATATATAACCACAGGGAGCATACTGATAAAGCGACTCTATGTCAATCAGTGACCCAATATTCTCCCTGTTATATACTGTCGACAATGTTCGGTCTGTTAATTAATTGTTCAAATAAGCTTTTATTGCTGTAATGGTTTCCTCAGGTTCACTGATATGGGGGCAATGCCCGGTAGCCTTCATTACAACAAGTTGATTGCCCTTAAGGTTTGCGTGAATGTAATCGCCAACCTCCAGCGGTGCAATGATATCATCTGAGCATTGTAAGGTCAGGCTTTCAATATGTATGTCTTTCAGATCATTTCGGTTATCGGAAAAAAAGGTAACCCTTGCAAATTCACGGGCAATATCGGGATCGGTAGAACAGAAACTGCTTGTCAGAAATTCTCCGAGTTCCGGTCTTTCGGCATTCCCCATGATCGCAGGCGCCAGTGCGCTGGACCACCCAAGATAATTGTTGTCCATAAACTCGAAAAGTGCTTCCAGGTCTGGCCTTTCAAATCCGCCTTTATATCCCTCATCATTAAGGTAACGGGGAGAAGGGCCAATAAAAATAAGTTTTTCAAAAAGTACGGGATTAATCTTTGCCGCCAGAAGACCGATCATAGCGCTTACTGAATGTCCAATAAAAATGGCGCCCTGAATGTCAAGTTCAGTGCAAACCTCTAAAATATCTTGCGCATATCCATTAAGCGTACCATATCTTATCGGGTCATATTGGCTCAGATCGGATTTGCCGGAACCAACATAATCAAACAGGACAAGTTTATACTCATCAGTAAAGGCATCGATTATAAACTTCCACGAGTTTTGATCACAGCCGAAACCGTGGGCAAACACAATCACCTTTTCGCCATGCCCGATGATATTTACGTTATTTCTTTTTAGTGAGGACTTCATAGTGGTGGATACGATTAACTGTCAAAGGTACCAAATAAAAACCAACAGGTTTTTGCCCGGTCAATTTTTTAATGAAAAAAGCTATCTGTTGATCATGAAGAGTCATGTCAGGATCGAGTAAAATTGCTTTTTAAGAATTATGCTTAAGATATATTAAACGTAAGTGATGTAGTAATGTCATTAGCCGCTCATGTTTTGAATAGTGTGCAAATAATAATAATAATAATATGTTTTGGTTACCTTATTTTGTTGATTTGATAAGACTATGAGATCGGAATAATCTTATTTGGGGCGTTTTTGTCATGGTTATTGATTTGGATTAGTAAATGCTTATCAAATCATTCCTTAAATTCTTAAATACACTGTCGATCTGGAGCTGCCCATCTAAGGCTCTGGCTCAACTGATTTTAAGGCACTGGTCGATGATGCGCAGCAAGGAATCGATGTTATATGGTTTCCCGATAACCGCATCTGCCCTGCAGTCAAGAAAAGCGATCTCATTATAACTCAGTCCGGTCAGCAGGATGATAGGAATATGCGAAGTACCTGCTTGGGACTTCAAATTGTCACAGATAATCCTACCATCAGCAGTATCTAAACGGATATCCATCAAGATGAGATCGGGCCTGAAATCGGCGACCTCAGTTTCGATCAGTTCCGCCTTTGCAACCGTACGGGTGAGAAAATGCGCATGTCTCAAAAAACAATCCAAAGCTCCGAGCAGTAACTCGTCATCGTCAACCACTAGAATTTTTGTTCCCATACCCGACATTCCTCCAACATAAGTGGCGGAACTGCAAATTTAAATGTTTTTTCTGGTAATTAACATGCCTTTCATCGCTACAAACTGACAGTAGGTGTCATTAGCCTATATTTATAACTTGGAGCTGAATAGATAACAAAAACATCACATAAAATTACTGAACATCTGTATACAAACATGTAAATTACCCAGGAAATACTCAGACATTTACTCTAAGGTTAATATACCAAAACATGGAAGCGCACGATTTTTTTTACTCAGCATTACGTGAACAGGTCCTTATAACATGCGGGATCAAAAAGATCGGTATGAAAGACTGTGTGGAAATATCCATTAAAATCTTTGAAAAAGACAAAAACTACCTTTCAGAAACCACTATCAAATCTTTTTTCGGTTTGTTGAGCAACACAAATCCACCATCTCCATTTGTTCTAGATAGTCTTGCGAGATTTACCGATAATATCGACTGGGATAACTTCAAACGAAAATCAATAGTGAAGACCGGTAGTACTGGGTATAATAATCCAGGCCGCATGTGTGCTCCCCCGTCAACAGATAACTGCTTTAATCATTAACGTAGATTTCTAATGGAGTACAAAGTTCAGGATAAACGGGATGCAAAAAATTTTCAGGAGAATCCAATGTTTGGAAATAAGGTAAATGAGAGCGGGCAGCCAGGACCGGACGATCTATTTCGCACAATGACAGAACACCACCTAAATTATGTCCCGGTTAGAAAAAATCATTCCAACCGCAAACGCAAAGGTACAGCAGCCAAACACCTGTTAAGACGCTGCACACCCGCCCAACTGGAAGAGATAAAGACAGGCGACTACATAACAACTTCAGCAGGTGAAAAAGGGCTGGTATCAGCGATCGAGGTTAAAACATATAGGCATGAAAGACACTATTATTTTAGGCTGAAACAGGGCAAAACACTGCTCTATATTATATAAAGGGCCACTTTCCTATAGTATAAAATGACCTGGTGAGTGAATCAGCTTTTCTTAATTAAAAGCAGATTCACTCTTGTTTTCCTAACAAATAATTCAACCTAAATTGTTATTTCCGTCACCCACAGTCAAGATGTACAATCGTTTGACTAACTAAAAATAAGTATTTAAGCAAAATCAATAAGCATTTATATCTTTAACGTCTACGCAGTATTGCATATCTTTCTTGCGAAAAAAATAAAAAATTAGGCATTTCCACAGAACCAAAAATCCTAAGAAAATTTCATTACCGGTTTCCAGTTAATTTAAAACCATTTTCTTGGAATGGCCTGGAACAACCACTTGGGAAAAAGTTTCCAGAATGCCCAAACCCAATGTCCGCTAATGCGATTTGTGATCATTACAATCGAAACTTATAAAGAAGGATATCTGGTAACCAGTTAATAATAATGCCCGGTATGACCCTGCTTTCAGTTGCTGATTAGCTGGGTAAAATCTTCAATACAAAGTAATATAAAAACTATTTCTGTAGAAATATGTTATTTAAATCAACAATAGTTGGTGATACAGGAAGATAAATTGTAATATGGATCTGAAGGATTTTACCCAAGCTGCAGAACGTCATTCACGGCAGTTATTTACGCACGCATTAA
This sequence comes from uncultured Pedobacter sp., assembly GCA_946478755.1. The sequence goes on along the minus strand of CAMLDJ010000023.1, from coordinate 27,909 downwards.
AATTCACAAATGACGAGGCTGACGCTAAGGATCTTGTGCAGGAAACCCTTATTAAAGGAGTACGTTTCTGCGACAGATTTGATGATGGAACCAATTTAAAGGGGTGGCTGTATGTCATAATGAAAAACACATTTTACAACAATTGTGTTAGAGCTAGGCGGAAAAGCGAAATCATTTCAGGTGAGGAACTGACCAGTCCGAATTTAATGGAAAGTTCGACAAAAAACTTAGGAGAAACATCCTTTGCCCTTAATGATATAATGAAAGCCCTGGCCTCTATAAAACCTGAATACCGGATTGCATTTCAAAGGTATTTTGAAGGCTATAAATATGACGAGATAGCAAAAGACCTCAATGTTCCATTGGGCACTGTCAAAACCTATATTCACCAAGCGCGATGCGAATTGAAAAAATACCTGAAAATGTACAGGTAGCGCAACTGCTTTAGTACCGTTAAAATAAAGTTCTATTTCACAGCTAAAACTGTAAAACAATTTCAGGCGTTCGATAAGATAATTTATAAAATAAGTTAGGTTAGGTTATGGCAAAAAGAATATATGTTCTGGAAGATGATCAGGACATCAGGAATATTATAGAAATGATCCTTATCGAGGAAAAATATGAAGTAATAAGTTTTTCCAGTATTAGTGAATTTATGTTAAAGGACAAACATGATAAGGCAGACCTGTTCCTCCTTGATATTAGGTTGCCCGACGGTAACGGAATCAATGTATGTGAGATGCTCAAAAAAGATTATAACACAAAAAAAATACCTGTACTTATGATGAGCGCGAATTCAAGTCAGAAAGAGGTAGAAAATTCGTGCGGTGCGCAAGGATTTATTGAGAAACCTTTTGACATTTACAAACTAATTGAACAGGTTGGCAGCAGTATTGGCACGAATTAGGTCATTTTTTACATCCCCCAAATTGGTTAGCTGGTATTTCCTTATAGGATATTCCTCATCCAGAAGTAACCGAGTTCTTTGAGGTAAGCGTAATCAGTTTTACTTCATCTTTAGTCAAAATCAGTAATTTAATAAACTCCGGAAATCATCAACTGATTGATAACCAGTACGATTTCAGTTTACACTTTGGATTATCTAAAAAATATCTACTGCAGAAGTTTGACGGTGTTCCCTACACAAGCACCAATCTAATATTATATATGTTCTTTTGCGCCGTATTAATTGCGTCCATTATTGAAACTGAGACTGGTAAATACTATGTTAATCAAGTTTATTATTGTGTTGGTTAATTTTTTGACTTGATTAATTAACTCATAAATCACAAGGAGATTTCACACCGTCAAAAAAATCTTATCTTTGATAATATTCCTATATTGTTTCAAAATTGATAGACAGATGAACGAGACGCAACAGATTTTAGACAAATTCATGGCATATCGGGAACGAGAAGCCGAGCTAAAACTAGACGTAGCAGAACTTCGCAAACTGATAGACTTACTTCAGAGTTCAGATGAAAAAAGCGCTATCTTAAGTTCCATTGTTGAATCTTCCGATGATGCAATTATCAGTAAAGATCTGAACGGAATCATCACCAGCTGGAACAATTCTGCCCAGCGGATTTTCGGATATAGTTCAGAGGAAATGATCGGAACGCCGATTCTAAAGCTGATCCCCTTCGATAGACAACATGAAGAACCGAAAATTCTGACCCAGGTAAAAAATGGAATAAGGGTCGATCACCTGGAAACTCAGCGGCTCCGTAAGGATGGGTCGCTGATCGATGTTTCCCTTACAATCTCGCCGATTTACGGTGCTTCCGGTGCTATTATCGGCATATCGAAAATTGCAAGGGACATGACCCTCCATAGAAAAGCCGAAGTCGATGGACGCCGCCTTATGGCTATTATAGAATCTTCCGATGATGCAATCATCAGTAAAGACCTGAACAGTGTGATCACCAGCTGGAATGCCGCCGCCGAGCGTATTTTCGGTTATGGTGCCAGGGAAATGATCGGTGAGTCTATTTTAAAGATTATCCCCCCTGAGCGCTTTGAAGAAGAGCCTAGAATATTGGCGCAATTACGCCAAGGCATACGCGTAGACCATTTCGAAACCGAACGTCTCAGAAAGGACGGTACCCTGATCAATGTATCGCTGACTATATCGCCAATTAAAAACCGGGCAGGCGAGGTGGTAGGGCTTTCGAAGATAGCGAGGGACATCACCGATAAAAAACAGGCAGAAAGGAAAAAAGAAGAATTTGTGAGTTTTGTGAGCCATGAACTTAAAACACCCCTAACCTCTCTAAAGTCGTACATACAGATGGCTCAGGTAAAAGCAGACCATCCTGATTTTCTTAAAAAAGCGCTTCATAAAGCCGTGCAGCAAAGCAAAAAAATGGAGAATATGATCGGCAGTTTTCTTAACATTTCACGGATTGAGGATGGACATATCCGAATTGAGAAAACATCTTTCGATATCTCTGCACTAATTGATGAAATAATTGAAGACGGCAACATTACGGAGCCAAAGCATCAATTTATTTTTGATGGTGAAACTTCGTTAAAAGCATTCGCTGACAGGGAAAAGATCGCTATTGTATTGACAAACCTTGTCAATAATGCACAGAAATACAGCCCAAATGGAGGTAATATAACGATATCCTGCCACACTAAAGGCAAAAAAATCCAAATAAGCGTCATCGATCAGGGAATAGGTATATCCCCAGCCGACCAAAAGCATATGTTTCAAAAGTTCCATAGGGTTGAAAGTGAACTGACCCGGACAATTCCTGGATTTGGTATAGGCTTATATTTAGTTTCCAGGATCATTGAACTTCACGGCTCTTCTATCACTCTTCAAAGCAAACCTGGAATAGGATCAACTTTTGCTTTTGATCTTGAGAAGGGCTAATGTCTTAATCACTCCAAACCCCATATGGCCAAAAGATAAATGATAAATGCAAGAATAATAGCAAATCCCTGCTGATCCAGTATTTGTAAAAGGTCTTCCTTTATAGTTCTTCGTTTTGATGTTTCGCTATCCCTTTATAAAAACGACGGTTCTAATTGTTATTTGATCTGTAAGTCGAATGAGCTTTTAAATTCCAAAGGTAAAATACTGGTTTTGCTTTTAAATAATTTAGAAAAACTCGTGCGGGATTCAAATCCAATTGAAAAGCAATTTCCGCCCCGGAAAGTTCCGTTGTCGATGGTTTTTCCTTTGCTTTTTCTTTTTGTTCCATGGATATGCTGATGGCCATTTAGCCCTGTAAGAGATTTAAGTAAGGTGCCTAATTATATGAATCGTACATCCACGGATTGGGTAATGTGCTGTCCGGTCGATAGACCGGGATATTTTGGTTCTTTAAAATCTTCTATGGTCCTTTCTTCCTTCCCTAGAATCTGATGGCGAAAGTTGCACTAATTACCGATGAACTCTGCGGTAGCTCTACAGAATACTTTTTTAATTTAATTAAACAAAGCAAAAAGAAAAAACGATTCGGTAGGAATAGTGTAGGCATGATGGATTACGAAGGGCTAGGATCAAAAACCCCACTTCCATACAGATGCTGATACTGATGATGCCGATTCAAAATCGAGCCAGGCCGATAAAAAGCCTATTGATGCAACCGGATTCAATCCCGATGTTAAGCTCAACATACCAGAGGATCAGTGGGCTGAATGCATTATCAAAGGCCTCAAAAGGAAAACTGAATTAAGATGAAAGCAGACTGCAAGGCGCGCTATACATCGAACCCACCACTATGTAATTCTGGTCAACTTGATTTAGACCAAAAGATTAAATGTATTGGCGCATTCCTAAAAAGACTATAGAATAGGTATTTAAGTAAAAAAATTAGATTTTAAAGTTATTTTGTATTTTTACACCAAAGATTTGCAATAAAAAAATAAAGGTGAGTTTTTGGTACCTGCAAACAGCAAAACAATCACAAACGACTGATTAACAACCATATAAACCGATAGGTTCGACTCCCTTCGGCTCCACTGGAATCAGTATCAGAATTCACAAAAAAAACACTAAAAGCCTGCAAATCAATTATTTGCAGGCTTTTGTTTTTTGGTATTTATTGGCTGGTTATCCAGCCAATAAACAAATAAAGGTGAGTGTTCGATCAAAAAAATGGTAGTTCAAATTCCCTGATGAGCATCGCCGTAAAAGTTCTAAGGATGAGTATTGATATTTAAGAATCTAGTTTTTTGCCTCATACTGTAACTACAATTTGCTTTTTGTGTCTCAAGGTTAAAATGACTGATGAAAAAAATTACTGCGGGAATTTTTTTTGGTAATACTGATCAAACAATAATCCTGAATGAAATTATTATCACCAACACGGAGTACACGCACGAATTTGTTGACTGGCATTATCACGATAATGCTTATTTTACTTTCTTGCTGGCAGGGAATGTCTCTGAAATAAGTAAAACGGATCATCATAAATGTGTGCCGGGCACTTTGCTATTCCATAATTCCCATGACCCGCATTACAATGTGAAGCCTAAGGGTTACACGAGGGGGATGCAACTGGAGTTGTCATCAGGATTGTTATCAGAATTTGCAGGCAAAAAAATGGACAGAGGCAGCTTTGAAGTCGTGAACCCTTTGGTAAAATCGCTTTTCCATCAAATGCTGTTATTATCAAAAAACCCTGATGAAACCAGTTTGCTATCCTTGCATTCGCTGGCGCTTAATGCGATAGATGGACTTTGTAATCATTCAAATCCTTTAATACACAAACATCCGCCAGAATGGGTCAATAAGATCAGGCAATTGTTGCACGACAATGTGAACAAAAGCCATTCCCTAGCATCCTTGTCGAATATAATTGGTATACATCCTGTGCACTTATCCAGATACTTTCCGAAATATTTTGGCTGTAACCTTGGGGCATACATACGCAGAATGAGACTTTGCAAGGCAGCGGCGGAATTTGGTACTAAAAAAAAATCTGCCATTCAGATTGCTTTTGAATGTGGCTTTTACGACCAAGCCCATCTCATTCGCTGTTTCAAAGAAGAATTCCGGTTTACCCCGCATCAATATCAGCGTTATTTAAAGCAAGAATTGTAATCATGGTCCATGTTAATTCTGTCCTATTTTTCAGCATCGTAAAGCGTTAACCTTGTCAGATAATATTTTCTTATGAAACGCATTTTATTTTTAACGGTATTTTTCACCTCTATAATCTCCTGTTTTACTGCAAGTGCCCAAATGAAAAGCCTTGATTTTTTAGATCACAGACCAATTCATCTAACTGATTCTACGGTTGACGGAATTTCAAGCTATAATATTGGAAGTGATAAAGATTTATACTTAAGGCTCAATGTAGGAAAATCACTAGTTGAGGAACTCGCCATATTGGCGCCAAAGATTTCAGCCGATTCCTCTTTAAAAACTGGAAATTTTCAGTTTTGCTTTCTGATAGATGGTAAGGTGGTGTATCAAGAGAATCTGCATCCTGGAGCTATTCTGCTTCAGGATAAAATAGTCAGTAAACCACTGGCGGTAGTGCTAATCAGTGCGAGCAGATCTGGACTATGGAGCATAAATATGTGGGATCGGTTTATGATAAATTCTGGAATAGATTTATTTGGGCCGTTGCCAAAAAAACTAACCGTCCAAGTAAGGGTCTATATCGATGCGGGCAAAAGAATTTATTCCCCAGTTTTGTTGGAATCTAGTATTAACATGACAAGAATTCTTCCCGAAATTGATGAAGCGCTGCTGAAACCCCAGGCGATTAAGGCAGGCAGTGGCTGGCCGCTGTATGTAGGAACGTACGATGAGAAGTTAATCACAGCGCTTAACACTAAAATTATCCAACAGTCATTTAAAAAAATCAATTCGGTGGTTGTAGTCAAAAAAGGAAAGTTGTTGCTGGAAGAGTATTTCAATGCTTCTTCCAGGGCAAGCCTTCATGATCCACGCTCCGTTAGCAAGTCTTTTACCGGAACCCTGCTTGGTATGGCGATTCACGATGGCTACCTGAAATCTGAGGAGCAAAAATTGGGGGCATTTTACAATTTAGCGCATTTTGAACATCCCTCAGCGAAAAAAGAAAATGTACGGTTGGTTGACCTGTTGACGATGAGTTCGGCTTTTGACGGAAATGATGAAGTGATGGAATCCCCTGGTAATGAAGAAAATATGTATCCTACTTCTAATTACGTAAAGTTCGCATTGGATTTACCCATGGAAGCAGACAATCAGAATGGCAAACAATGGTCTTACTTTACCGCAGGAACGATGCTGCTCGGTGATATTATGGATAAAACTATTCCAGGTGGCTTAGAGCTTTACGCGAAAAAAAAATTATTTGATCCTTTGGGCATTGATTCGCTTGAATGGGCCCGCACACCACAGGGTAAACCATTTACAGGTGGGGGTTTACGCCTAAGAGCCTTAGACTTTGCGAAATTCGGGCAACTTTATCTTAAAAAAGGTATCTGGAAAGACCAGCAACTTGTGCCAAAATCTTGGGTAGACAAGTCATTTCGCCATTTGCAGATACTCCCTTCAGACCGGCCAGGTTTTTATGGATTCCTCTTCTGGAATAAAACATTTAAGATTAACGGCAAAATCCTGGAAACATGGTACAGCTCGGGAAACGGTGGAAACAAAATCTACATTTTTAAGGAGATTGATCTGGTTGTTGTAATAAATGCATCTGCATATGGAACTTCCTTTGCACACCAACAGGCAGATCAGATTTTAGAAAAATATATACTTCCGGCAGTATTGAAATAATCATCTTAAATAAATTTAAAATGCAATTGTATATAATCTAAAATTGAAAAAACATTTCAAAAAAAAACAGATAGAATGAATATAAAATCAGCTTTACCTTTTGGGCCTTTCATTTACCTTAACTGGTAATATTAACCTTTCACAAACCAGGCAAGACAACCCATAAGGATTGATATATCCGCCGTGATGACAAATAAGCTAATTATATGGCTGTTTTTTACTACCTATTATTTGAACCGTCCCTTTCTTTTGTTTGTAAACACTCTAGTGCATTTGCAACATATACCAAGGGAGCGTTCCAATTGATCGCTATCTCATTACTTGCATAAGAAGCAACATTGTCGAGGTACGATAGTTCCGGCTCCGCAAATTCATATTTTAGTCCGTCCTGCTTTTCCGAATTGGGCCCACCAACCAACATACCAGGAACCGGATCAGCAACACCATCAGCAAAAGAAATGCGGTGGTGTGGGTTCATCGGTGATTTGGCACCAATACCGGTAACAAAAGAATAACCAGTTGCATTTCTTCCCAGTATATAATCCAGATTACCCAGGGCGGCGTTCAGGTAATCCTTATTTTGTGTGAATAAATAAGCATTAATGAGCAAAACTGATTGATTCATGGCAACCGAATTACTTCCCCATACAAAATCCGACAGTGAGCTGCCCATTACTGAGCCATAGGCACCTGCCTTGCCCGACAACAGATAACGGTCTGCAATTGAAAGCACTTTTTTCTTCAAAATACTTGTGATGCTGCTGTAACTTTCTGGGAGTTGGTCATGACACCTGATCAGGGAATAATACCCTAAAATGCCTACGTAACTCCAGCCAGGCAAATTCACTTTTGCATTAAGCCGCGCAAAGAAGGCATCATAATATTGTGGCTCGCCGGTAGTGGCCAGGAGCTCAGCAGCTGCCCAGCTCCACTCGTCTTCAAAATCTTTGTCTCCGTAAGCACCTGTAGTGACTTTCAGATCAGATGTCTTGTTCATCAGTTCCTGATCGTAAGCCAGATTTGGATTTTTAAGGGCCCAATTCCAGGCCAGAATTGCGGCAGAACGGCAACTGTCTGCCAGGCCAGGATATTGTTGAGGAAAATCCTTTAAAATCCGTGATGCCTGAGCGGCAACCGCAACTAGGTTTAACGTTGCTGCCGTACCTTTCGCCACAACATATCTGGGTGCCAAAGCCTGTGCAGGCATAATCATCGCATCGAAACCGAGATTTGTACACTTATTGTAAACACCGCCGTCATATGGATCCTGCATTTTCAGCATCCAGCGTAAATTGTAGATGGCTTCGGTTAATATATCCGGCACGTTATTCTTCGCTTTTGGAAGCTTCACTTTCAGACCAAGGAAATAGTTAGGAAAGTCCTCGTAAGCCGATAGTAAAGTAGCGGTAGATATGCCGCTATTGACCATGTACTTATTGTAGTCGCCCGCATCATACCAGCCTCCTGTCACATTAATCCTGCTTCCTGCAGCCCTTTTTTTGGTGGCGGCAGATGGATGAATCAATACTGCGGTATCCGGATGTCCAGACATACGGTACCACTTCCCGGCATAATCTTTATCTAAGGCCGAGGAAGCACGCTGGTAATAAAAAGCTTTCAAACCAGCTACAGCAAGGTCCTGATGCACACTCTCTGCGATCTTAAAAACTGGAGAGTCACCAAGGCCCGAAATCCTGATCAAATAAGTTCCAGGTTGGTTGAAATGGCTGAAATCTGCTATTCTAGTCTTAATTCCAGAATATCCGGTGCTGCTCAATCCAGATAGCGATCCGGTAAACACCGACTTTCCAGCTGGCATGGCAATCAGTTCAAAACCATCGCCCGTAGCATCTTTGGTGACCACGGCACTTTTATTCAAACCTGGATAAAAGCCTGACTGATCTAAAAGTATTACCGGATGCCCGACCTTTTGAGCCTGGGCTTTCAGTGATCCCATAATGATAAGCGCGACGTAAAATAAGGATTTCATAGGGTTATAAATATTTCTCATACTCGGCCTGACTGATTACTTTGAGACTAACATCATCGACAAACATGGTGCCCGACACATAACCCAACGCAAATAAGAGTTTGATGTTCAGAGTACCTGGTGGAACAATATAAGCATATTCATAAAGCTTCCAGTCATGATCTCCGGTAGCTGAAGCAATATTAATCCCTTCTCCGATTTTGGCTTCGTTCTTACCCAGCATTTCAAAAAGGAAAAGTGCACCATTCCAGTCTTCCTTTCCGGTACTTACACCATCTACTTTGATCTTGGCCGACATCAAAATGTATTTTGTATTTTTGGGTAGAGTTACTATTTGGTGCATGCCTGTCCATTTAGAAGGATCGCCGGAGAATAAAGCGCTGCTCATTTTTCCGGTGCTGAAAATATAAGGTGTAGCCTTCGCAGAATAGTCTACCCATCCCCTAAGTTCATCTTCGAAGCCTCCATTTGTCACCAGGTTTTTTTGTGCCATGGCACTATAATTCGCTGTTAGTATCAAGATCCCAACAGCTACGTATTTTATAATATTCATGACTATAAATTTATTTTAATGGTTAAAGAAGGGGTTGTCTCATAAATCAATCTTTGAGTCTTGTCACGTTGAGCTCAGCCCGTGCTGAGTTTGCCGAAGCATCGAAACGCCTAAATGGCTTTTTTACAAGTCTTTCGACAGGCTCTCCGCAGGAGTCCTTTGGACTTGATGACATTTTTTATTTATGAGCCAGCCTCTTCTTCATCAAATTATTCTTAAAATAAAGAATTAATATACACCGATATCATCCAGAAAAATTGTTTCCGGCGCATTACCACTCAATTCCTGAAAACCAATCCAGCTGAGACTAGTCGGTTTACCCGGTTGGCTGGCATTTTGAAAACGCTCCAAAGGCACGACATAGGTGGTCCATTTACCGGCATGCAATACAATGCTCACCTGGCGGTTGTCGAAATCATTCAATCCGATCTTTACTACCTTGCCTTCAGTTCCGGTTGTTCCATATATCGAGAATTTAACATAAGTTTTATCATTCAGGTCTACAGGATCATTGCTACCTACAGCATACCCAGCATAATTACCTGTATATGTGAGTTTTATAGAATACCTCCCCCTTTTAACCACCTCTGTATTATTAATATCTCCACTGGCACCGCCAAAATTGAAATCATAACCAGCTGTGATCTGATCGTCGTAAAACAAGTGCCTGAATCCAAATGGCAGTAGTATCGGCACTGCTGTTCCATCGTAAGATACATATGGACCAGTGCCAGTGCCACCAGGAGTGGTTACACTCACAGCACCCAGGGCACCGTTAGGTACTGTTACCTTCAATGCTGTACTTGTTGAGGAAACCACCTGGGCTTCTATCGTACCAAATTTAACGCTGGATACCTGATCGAAACGCAAGCCGGTAATGGTTAGCTCATCTCCTGCATTTCCGGCAAACTGGCTCAGGTCTGTAATTACCGGAGGTGGTTGTTTGATACTAAAATCGAAGCTCACCGTGCCAGATGCATTTGTAAGTGTCAATTTACCGGTTTGATTGATCCAGGAAGCCGTAGCAGGGATCATCACCACGATACTGTGGTCGCTAAACAGCGCAGTATTTAAGTAGGCTGCTGTGCCATTAAACTCCACTTTGTTTGTACTCTTCAGGTTTTCACCTTCGATTACATAAGTTACGCCGACATCACCTGAGGTGACCGTAGAATCTAAGGCCGTTGGTTGAGCCACTCCCGGCTTAACGAGGGTGCGCACCCTGGTGATAATTGGCATGCCTTGTCCCTCCACTTCTTTTTTACAGGAGGCTATAAACATCAACATGAAAAATAATCCTGTCAAACAAATGACTATAGGGTTTTTATATATGATTTTCATAATAACTATTTAAAATTGTAAGGTACCGGTGGCAGTAATAATTTAGGATTAAGGGTAGATTCTGTTGTAGGGTATGGCAAACGGAAATTGGCATCAGTGGGCGTATATTTTTGCCCCCAGATCACTACGGGCGTAGTATTGCTGTAAATGCCCCTTTCCTGATTGGCAATAATAGCGATTGCCTTTGGGTGAGAAGTTACATTAAATCCATCTAACCTGCCCAGATCAAACCAATAATCAGCTTCAAACACAAATTCCATCCGTCGTTCCTGATAAATATCCGCAATGGAAATGGAGGTTTTAGGAATCAGCCCGGCCCGGCTTCTGATTTTATTAAACGGTACCAGTGCAGCAGCATCTGTTGTACTTTGAGCACCAGCAAGAACGGCCTCCGCTTCAATTAGAAGCACATCTGCATAACGCATCAGATATGTATTGTTCCCTGTTGAAAATGAAGCGCCTTTACCCCCATTGTCTGCGGGAGTGCCTACCACATACTTTTTGATAAATGCAGGCATCCCCTGTGCAACTGCTCCCGCTGGCAAGGTATAACCGCCTTTGACCTGGTTGATTTCAGGATAAATATCGCCCTGCATCATCACCGTGGGTTTTCTTCTTAAATCACCTGGCTCAAAAGCTGTCAGCAAATCGATTGATGGCGTCACACTACCATATCCATCTCCTGTACCCGTAATTTCAGAATTATAGGCGAGGAAAGATTGTAAGGCATTCCCGTGTCCGTAGGAAGATCCTCCCAGCCATTGAATAGCAGCGATGCTTTCTTCATTGTTGTTATTGGCTGTTTTAAATAAGTCTGCATAAGTCTTTCCTGAAACGTCGATTCCGTACAATTTAAACTCTCCGCTATTGATTACCTGTTCTGCTTTCAGGCGGGCGTTGGGGTAATCGCGCATATAAAGATAAACTTTAGCCAAAAGTGCGGCTGCAGATCCACTGGACACCTTACCCTGAGAAACAGATCCGGTTCTGATCATTTTGTTGCAATTCTCTTCAGCAAACTTCAGATCATTGATGATGAAGGTATACACGTCTGTTACTGGATTGGTATTGACCTGATAATTGCTGACATGGTCAAGGCTATTCTCTATAATCGGCACATTTCCCCAGGTCCTTACCAAGTAAAAATAAGCCATAGCGCGCATAAACCTGGCCTCCCCAAGTGCATTATTCACTACGGCAGCAGGTACACTGGCCGGGACTTTGGATTTGAGGTTGTTGATGAGTGCATTGGATTGGGCGACTACGCTGAACAAGGCATTCCAGGCCGACAACAATTGGGTATTATCGCCAGTTACCGAGAAATTACCAAAATTGATCACATCCGGAGAATAGGTGTGTGCATTGCCGCTCAACAATTCGGAGATACACCAGGAAGCTTTCGCATTCCAATCAAACCACGGAGAATTGTATAAAGCAACCGTGCTGGCCTGTACCTGTTCGGTATTCTGGTAAAAATTATCCGCACTGAGCGCATCCTGCGGCGGAATGTTAAAAAAGTCTTTTTTACAGCTACTGCTAACTGTGGCGATGAAGACAAATATATATATGAGATATGATTTCATTTTCTTACAATAATTTATGGTCACTAAAATTGTGCGTTGATTCCAAATGTGATGGTCCGGGCAATTGGGTATCTGCCCAGGTCAATGTTATTCAGGATTGCACTTTGGTTGATTGCACCGATTTCCGGATCATACCCTTTGTACTTCGTAAAGGTGTACAGGTTCTGCACACTGGAATATACTTTCAGGTTACTGAATTTATATTTCCTGATCCAGGCGGCAGGCACTTTGTAACCAAGACTTAAATTTTGAATCCTTAAAAAGGATCCACTTTCCACATATCGGTCGGATACCACCAGGTTTGGGTTGTCGATACCAATTTTTGGCGCAGGAATGTTGGAGTCCGGATTCTGAGGTGTCCAGAAATTGCTGTATGCAGCATATTGATTCTGATAAACAGCCGCCAGGTTACCCATGGTGTTGTTCAACAAGTTCATAATTTTCGAACCATAAGATCCATTTAAAAACAAGGTGAAATCAAAGGCTTTGTAGCTGAACGTATTGGTAATACCGTAGGTAAATTTAGGATTAGGGTTCCCGATCGCTGTGCGGTCTTTCTCATTAACTACACCATCGCCGTTTACATCTTCATATTGCACGTCACCCAGCCATGTACTATTGCTGTTATTGGCAACCGTTCTGCCGAACTGAACCGGTGCAGCACGCAGTTGATCCTCTGTTTTAAAAATTCCTTTTACTTTATAACCATAAAATTCACCCACAGATCTGCCTACAACCGTACGCGTAACAGGTGACTGCAGGTAAGCATTGGTTACTGTACCGAAAAGCTCGGTAAGCCCATTGCCCAATTCTTTCACAGCATTTTTGTAATGTGATAAAACCACATTGGTATTCCATTTAAAATGGTCATTATCGATATTGTGGGTATTGATGGTCAAGTCAAAACCTACGTTTTCAATCTTCCCGAGGTTTACGTAAGGCGGGTTAATGCCACCCAGGTAATCAGGCCCACCCACCAGGTATGCCGGAAGTGTCAGCTGGAACAAAAAGTCTTTTGATGTTTTTTTGTAGACGTCTATACTGGTATTGATCTTACCATTCAGAAAACTCATGTCCAAACCAGCATTATATTGGATCGAGGTTTGCCACTTTAATGCTTTATTGTCAATTCGTCCGGCAAGAAAGCCTGTACCCAAACCTGTCTGAGATGACCTCAATAAAGAACTGTATAAATAATTGGGAACATCCTGATTACCAACCTCTCCATATCCAAGACGGATTTTAACACCACTCACCACCTTATTTATTCCCTTCATAAACGATTCTTCAGACAATTTCCATGACGCAGCAAAAGAAGGGAAATAACCAGACTGTGATCCATCTGCAAATTTAGAAGTCTTGTCTCTACGGATGGTAGAGGTCAGACTATATTTTGAACCATAGGTATAAATGGCACGGGCATATATGGATTCTTGTCTCTGTGTTCCAATGTACTCATCATTGGTAGCTGTGATGGCCTGCCCTAAGTTCAGTGATTGTACATCGTTGCTATAAAAACCTTGCCTTGTTCCTTCTATACCTCTCCAGGTGGATTGCTGAACTTCATAACCTAAAATTGCATTCAGGTTATGTTTTCCGAATGTCTGATTATAATTCAGGTATTCTTTCCAGATCAGAAATGTACTTTGCTGATGGCGTTCCTGTAGCGAGGCTGTTGGGTTGGTAAAGCGGCCCCATGAATAACTTGGCGTAAACACGTTATTGTCAGAGAAATTAAAGTCCCCACCCAGTTCCGATCTTATGGATAGTGGTTTAAGTACCTTGATTTCATTGTAGATATTCGCATTGATGTTGCTCCTGTTCAGTTTGTTTTTGATTTGCTGTGCCTGAGCTACTGGATTTAGTGCCGCAGCAGCAGCCAGGGGATCCGATAAAGGAGGCCCGGTATACGAACCATCAAGATTGGTTACCGCGAGGTCGGGTCCCTGCAACAGTGCGTTGTAAATAATCCCGTTGTTGTCACTGGTGATGACGTTTTCCGCAGAACGACTGGCAGTCAGCGTAATACCTAGCTTAAACCATTCCTTAACCTGGGCATCCACATTGGTACGCAAGCTGTAACGACGAAAATCAGACCCGATAACAGTACCATCCTGTGCGAGATAGCCGCCTGAAATGTAATAGTTCAAACCCTCTTTACCGCCAGAGACAGAGACCTGGTGACTTTGTTGAGCTGCAGTTCTGAAGATTTCTTTTTGCCAGTTGGTACCTTCTCCCAATACAGAAGGATCTGCAAATTCAACTCTTCTTCCGATTCCATAGATGTCGCCCAATGAGTTCTGCAGTTTAGCATATTGTTTAAGGTCCATTACATCCATATACTTCGCTACGCGTTGAAAACCATAATAACCATCGTAATTGATAGCCGAATTACCCGTTTTTCCTCTTTTCGTAGTGATTATGATCACCCCGTTAGAAGCTCTGTTTCCATAGATTGCGGTTGCAGACGCATCCTTCAAGACATCAATCGATTCAATGTCATTTGGGTTGATCAGCGACAAAGGACTAACGGTGGTCTGAGAATTGGCGTTTGAAGAAGAGGCCTGCAAGGGTGATCTTCCACTTGTACTTTGGTTACTCGCATCACCTGAAATGGGTACACCATCAATTACATATAAAGGTTCGTTACTTCCGCTTAAAGAAGTTATTCCGCGCACACGAACGGATGTATTGCTGCCAGGTGCCCCTGAATTCTGGGTAATGGTCAGTCCCGAAGCCTTGCCCTGTAACATCTGGTCGATGCTCACCTGTGGTACATTTTCGATATCTGAGGCCTTTACAGAAGAAATTGATCCGTTAATGTCGGAACGTTTCTGAGTTCCGTATCCGATCACTACGACATCGCTGAGTAATTTAGTTTGGCTCTTTAAGACCACATTCAATACGGTTCTTTTGCCAGGAACAATTTCCTGGGTTTCCATGCCCACAAAAGAGAATACAAGAATCGCTGTAGCTGATGGAACGGAGATTTTATACCTCCCGTCGATATCGGTTACCGCGACCACCTTTGAATCCTTCACTTTGACCGCAACTCCGGGAAGTGTTACCCCCTTCTCGTCGCTAACTGTGCCGGAAACCTCGATGTCCTGAATTTGTATTTGCGCTGATGGCAAATAGGTTGTTTTTTTAAGAATAATTGTTTTTTTAATGATCTTAAAATCCAGGTTTGTATTTTTCAAAACCAACACCATGGCCTGCTCAATAGGCATGTTGGTTACATTTACATTGATTTTGGATTTCTCATCAATATCGGCACGTCTGAAAAGCAGATGGTAGCCACTCTGTTTTTCTATTTGCTTAAGGACAGAAAAAATTTCGCTATTGGTATGTTTAAGCGTTATATTCTGACTAAAGCTATTTGCGCTAACCTGCATTAAAGTCAGAATAAAAAGAAGCACGGTTAGTCTCATTGTTAATAAAATTTGGTAAGAATCACGGCCAAATAGCTGCCTGATCCTATAAAATAAATTCATATCTTTATAGAGTTTGGGTTAAATTATAATGTCGTCTGAATTGGCTTGTAAGTAACCTTTACAATGACCGGGTGTGCTGCAAACACGATCCGGTCTTTTTTTAAAAAAACGGTTACGCTGGTTGATTATGCAGTATTGTAGTAGTTTCTCATATTTGGTTATTTATATTTTTAAATTATGATTAAGCAGTTTTTCCATTATTCTATAATGGTAAGTACATGATCGTTCAGTTCGTATTTTAGGCCAGTAAACTGGAGCATGCTTAGAATTTCCGAAAGCGCGACATCTTTAGCTATCGTGCCTGTGTAAGGAATTTTTGAGGGAGTACCTTTAAACACAACCTGTACATCATACCATCGGGAGAGTTGCCGGGCAATGTCTTTGATCTCCATATCCTTAAAAACGAAAAGGTCGTTTCTCCAGGCCATCACGGCTTCCAAATCAATGTTGTTGCTTACCGCTATACCTGTTGACTGATTTATACTGGCTTGTTGTCCGGGTTTTAACAGCTTTGAAAAGTTTCCTGTCGATAAGTGGATACTGCCTTCCAGCAGGGTTGTTTTTTGATCAGCTTCATCGTTGTAAGCCATCACATTAAAATGTGTTCCGAGAACACTGATTTCGGTTCCACCGGATCGTACCTTAAAAGGCTGTTTAGGATTCTTCACAACCTCAAAATACACCTCACCAGTCATTTGTACGCTTCTTTCTTCACCTGTAAAAGAAGTTGGGAACCTCAAACTTGATTTAGAATTCAGCCAGACTTTACTCCCATCCGGCAATATTACGCTGTATTTTCCGCCTACAGGTGTTGTGATGGTGTTGTATACCATTTCGGAGGGATTTTCCCCCTTCCTTTTCTTATAACTCAGCTCCCCCTCAGCGGTTTTTACCACACTCATATCGTACTGATCAGCTACCTTACCCAAGTTTGCATCAGTCAGCACCAATAAAGATCCATCATCAAGTGTGAGTACGGCCTTATTGCCTCCCGGACGAATACTTGCAGATTGACTTGATTTAAAACCTTTTTTTGGAGAAAACGAGGAGGAGTATTGCATCCAGAGCAAAACCATGCTTAAGCATAAAAACAGCGATGCGGCAACCGCCAGGACTTTCCAGGAATAAATTGACTTTTTAGGGCGCAGGCTTAGCTTTTGATGCTCCTTTGCTTCGATGTTCTGGAGGATACGTTCAAAGATTTTGTCCTCCATGAGCAAGCGTTCCTCATCTGTAAGACCTGAAATATGATCTGGCACACCATCCATAAGATCAAACCAATGGTCAACCTCTGCGGCCTCACTAGCAGTACAGCTGCCTGAAAGGTATTTTTTAAGTAAGGATACGGCTATCGATTTGCCCATATTGGTTACATTATATTTGGTTGGTTAATGATATAGTCGGTCGGACAGGCTTTAGCCCCCAAAAAAAAATATATTTTTTTTTAGACAGCTAAAATAACAGCCAGGCGAAGGATGAAGCGATCAGAACTTCCTTAAAATGCAGCCTGAAAAGTTTCAGCGCATTGGTAATGTGGTTTTCTACTGTTTTTTCAGAGAGGCCTAATAACTCAGCAATTTCCTTATTGGATTTATGATGCTGCCTGCTCAATTCAAACACCTTTCGACATTTGGCAGGCAATTTCGACATCACCTGGTTGATGCCATCTTCTACCTCATGCAAGAATACCGTTTCCTCAGTAGTATTGGCTGCCTCCTTATAACTAAAAGACAGCAATTCCAGGTAATTGTTGCGGGTTGCCTCCCTGGCCAGGTAATCAATCACCGAATAACGGATGGAAGTATGGAGATAAGCCTTCAGCGCACCCCTGATATTTATTTTTTTGCGATTGATCCAGAACAGCGTAAAAAAATTCTGGATAATTTCCTCTGAAGCTTCTTTAGATCTCAGCCGCTTATTGGAAATCAGATACAATTCATACCAATACCGGACATAAATTTCCCTGAAAGCAACAACGTCGTTTTCCTTAAACAGGATGACCAGTTCCTCATCGGTGTGTTTATGCCGGTTGCTCATAGGAAAGTAAAAGTATAAAAAATATAATTTCATTCAGCATGCTGAATATTTTTGCTGAAAAATGTTGAGGGTTCAAGTGTCTTGCCCTGTAAACAAAGCGCACATCACGCCAACTATATAGCCACAGCCACTTTTAATTCACGATTTTTCCTGGTCTGATCACCATTCGTCCATGCGAGTTCAATTTAGATTTGGAGCTGCCTTTTGGGCTTTACGAAGAAAAGAATATACTGGTTTATATAGGTTACGAACCCAGCCCTGTACACCTTTTCTAAAAACCCCTCTTAACATTACTGCTGATAACCCAACTGCTTTTCACCGAATGGCGACGGCTTAAATGACCGATTTCTAAAGTTTAAACTGAACCGTCAAAGCGCTATACGTTCCGGATTTAAGCTTTGATGACGAAAGCTTTCAGCGATTTAAGCCTTCCTTCCTGAAGTTCCCAAATATCACAGTAGCTATAAGCAACCGATTCTCCGTTTTCGTTCTTCAAAGTGATTTTTCCAATTGCAATGACAGAATTATTTTCAGAAATTAAATTCTGCACCTCGAAAACCGGAGGTTCAAGATAAACTTCATCCATATATTTACGCACGGCATCTTTACCTGATAGTATTTGATCACCAATGAATTCCCAAACTAAATCATCTGTACACAGCGACAAAAAGCCTTCATGATTGCCTGCTTTGATAAATGAATTGGCGGTCAACGGTATTTCTTTATTCTCCTTGCTCATATGATTACAACCCATAATTATGAAATAGTGTTTTATCTCAGTCTGTAAATATTACTACAAACATACTTTTCTTCAGTAAAAGATGAATTGCCCAGCTTAATTCTGTTTGTTTGGTACAGATAGGCGGGATATTCGGGAGAACTTTAAAATTATGTGAATACTTTCCCGCATGGATATTACCGGTAAATCAGTAGCGAAAATCAGGCCGCACGCTGGTAGAATCAGCGATAGCAAATCCCTTTTCTTTAAAATGATTTGATACCGTAGCTATGAGATGCCCATCTGCTGAAAATCTCGTGATGCCAATTCTCCGGGGATTAATGCTCCACTCTTTGGCTGGTTTATAGTTTTATTGCAGTAAATTAATAAGGGGTTTGACAGTTCCCATTTTTACAAACGGCTGTCTGAACCCCATTTTAAATAAGTTCCTACTTAAGAGATTGTGAAGTCTGGGAGTTTTATTTTTTGACCGCCTTCCATCGCACTTTCGTGGGCAAGGATACCTACACAGGTAATATTTGCCGATTGCCTTGCATCAGGAAAAGGTACCCGCTCCTGGATCAATGCAGAGATGAACTCATGTACCAGATGAGGGTGAGAGCCACCATGACCAGCTCCCTGAATAAATGACAAGTGCTGATTGTTCTCTCCATCGTACACACCACCAGTAGTAAAGTGCTGTATCTCTTCTGGAAGCAAATGCGCATAATCCGGAATAGCTACTTTTTGAGGAGTTTCACCTGTATGAATCACGGAATGCTCGTGCTCTATCAGCGTCCATTCGAAGCTCTTTTTCGATGCATAAACATCAAAACTCTCCCTATATTGTCTTGCTGTATTGAACAATGACCTGGTTACTTCAGCGGCCAGATCTGAATCTTTAAATTTAATATGGCAGCTTTCTACAGCAAATGGGGATCCATATTTAGGAATTAGATGTGCATCGATTGTTCCTGAACCAAAACAAGATACATATTCGGCATCGGCTTTGGCCAATGCCAGAACAGGGGCAACACAGTGTGTAGCATAATGCATTGGAGGTAAACCTTCCCAATACCCCGGCCACCCAGCCATTTCCTGCTGGTGCGAAGCCCGTAAAAATTGTAGTTTTCCTAGCTCACCTCTTTCATAAAGCTCCTTTACAAATAAAAATTCGCGGCTGTAGATCACAGTTTCCATCATCATATACGTTAATCCAGTCTCCTGAACCGCTGCAACAATTTGCCGGCACTCCTCCACACTGGTAGCCATAGGAACTGTACAAGCTACATGTTTACCTGCCCTAAGCGCTTTTAACGATTGCTCAGCATGATTTTGGATCGGCGTGTTGATGTGCACCGCATCTACATCCGGATCTTTCAGTAATTCGTCAAAGTCGGTATACCTTTTAGCAATCCCAAAGGCATCCCCGATATTGTTAAGTTTCTCAGCATCTCTTTGACAAATGGCATACATGTTAGCATTTGGATGTTTCTGATAAATCGGTATGAACTCTGCACCGAAACCGAGGCCTACTATGGCAATGTTTATTTTTCTTTGCTCCATTATTTATTGAAATGTGATTTTAAAAATTCAAGCCCTTCTTTCGCAAAATCATCCTGACTATCAGCAAATGGACGCCAGATACATACGGCTGCTGCCAAATCCTGATTTGCTGGTGTAAAACTCTCTATCGAGACTATTCCCTGGTAGTTTATAGCTTCAAGTCCTGCCTTATAGGAATCCCATGGCGTTTGTCCTGTACCAGGTGATCCCCTGTAATTCTCTGAAACCTGCAGGTGTAGCAGCTGATCGCCGGCCAACTTAATCGCAGTTTCTATATTCCTTTCCTCTATGGCCATATGAAATCCGTCGAGCAATATTCCAGCTGAAGGATGGTTAATATCCTTTACCAGGCGTACTACATCTTCGGCAGTGTTTACCAAATCAGACTCAAATCGGTTAAGAGGTTCTATAGCCAGACGTACTCCCCTAGACTCAGCCATTTCAGCAGCAATCCGCAGGTTGACAACTGCTAATTGCCATTCCTTTTCACGTTGTTCTGGCGGCACCATCCTGGCTTTGCCTACGGCAGAATACATTGGCCCTGCAAAAATGGAAACGCCCCATGACACACATAAATCCAGGCAGGTTTCAATATACTTAAAACAGTTTTGCTGCACATCAGGATCTTCACTGGTCAGATCACGGCTAGTACTAAAAGCACCACAAACAACCGCCTTTAACTTATATTTTTGAAGCGCTAAACGTACCGTTTCTACGTCAACCA
This sequence comes from uncultured Pedobacter sp., assembly GCA_946478755.1. The sequence continues at coordinate 7,167 of CAMLDJ010000023.1, read as the reverse complement.
GCGATGGATCTTCGACAGCAATCTCAACCGCATCAAATCCAAGCGCCGAAATTTTAGAAAATAGTTCTTCGACAGATGAGGTCTGGAATGGAGAAGTCCACAACCAGGTGCTTGCTCCATATTTTATATTTACTGACATATTTAATTCTCCTGTGTCGTTCGATTTTCTAACAGCACAACTTTGTATCCTCCTTTTGACCTAAAATACAGCATCAGCAAAAGATAGCTACCTAACATGATTAGCGGAAAGATGACAATGTAGCGAAGGGCTTCTTTCTTTGCGCCATCACGTATGGCAGTTACGGTGTGCTGATCTTTAGGACTAGCTCCTGAAAGCTTAGTTTGGTCCAGCCCTTCGTAGTTGCCAAATAAACTGGTTTTCTTTTCTGTTACATAGGTTTTATGGATAACCGTATTGTTTACGACATCATATTGTGCGATTTTTCTATCTACAGATTTATCCTGGATAAAACCAAGAATCCCTGCGCCGATTACCCCTGCAGCAATCATTCCCAGTCCGCCGGTAATATTTAGTGTCAGCGCGCCCCCTTTAGGAAATTGTTCTGAAACGAGCCCCAACATGGTAGGCCAAAAGAAAGATTTAGCTAATCCGTAAATGGTTGCAGCTACGAGTATCATCATTCCGGTAGATGCAGAAAGCATATATAAGCCAATTACAGCAACTCCGGAGCATAGTGACAACAAGCCCAATGAGGAAATTTTATGCACGAGTGGGCCCGCAAAAAACCTCAATACAAACATGATTGCTGAGGTATAGACGAGTACCCAACCGGCTTGAAGTCCGATTTTGGTCATTTCGGGAGTCATCAAATCTGTAATCCAACTATCAGTACCCAGTTCTGTAGTAGCAAGTGGAATCATCACCAATAGTAGAATAATAAACAAAGGACGGCCGAAACTTCTGGTGTAATACCAAAACCCTCCCGTAATCAATAGGGTAATGATTACATTGGTTGGGATAGACCATCCGAATACAGCACCAAGTTGAAAGATAATGAGGGCGACAATAATCAATGCCCCACCTGCCCCTACTTCCTGAAGCATCTCTTTGTAAGACACACCTGCCTGAACCCTTTCGTTTAACGGGAACTTACGGCCCAGCGTCATGATCCCATAAATCAATGTTGGAATTAATATTAAAGCGATTTTATATTCCCACCTGGTTTCAACACCTAATGTTAGTGCCATTACACCTCCTAAAACTAAGCCACCTGCCCAACCTGCATGAAGGATGCTGAGCCATTTGATCTTTTGTTTGGGAAACATGGTGGCCACTACCGGATTCGCTACCGCTTCAACAGTACCATTGCCAATAGCTACAATGAAAGAGCCCAGATATAACATCCAGTATCCATTTGCAAATATGGTGAGAAATGCTGAGGATATATGACACACTACAGCGAATATCATGGCTGTTTTATAACCTATTTTATCGATTACCAGACTAAAAAGCACAATGCTTATGGCGAAGGGCCATAAGCCCACTCCCGCAATCTCACCCAACTGAGTCTGGGTCAAATTGAAGTCAATACCCCATTGAGGCAAAATCAATGCCCTCAGAATAAATCCGAATGCGGTGGTAACCAGCGATATAAAGCAGACATAAAAGAGTTTCATATCTGGAACAGGTTGAGCCCCGGTATTTTCTGTACTTAATTTTGACATGATGAAGATGTTTAGTTTATATTTGGTTATTTAGTTACTTTCATTACTCCATTCATAATTCTCCAGTGTCCCGGAAAGGAGCAGATATATGGGTAGTTGCCCGCTACATCCGGCACTTTAAATCTCAATCTGAACTTCGCTTCCGGATTTACCAGGGGTGTATAAAACAATACTTCAGGCATTTTAGGTACGTATTGCATTTCTGCACCTTTAGGATTCTGGGCCAGTTTATCTGCGGCTGCCCCCACTTTGTTCATGCTCCCTTTTTTAAGGATGAGCAAATTGTGCTGCATAAAATCAATATTATCGAACACCAGCTCAACTGTCGTCCCGGCTTTTACAGTAAAAGTTTTTTTATCAAACTTCATTGCATTTACAATAGGTTTTATGGTAATCACCTGATCTGCTTTCGTTTTAACTGCAGGTTTTGTAGCTGATACTTTTGTTGATTTAACCGTATTTTTCACCTGTTTTGAAACAGCAATTTTTAGTGCCTCTTTAATCCATCTGTCGCCAGTGTTTACAGAATCCTTTTGAGCGGCAACCAGCTCATTCGCAATAGATGGCGATACCGGCAGGTCAGCGACTTTCAAAAATGCAGCCAAACGGGTATTTAGATTTTTATCTTTTATCAAGCCTGTTCCCTGGATAGCCGCCAGAGCGGCAGCCGTGTTAGGTAATACCTGTAACGCTGCTTTTCGAACCCCAGCAGAAGGGTGATGCAATGCATGCACTGCTACCTGAAAAGCTTCAGTTGTGGTGTACATCCCCAAGCCATGCAATGTCCATAAGGCATGTATAGCCGGCGCATTGATCCCGAGCTCATCCACCTCTTGATTGCGGATCATTTTGTATAAATCAGGCACCATTGCTTTATCCCCTTTTTCGACAATCAGCCGCTGCGCAGTCATGCGCCAGAATAGGTTATCACTTTGTAAGCCCTTTAATAGTGATTTTGGATCATTTTTGTCCAGGGATTTTATGGGTGACGATTTGGCTTTGTTATAGACCACTTTATAGACCCGTCCGTGTACGCGGTCTCTGAGTGGATTGACGTAAGCATTTCCTTTACCATTTTCAAAACCTGGAGGAGTTGGGTTGTGCTGGATAATGAAATTATACCAATCAAGCACCCAAACAGCACCATCAGGGCCAACCTCAGTCTGCACAGGCCCAAACCACTCATCGGCACTGGCTACCAGGTTCCAGCCGTCTTTTTCTTTAAATCCGGATCCGAAAGGTTCCAGCATTGCCTGGTGAACTACACGTCCGGTTGGTTCATTAACGAAAGCAATCCGGTTCCAGTAAGCTTTAGGGAAATTCCTGGCTGTATATAGATTATGTCCTGCTGCTGAGGTAAATCCGTTAAAAACATCCACCTGACGTAAGTTTTTGGTAACCACATGCATGGCATAATGCCCGTCTATTTTATCTATAGCCTTATTAACCGGAACACCGATTTTATCAAGGTAAGAACTCGGAATACCTAAAAAAGCACTATGGGTATTATTTGCTGTAGAAAGGAATACATCATTGTTTTCGGAGAATCCCAGGCCCCAGGTATTGTTACTGGTTCCCCCCAGATACTCCAGGTTTTTCCCATTACTGTCAAAACGGAAGGCGCCCTGACCAAATTTGATTGCTTTACCGCCAACGGTTCCGTTATAGCCTGAGTAGCCTACTGTACCCCAGATTTTATTATCGAATCCATGATGTAGACTTGAAGGACCAGCATGGGTATCAAATGTACCCCATCCGCTAATGATCGTTTCCCTGACATCAGCCTTGTCGTCGCCATCTGTGTCTTTCAGGTAAATGAAATCGGGTGCCTGAGCAACAATGATTCCTCCATTAGCGAAAACAATACCGGTCGGGATATTTAACTTATCGGCAAAAACGGTAAATTTATCAGCCTTGCCGTCTCCATCTGTATCCTCACAAATTTTAATCCTGTCATGCCCTTCGCCCTTAACATCTCTAACGGTATTGGGATAGTCAACTGTCTCTACGATCCATAACCTGCCACGCTCGTCCCAGGCCATTGCAATTGGTTTCAATATATCAGGCTCCGAAGCAAACATCTCCAACTTAAAGTCAACCGGAACCTGGGTAATTAATTGCGATTCTGCAGGACTCAGTGCTGCCTGTAGTTTAAAGCCACCAGGTCTTTTTTCATAATTTGGAAGTTTGGCATCACTATATTCCGGAGCTGGTTTAGGCAATTTTTCCCATTGCTTTTTTGCTTCATCATTAACGGCCCATAACACTCCATTCCCTAACAATTTAAGGAAAGATGGATTTTTCCAGGTACGTTCGTCATGGCCATAAGCAGTATAAAACACTTTGCCTTTACCATAGTTCTTAACCCAGGTATAAGGTTCATGATGATCGCCTTCCACTCTCTCTGTAAGTACATGAATATCTTTGGCAACCTTATCGTGCACATAAGTTTCGTCCCAGGTGCTAAACGACGTTATGCCTTCCATAGCGGGATGTTGGGCATCTACAATTGTTGCAGAAAAATCGCCTGTTTTATGGGTCTTGAATTGTCCGCCTACCATATCGATATAAGCAGCCGAGTTTTGAAAACAAAAGGATGCACAATGAACGGGAATAAATCCTTTACCACTTTTCACATAATCCAGAAGAGCCTTTTCCTGTGGCTCTGTGATTTGATCATGATTGGAATAGATCATTAACCCGTCGTATTTAGACAGGTTTTCTGCATTCAGATCATTTACATTAGTTGTATATGAAATATTAATTCCGTTTTTAAAGAATTCCTGGGAAATGATTTCTGCAAATTTTTCAGAATTATGGTGTTGGCTGTCGTGCCCCAGGAGTAAGACCTCCAATCGCGGCGATTTTGTATCTGTTATTAAATTAGCGCTCAAGGTGAGCAGCGCGGCCAGGCAAATAACGCCTATCGCTAAGTACTTTTTCATTGTGTGTGCGTGTTTATTTTGGTTAGCATTCAAAAGCTAATATCTAGAAATAGGCTTACAATGCCTCCTACTTTTTTGTCCAATACTGACTCTATTTTATCAAACAGTTTATTACATTTGACTATTAGCATGTCAACAAAAAGGATATATAATGTTATTGAGTCGAATATGAAAGCAGCTGTTCAAAAATCTACGATCCCCGAAACACAAATGTTTATCATCAAAAAACTAGAGGACAAACATTTCGATCCAGTTTGGCATTCGCATTGCGAATACCAGTTATTTGTGGTGTTAGAAGGCACAGGAACGAGATTTATCGGCGATAGCATTAAGTCTTTCGAGCGTGGCGACCTGGTATTCACAGGCGCCAACCTGCCACATCTTTGGCGAAGTGATGAGGCTTACTTTAAAAAGGATAGTCAATTGAGTGTCCATGGGATTGTCATTTACCTACAGGAAAACTTCATGGGTGAACAGATGATGCAAAAGGAAGAAATGCTGCTGATCAAAAAGTTATTAAAAAAATCGGCCAGGGGATTGGAATTCTACGGGGAGTGCAAAGACCTTGTTACCGATATGATGAAAGCGCTCACACTAATGAGTGGATTAGAGAGCTTAATCCAACTACTCAAAATCCTTCAGGTATTGGCAAATTCGAAAACCTATCATTACATCTCACATACAGAATATAGTGATCCTGTAAATGAGAATGAGACCGACCGCATGAACAAAGTTTACGAATATGCACTCGCAAACTTTCGGAGCAGGATTTCCTTGCCGGAACTGGCAGAAATATTGTGCATGACTTCAACCTCGTTCAGCAGATATTTTACGGCGAGGAATAACAGGACATTTTCCAAGTTTATTATGGAGTTACGTATCAAATACGCTTGTAAACTATTGATAGAAACCAATATGCCTGTATCGTTAATCTCCTATGAAAGTGGATTTAATACCTTGTCCAATTTCAACAAGCAGTTTAAGGAAATTATGAACAAAAAACCGTCGGAATATAAAATACAGTTCTCAAGTATCTGATACATTGGTATCAGGCAACACTGGGGGAGTAGAAAACAAACATGATCTTTAATGAAGATAGAAAAAGAACCAAAAATGCAACTGATAAATAGCGCTATTCAATTGATCTATCTATTTACTCAGATTAAGCCTGACATTGAGTTCAAAACTGCCATTTGTATAGCTGCTTAAAGCAGAAATCTGTGTGGTATAGGTTCCGCTGACCAGGTATTTCTCTCTAAAGTCCATACCCAAACCAAAAGTTGCATTTCTGGTACTATGGTACATCGCTAACAAAAACACCTGCTTTTTGGCGATACCAAACTGCGCACCCGCATCCCAGATGTTGTCAAAACCTTTCACCCCCCTGTAGGTCACCTTTGGCTCTACATCCATACCTTCGATACCTTCACTGATCCCGATTTTATAACTTACTGCAGTATAAAAGGTAGCCACATCGGCCAGTTTGATCACATCCTTTTTCAATACACTTTTCAGGTTCGGGATGGCCGCCTGGATGTTCAGCTTACCTGAAGTATAAGCCACTCCTAAATCTCCGTCCAGGTAAGTTTTACGGTCATTGTACTGCCCTACTGTTGGATCATTGGGATTGCCATAAATATCTGCATTTTCTAAGCGCTGGCTCATAAAACCCAGTGATACCCCAAAGTGCAACTGATGGTTGTTGTTATTCAGCTTCAGGTGATAGGCATAACTGCCCATTACTCTGATCTGTTTTTGCAAACCCGCACTTTCGTTGTTTACCGTTAAACCCAGTCCAACTTTGTTAAAGCCATAATCGGCCGTCAGGTTTTGGGTTAAAGGCGCCCCAGGTACATTGCTCAATAGCTTACGGTAGGCACCATTTAGCTTTAAACCCTCGCCTGCCCCGGCAAAGGCCGGGTTAATCAGGTATTGATTGATATAGTACTGGGAGGATAAAGGGTTTAACTGTGCTTTTACCAAGGTGGTACTGATTATGCTAACCATAATCAGTACTAAGGTTTTATATATCGTTTTCATTTCTGTTTTACGCTGTTTACTCTGGCCCGGTAATGGTAATAAAACCTGTGAAACGTGGTCTGCTCGTTCCAAAATCTACGATATAGTAATAGGTGCCTTCAGCCAGTGGCACTCCATTTAAGGTACCTTCCCAACTGTTGTCATAACCTTTTTTACCATAAATAAAACGGCCGGCTTTGTCAAATACCTTTACTTCATTATTTGGATAGAGGTCTATATTATCGATCACCCATTTGTCGTTTATCCCATCACCGTTGGGCGACATGATATTAGTCGCCTTGATCTTCACCAAATCTTCCGGCACGATTAAGTTAATAGCCTTGCTTTCTGTAAAGCCGCTGGCATGGGTAGCTGTTGCAAAATTCAATGGCTGAGCTCCACCTATCTGTACCCGGTGGCGTAAGCCATTGGTATCAAAAGTAGCGGTAGCGGTATTTAGTCCATAATTACCACTGCCTATCACAGGTAACCAACTGTTTCCATTATATTTTGAAAT
>CAMLDJ010000022.1 GCA_946478755.1 uncultured Pedobacter sp. | reverse complement strand
AACGGATTGGAGTTAGGAGAGGTGGTGAATTTACAGCAGAAAAAATTAGAGGAGCTTACATTGCACCTGATTGAGAAAGATAAAACGATCAACGAACTGTTGAAGCGGGTTTCTTTAATAGAGAAAAAAATGAAATAATAGATATGATTTAATTTGTAAAAAAATGAATAGACCTTTTCTCAAATTTGTAACATTATTCTGCCTTCAAATCATACCCTTTTTTGCTGGTGCCCAAAATCTTGGCCTAAACCAAGGTAATTATCTCGAAATCGCAAGCCAAACAGGGTATAGCAGTAACGCTTTTATGCATAAACTTTGGCTTTATCGAAAGGCAGATGGTGGTGGGTGGACAAGCGCCACATTGTTAGATGGGATCGGTATCGACGGCTCATTTCTTACTCCAGGTGTAGATGTAAGGACTTGGTGGCATAGAGATCCGGGAGATGAAACACAGTCGTGGGGCAGTAACAATCAGGCCTATTTAACGCTGAATGGAAAGAAAGCGGGTGTAGCACAGTCAATGCTCGAAGTTCAATCTCCAGATAAAGGCTGGGTAATTAGTTCAAAAACCAATGCCTTCAATGTAGGAGATATAAATGGGCTAAGGTTTTATTCAGGATATCTTGGCGAGGATAAGTGGGCCGGGATAGCAAGTGTTGCTGAGGATTTACATAGCAATAAAACAGCTTTATCCTTTTACGCTGGCCAAACAGAAAAAATGAGGCTGGCATGGAACGGTAATCTTGGTATAGGAACAGTCAATCCCAGAGCTGTACTGGATATTTCAAATTATACTCCCAATGGAATGTTAAGTGCGGTATTAGGGCGATTACCTGAAGGAGATGATGTCGGAAACGGAACTTTTGTAGGTGCACAAGGTTTTAATACTGATGTAATTGGAGGGAAAAGTTTCTCAATTGTACATAATTTTTATGGACAAACAAACAGTTCTATCAATTTCCACAGAGGTGGAGATAGAACAGGTGGATTTATCAGTTTTAATACCTTTTCTAATCAGGAAAGGATGAGGATCGACCCTAATGGTAATGTAGGCATCGGTACCACTACCCCCCGTGAAAAACTTTCAGTAAACGGCAACATCCGTGCCCACGAAATAAAAGTTGAGGCCACGAATTGGCCGGATTATGTTTTTGAAGAAGGTTACAACGTTGGAACGGTGGAAGGATTAGAAAGTTATATCAGGGCCAATAAACACCTGCCTGGCATACCTAGCGCATCGGAAGTAAAAGAAAATGGAATTGAGCTTGGCGAAATGAACAAATTATTGCTCCAAAAAATTGAAGAGCTCACGCTGTATATGATCAGCCAGCAGAAAGAAATTAAAGCATTAAAGGAACAGATGAGTAACAAATAGTGGTAAAGGCCGGGGCACTATATTTCTCGATAATTGTTGCTTTTCTGATTGCGGTGATCTGTGCATCGCTGATCATGTTGGCCGCGCATTATCGGGGAAGCTACCTGAAAGAAATGCGGATGGCCAGGCTAAACAGGAATATGGACTCGGGCATTGCCTATGTGCTTGCTGAAAATGAAAATACAAGCGACAGTTTAGAAGGCCTGGATCTTTTTGGTGATCAAACAGACAGTGTGCTCATCGCGAAAAAAAAATGGGGGATCTTCACGCTTGCTACGGTAAAAAGTTTCGTGCTGGGCGATACACTCAAGCGCAGTTTTATGATCGGGCTTGAAACCGCCAATGATGCTTTAGCGGTATACCTGAGTGATGAAGACCGGCCTTTGTCGGTTAGCGGCGATACGCGGATCACAGGAGATGTAGAAGTACCCAAAGCGGGGATGAGAAAATCTTATGTGGAAAGCAGACCATATTCAGGTGATCAATTGGTGTATGGAAAGATACAGGATAGCAAAAGAACGCTCGGAGGTCTGGAAAAGAAATGGATCACTGAAATAGAGGAGAAACTGGATTTTGATCCATCAGCGCTTTCGACATTAACAGGGGGCGATGAGCATGTTTCATTTTTTGCTGCTGCAAAAGAATTCGATGTGTCGCGTTTGACAAAGATAAGCAATAGCCTATCCGGTCAGATCATGCTCTATTCGGACACTACGGTACGGATTTCTGCCGATGCAAAACTCGATAACACTGTAATCTATGCAAAAAGCATTGTCGTTGCCGATGGTTTTAAAGGGAACTGTCAGCTTTTTGCGCGTGATTCGATCATCGTAGGGAATGATGTCAGGCTCGGTTATCCATCAGTGCTGGTCCTGATCAGCAAGGAGAAAACAGTTGATCAGGCAAAGATTACTTTAGGCAGTAACGTTGTTTTTGAAGGCATTATACTCAGTTATGAACCCAAAAGATCGGCCTTACAGACCTTGGTCGGTTTAGGTGAAAAAACAGTGGTTAAGGGCGAAATCTATGCGACAGGATTGATCAAACTCGAAAAAAAAATAAAAATAGAAGGAAAGGTTTCCTGTAACCGTTTTATCATGCAGACGCCAACCACACTGTATGAAAATTTTCTGGTAGATGTGACCTTAAATAGAAAGGCAAGAAACCGTGTTTACCTCACCTCGGCCATATTTACCGGGGTTTTGGGCAACAGAAAGATACTCAGATGGGAAAATTGAACGCAAAGAAATTAGCGGGATCGACACTGATCGAAGTGCTTATCGCAATGGTGATCATCATGGTGGTTTTTTCTATTGCGATGGGGCTTTTTTCCAATGTGCTCCGCGGTGGGGTTTCCTATCGAAAAATACAGGCAATGAATCAAATGGAACTGTTGAAAAACGAGGTCTTACAAAACAAAAGATTTGAGCGTGACCATGTGATGATTGACAGCGTAGATTATGAATTCACCAGCAAAAGTTCAGCTGTTTCAGGGATAGCGATTCTGGAAATTAAAGCTAGAGACCGTGGAAAATTACTGGGCAATATCCGTTGCTTTTACCCGATAGAAAACAATGAGGGGTTTTAAAGTTTATGCCTACACGCTTATGGAGGTAACATTGGCCATGTTGCTCTCTGCCATCGCTATTACGGTATGTTATACTGCATATGGATTGATTGGGAATTACTATAAAACTTTTGGCCGTCAAAATGAATCCGCTGATGTGGTGCTGTCTCTGAGGCATGTGCTTGAAAAGGATTTTCTGAACGGAAAATATATTCTTTATGGAGAAGAGGGCATTGAGATCGTATCAGACAGTTCCAAAGTAGATTACAAATTCAGGGGCGGATGTATTACGCGCGAAATCAACAGGTTGCATGTTGACACTTTTAAGGTAGCACCATCACATTTTGTTTCTTTTTTTGAGGGTCGAGAGGCGGTACAATCAGATACCTTGGACGAAATACGTTTCGTTATTCAACTGGATAGCATGGTGAGTGTGCCGCTTGGGTTCCATAAAAAATATAGTGCTCACGATTTATTTAGATAAAATGGCTTCAATAGACATTTCTGCTTATCAGACCAAAAAGAAAACGGTTAAAAAAAACAAAGGCACTAATCCCTTTGATTTTATGAACAAGGATATTTCCTTTGGTGACGGGCAGCTTCCTGATAAGAAAAAGGAAAGTTTTTACAATGAGCTTGGAACATTGATACGCTCGGGCATCGATATCAGGACTGCACTGGAACTTACTTCGAGCTCATATCGCTCCGATAAAGATAAGGTGCTTTTTTCTGCTATCCAGCAAAGTGTGATCAAAGGGCAGTCCCTCTCACAGACACTCGAATCTCAGCATAAGTTCAGCCGGTATGAATATTTTAGTATCCGTATCGGAGAGGAAACGGGACGGCTGGGAGAGGTGTTGGGAGAACTGGCCAAGTATTATAAATCCAGGATCTCCCAACGCAGGAAGATTCTTGGTGCAGTTACCTATCCTCTGCTGGTTTTGAGTACTTCATTTGCGGCGATATTCTTTATGATCAAATTTGTGGTTCCTATGTTTGCCGATGTATTTAAACGTTTCGGTGGCAAGTTGCCTTATATTACCGCACTTATACTTCGTTTTTCTCAATGGTTTGATGAGTATATTTTTCTGTTAGTGATTATTTTAGCAGGGTTGCTCTTTTTTTACTTTTTCAACCGGAAAAAGTTATGGTTCAGAAAATTCAGTACGCTTGCCTTGTTAAGAATTCCCATTGTAGGGGATATTGCAGCGAAGATATATCTGGCCCGTTTTGCCAATACCATGCGTTTACTGACCGGGACTTCTACGCCACTTTTGCAGGCACTGGAGATGGTACGCCAGATGATTGCCTTTTATCCCATAGAGCAGTCGCTCATGACTGCTGAAAAAGAGATTTTGGTGGGGAGCAGTCTTTCTGAAGCGCTTGGTAAACATGCATTTTATCCGGCCAAATTTATTCAGATGATCCGGATTGCAGAAGAGGTAAACCGCCTGGAGTATTTCTTTGAGCAGCTTTCGCAACAATATACCGAAGAGGTGGAATATAAAACAAATGCCATCAGTGGATTACTGGAACCTTTGATTATTATTTTCCTGGGATTGGCCGTAGGGGTTATTCTCATTGCCATGTATTTGCCGATGTTTCAGATGAGCAATACTTTTTAGCCGTCTGATTATTCTAAATGACTTACTACAGGTCTTGATGTGGGAGGGATGGCTTTTGAATTGCTGCATTTTGTAAAATAATGGAATTCTTATCTGTCCCTAAAAATTTCGTCACTTCAAAACACACGTTCATGTTAAAGAAAACATCGTTCGTCAAATGATTTACTTGAGATTCGAATAAGAAATTATTTTTACCTGGCTAAGAAATATTTCTTAATGCTTGAAAACTGCATCATTGCAATAAAAGATAAAATAATTTTAAAAATGTCAAAATTCTCTAATTGGTCTAAATCCTTTCAGCAAGTATTTAATCTAGTCGTTCTTGTTTCGGTACTTATGTTATGCGGCTATGTGCTTTTTTTTAAAAAGGATGAAATTGCATACGTCGACTCCAGTAAAATCCTTTCGGAGTTTAAAGGGGCGGAAGAAGCTAAAAAAGAATTCGGGGAAAAAACCAAAACCTGGAAACTTAATATTGATTCATTGACTACAGATGTCCAGAATGCAATCAAAAAATATGAAAAGGATCTCGCCACGATGTCTGCTAAAGAACAGGTGCTATCTAAACAATTGCTTGGATCTAAACAAAAGCAGTTATCAGATTATCAAAATGCTATAAGACAAAATGCACAGCAAGCAGATGGTAAGCTAACGCAAAAGGTTGTTGCACAGGTGAATGCGTATTTGGTTAAGTATGGTAAAAGTCATAAATATAAATTAATACTTATTGCAAACCAGTCAGGTACAATAGCTTATGCACGTGAAGGCTTGGATATTACGAAAGAAGTTATAGTAGGTTTAAATAATGACTATGATGCCGGGAGATAAAAATTTGATTTTCAAGTATACTAAATTAATCATCATAAGTTTGAGCTTGCTTGTTTTTTGCGGTTGTAAAACTTCACTAGAAACTAAGCATGAGATATTGTCATATATAAACGACGAAAAGAATGGTCTCACAAAGTCTAGCCAAAGCAACGGGGTTGATTTTAAGGTCAATTTTTTGCCTTGGCAGGTTCAAACTTTTAATAAAAACCAATTGAGTTTTACCATTGATGAAAAAACTAAATCTTCTTTTAAGACAAAATATTACTTTCTCATCAGTTTTTCTAAGGGGGATAAAGAACTGTTAAGACAATTGAATGCTAATGAATACAGTGAATTGGTTCAGATTTTGGCTTTTAGGATGAGTGAATTTGTAAAAATTAAACTCTCTAACGGGAAGGTTATAGAACCTTTAAGCTGTCTCTTTCAACAAACATATGGGTTGTCAAAAGCTAATCAGCTGCTCGTAATATTTGATTGTAAAGATTTTAAAAAGCAAGAAAAATTTAAAATTTTAATCAACGAATTCGGGCTTAGAACAGGGGATTTATTATTCTCATTCAGTGTAGGTCCACAACAAAAACTGCAACAACTTTTACCATCTTAAATTATGATCAGACGCTTGAAAAAACCAATAGCAATATTAACGCTTTTGATAATTATAACACAGACTTTTAGTCCAACCATATCTTACGCTTTAACATCAGGCCCTACCTCCCCAGAAGCGACAAGTTTTGAACCAATAGATACTACTGATATGGTTAACACTTTAACAGGTGATTTTACCTATAATATGCCATTGTTGGAAGTTCCTGGACCAGAAGGAGGTTACCCGCTTTCACTTTCTTATCATGCAGGAATACAGCCAAATGAAGAAGCTTCTTGGGTGGGGCTGGGTTGGACATTGAATCCGGGGGCGATTTCGAGAAATGTAAATGGTTACCCAGATGATTTTAATGATATTAATCAATTTGTAAGATCATATTGGAGCGGAGGAAGCACTAAAACCGTTGGTGTTGATGTCGGGATTGGCTTTGGTCCTGCTTCTGTAAGTTTTGGTTTATCCTTTTCACAGGATACATACAAAGGTTTTGGTGTCGGTATGTCTGCAGGCCTGGGGATCTCAGTTTCAGGTTCTCCGTTCAATATTGGGGTTTCGGTTGGCGTGTCCCCCTATGGTGATTCTTATGCGGGGCTTAATATTGGTGTAAGTACTGGCAGTGCTTCTGGTCAAGGAATAGGGCTAGGGGCTGGCATTGGGATAAGTACAAATTTTGAATCGGTAAGTGCAAATGGCGGAGCTGGAATTAGCTATACAGCAGGGAACACTTCTTTTTCTCTGTTGGGTGCATCTATCAGTTCTAGCGGCGGTAAAGCATCTATGTCCATTGGTGGAGGTGCATCAAGCATTAATAATGCCAATCAAGGTAAAATTCAGACAGAGTCTTCGGGTTGGTCATTTTCCATTCCTTTGCCGGGTATCAGTATTGGAGTAAGTTCAAACTATACTAGATACTGGTCTGATGAAACTGAAGGTGTTTATGTATCGGGTAGCTTATATGCGCCTGCTACTGCACCTAATTTAGACAATCATGCGTATGACACCTATCATACATTGGATCCTTCTTCATTGGATCCTGTATTTTTATTAGGCGCTCCCGATCCCGATCCTGATAGAGTAAGTGGAGGAGTTTTTCCAAACTTTGACGACTATAGTGTTACAGCCCAAGGGTTAAGCGGTACCATGAGGCCATATGCATATCAAGCAGTGTTATACAGCCAAAATGTAATTAATAATAATGACCATAGCGACGATATAGTAACAAGACCTACTTCTGCTAACAGACAAAATGCAAACGGCTATGCATTTAGATTTGATAATGACTTTTCAAATAGTTACCGCCAAGCTCATACTAAGCCAAGTGATTCATATTTTAATTTCGACAGCCCGCAATATGGGGATAATGATGGGGATTTTGGTTACGATAATTCAAAAAATGAATTAATAGGGTCAAAAAGTATAAAATATTTTACTGTTGAACAGATTATCTCTCAATATGCAAAAAGCCAAGGTTTTAGTAGTTATGCAGGAGAGATGGACTTAAGTATTGATAAAGCTAAAAAGATAGGCGGTTTCATGATTACGAATGCCAGTGGGGTAACTTACCATTATGCGCTTCCTGCTTATTCTTTTAACGAAATTGTTTATACGGAGAAAATTGACAGAAGTGGTGGACTTAAATTTAATAAATTGAGTAAACCCAGTAAATATGCCTATACCTGGTACCTAACCGCAATTACTGGCCCTGATTATGTAGATAGAAATAATGATGGGATGGTTAATGCAAATGACTGGGGATATTGGGTGAAATTTGATTATGGGAAATGGTCATCTTATTATAACTGGAGAAATCCCTCTGAAGGATTTAACAAAGATATTGATTCAGATTTTCAAAGCTATTCTTCTGGTAATAAAGATGTATATTATCTAAATACCGTAAGAACACGTTCGCACGTCGCAATTTTTGAGAAATCAGACCGGGCTGATTCAAAAAGCATCACTACTGATTCTTTCTGGGCCAATTCAGGTATTCCTACTGATAATGGATCAACGGTATCAACATTAAAACTCAGCAAGGTATATCTTCTAAAAGCAGAAGATTATGACGCTATTAATAATTCCGGAAATAATCCTGATTTTCCTGAACTATCTTTCGATCCGATTACCGCCAAAAGTCGTGTGCCAGACTGGAATGTCGAATTGAGATCAGATTTTCTTCTTTTTTCTACATTAATGCAGAGTAAAGCTAATGTTATAGATAGTAAAGATATTGTAGAGGTTTACGACGCTATAAAGGAGAAGTCAATACGCTCTATCCGTTTTAATTATGATTATTCACTTTGCTATGGTGTACCCAACAGCTACGATACAAATGGCAACCGTTACTATCCTAACAATGCAAACACGCTGAATTACCAAAGGTTGGGTAAACTGACTCTCCTGTCCGTAGAAAATCTAGGAAAAAACGACAGCAGAATTGCACCCCCTACCGAATTCGAGTATGACCTCGATCCCACACTTGCTCAGAATAATGATAACATAACCATTGCAGATAGTGGCGGTATCAGACGTATCCAGGTTAATGCTCCCGAGAAATTCGATAGTGGGGATATCTTGAAGTTTCACTTGGGGAATAGTGAGTATTTTTGCGTTTTATTAAAAAAATCTGCTAATATTTTTGATGTCAAATATATTGGACAAGCTCCAATTCAAACTGCATCGGGTATAATTAACGCTGTTAAAACCAAGAATCCACCTTATAATAAAGATGCCGTTGACGCTTGGGGATTATACAAATCTGATTATACAGGGGCATCAAGTATTGATAATCTGAA
Organism: uncultured Pedobacter sp.; assembly: GCA_946478755.1. Next base: position 29,214 of record CAMLDJ010000022.1, on the reverse strand, counting down.
CAGATTAACAACATCTGTGTCAAATAAATCAACTGATGTTTGGAGTTTAAGAAAAATAAAGACACAACTTGGTGCAGACATTAATATTGATTATGAAGGAGACGATTACAATAGCTCTGTAATGAACAGAAATAAGTCGTTTATTATAAGTAATCTCACAAACCTTGGAAACAACAATTTTTCTTTCGACATTAATTCACCAGGTATTGATATATCAGAATTTGCTGCAATTGGTGATAAGATTGACATTTTATTGTTAAGAAAATTTACATTTCCTGGAAATAGTACTTTTTACAGTTTCAATAATGTCAAAAATCCAGTAACAGACAGGCCGGTAATAGTGGCGATGGGCAGCAATCGTATTACAATAAAAGTTAGTCCTCAATTTAATAATCAGATTACAGATAATGGAAGTGGTAATAATGCAATTTTAACAGGAAACGTAATTATTAGAGATAATGATCATAATTTTGGAGGAGGGATCAGGGTTAAAGAAATTTCTATTGGTTCATCTGATGGCTACATAAAAAAAACACATTATAACTACAAAATTCCAGTATTTGCTAGTAGTCAAAGCATGTCATCGGGTGTGACCTCTTATGAACCGACTATTTTTGATGTAACAAATGCTGCCAGTGTGATATCTGGAGTTCAGCCAAATGATGCGATTGATGCGGTTAGGCAGTACAAGTCATTACTCCACAGAGATATTTATTACCTGTTAAGTTTAGCACGATCATTGCCAGCGCCTGGAGTAATGTATGAATATGTTCAGGTAACGGATGAAACTATTGATCCTGATGGAAGGCATACAGAAATCCCGGGAAGTACCTCTTATCAATATGAAGTTTTCAATTCAGGGATGTTGGGCAGAAAAGAGTATAATCTTGAAAGACCAAATGGAGGTAAGATTGTAAATATGGCGATCAAAGATTACACCAGTAGAATTGGTAATCTTAAACGGGTTATAACCTATGATAATGCTGGTAATAAATTAACTGAAATTATTAATCATTATCTTCACGATCCTTTAGTTGATAAATCTTTTGAAACCCAAGTTTCCCAGTACGATTTACTTTTAGCTGGATATCATAACCAAGGGGTGATACAAGAACGTTACGGAGATTCGAGGTTTATTAAAACGAGTGTTTCTTATGGTTATAAAACAGCCTATTTTAGTGGATACCAAACAGTTGTTTCTGGGAACGATTTTTATCCGGCAATTCAAACAGGGGTTACCCAAATAGATTACAAAAATGGAACAAAGGTACAACAGGAAAATCTATCCTATGATTTTTATAATGGATTGGTGTCTAAAGTGTTAACCACTGATGGTTATGGTAATCGGTTTGTAAATGAAACTGTTCCGGCTTATCGGATATACCCTGAGATGGGTTTGAGGGTTAATGAAGCAGCAAATGGTAAAAGGAAAAACATGCTTACACAGCAAGCGGTAAATAAAATTTATAAGGTAGATTTTAATAACCAGCCTATAGGGCTCTTGTCTGCAACAGCACAAACATGGGGCGTCGATATTCCGGTAATTGATCCGTTTGGTGACAATACCACTATAGGCCAGGCCGATATATGGAGGAAAAAGGCAAATTACAGCTGGGTTCCAGAAGGAAGCTCAACGAATAATATTACCGCAATAGGGTCTTTTCAGGATTATTTTACCGGTGGCGCTAATAATCCTAGCTGGAAACAGACTTCGGAGATTAAGCTTTATGATGTTTATTCTCATGCATTAGAAGCTACCGACATAAATAAAAAATATGCTGCTACTAAAATGGGGCATAACAGCTCAAAGGTTATTTTAAGTGGCGGTATGGCAAGATATGCAGAAATCGCTTATTCAGGAGCTGAGGATGGATTTATTAAAAATGGTGAGACGGTTTTTGGAGGAAATGTAAAAACAGGTAATGGCGCAGTCGTGTCTACTACTGCACACACGGGAATAAAAAGTCTTTCTCTTCCGGGCAGCGGAAAAGGATTTACTTACGCTGTTTCAACGGCTGAACTTGATCCGAACAGAAGAAGTTATTCCGTTTCTGCTTGGGTAAAACCTGAGGCAGGAGATATTTCTGGTGCACGGTTATTTTATCAGGTTGATAATGGTACTGAAACATACAATAATCCGACATTCCAAAAACAGGCTGCCGGATGGTATCTTTTAGAAATGACCATTCCAGCCAGCGCAGTGAATAATGGAACACTGAATGTAGGCGTCAAGAATCTTGGCACTTCTAATGTTTATGTTGATGATTTTAGATTTCACCCTGTTGATGCAGTAACTACTGCTTATGTTTATAATCAATTTGGTGAGCTAAGCCATGTATTGGATAATAATAATTTATTCGTAAAATTCGAATATGATAACGCAGGAAAACTAGCTAAAACTTATAAAGAGGTACTTGGGAAACCAAATACTCCATTGATAAAAGAGTATGCCTATAACTATGGTAAAATGACCCGTTCATCCTGGCTCAATACCGGTAATACAAGATGCGAGCAACTGAATGGAACTTATACCGGTTATGAGGAAATAGAACAAAAAGACAGTAATCCTACCAGCCAGACTTATAATCAAATTAAATGGATTAAAGGTAATCTGGTTAATAACTGTCTGCCTACTATTTATGCGCGCTTAGAACCAAATTATACCTACTACTCTTCTTATGCTGAAGGAGCGTTTACAGTACGTTTTTTCGCCAATGCAGCCTGTACAATTCCGGCAAGTGCGGGCACCACACTTACTGTTAATTATCAGTTAAATGAAGATATTTCAAGTGGCATAGGTTCCCAGCATCGGGAATATAATTATGCCAGTAATGCCAGCGCTGGAGTAAGTGATTTTCTCTTATGTAACTATATTACCTATCAATGTGGAAATATAGCTATTGATAACGTAGCTACCTCGCAAAAGTCTACTGCGAAGTCAGCTACTGTGCAACGCGTAGAAATGGTCCCACCTGGTGATGATTCCAGTTGTACTAACCGATCAGTTTTATTATTGCCTGGAAACGGATATACCATTGTTAATTAGATCAGTATGAAAAGATTTTTATTAGTGCTCCTTGCTGTTAGTGCATTTGCAAGCCAGGGCAACGTAGTGGCTCAGGATATTCATCAACCATCAACGCTGGTGCTGCCTATAAGTCCGGCGACTTCTTATATTATTGAACCTGGGCAAAATGTTAAAATTTCAAGTTCAACCGCGGTTGTACTAACGGATGGTGTTCATTTTAAAGAAGGTTCTACAGTTCGGGTATTTATAGGAAATACGCCTATTGTTGTCCCTGCTCCCAATAACCCGGCATTAAACCTGGATATGAATTGGACTTCGACTAAAAGCTACGATGAAAACGGAAATATTATTGGAGAAAATAAGAGTTTTTTTGATGATAAGGGAGTTCCGCTCCAAAGCCAGGTTAAAAGTATAAGCACAGGCCATGTGCTGGCCAGCCAATCGCTTTATGATATTCATGGAAGGCCGGTAATTTCCACTTTAGCGGCACCAATCAATAATTCGGGATTTAGCTATAAACCAGATTTTGTGACCAATCCTGCCGGGGGTAAATATAGCTATACAAATTTTGACGGCATTAAAACAAATTCACCCGATCCTTTAGGTCAAAGTGCTATTGGGTCCTTAGGCTGGTACTATAGCGATAATAATTCCTTTGAAGCTTATGTTCCGGCAACATCATATCCTTATTCGCGAACGGCCTACTACAATGATGGAACAAACGCTGTAAAGAATGGGGCCTCTATTGGAGACGAACTTCGGATGGGAAAAGGTCACGAAACATGGGGAGGTAGTTTTCCAGTATTAAACGACCTTGATGTCTATTCGGCAATCCGAACAAAATACTTTGCTGAGGCAGTAATTGGTGACAGAAATTCACTGAAGTCTAAATCTACACAAACTTTCGCGGTCGATCAGAACGGGAACACCGGTGTTCAGATTTCAGATCTGTCCGGGAAAGTATTGATGTCTGCAAGGGCCGATGATAATGGGATACTCAGCATTAACAATTCGACAAAAATAAATGCCGTTGTCAGCGAATATAATTTTTCTGTTACTACAGCAGGTTTGATTATGGGAGGGAGTGATCCAAACGCAGGTGGTTATGGTGGTGGACCAAGTACTTTTGGCATTGCGTCAAAATATAATGTAAAAGTATACCGCAATGGTTCATTAGTTTATGATGGGATTGGAAACGATTACGTTTATGGCCAATTGTCATTAAATAGTGCACAGTATATCATTAAATCTTCCAACCCTTTTACCGTGTCGCATTCTGATGGTTGTAGCGATTGCAGGGCTAAAATCGCAGAAAGTGAATTAAGCAGTATCCATTATTTCCAGCTCTTTCAGGCCAGTAATGTTGCCATCACCGGTAGTTACGAACTTTACGATATGAAAACGGAAAGTCAAGTGTCAGCTGGCTTATTACCAAAAGGTTATTATAAGGTGAGGGCTTTAGAAGGCGATGTTAATATTTCTTACACCAATAAAGTTTCTGATATAAGCTTTACTTTTTACAATCAGTTAGGACAAGCTATAGGGGGGATTGCCCCTGAAGGCGTAAAGTTGTTGTTAACCAATGGCTTGGATGCTTATCCTGCTTGGGTCAATGTGCCCTTTGCGGAAACAAATGAGTACGATCTTCGTGGAAATGTTATTGCTACCAGTTCGGTCGACGCCGGTAGAACCGAATTTATTTATAGGCAGGATGGTAGAGTCCGGTTTAGCCAGGATGCGGAACAGCGGAAAAAAGGTCAATTTTTTTATATCAACTATGATGGCTTTAGCAGAGTTATAGAATCTGGAGAATATTTACAAGGAGGTGTAACGTTTACCTCTGCGAAGAACAATTTGTCATTAATCGAGAATATTGCAACAGATGGTGGCATGCTAAATGGTACGAAGCAAAATCAAGTTTTTACACATTATGATATTCCAGATCAGAGTCATGGATTAACTAATTATTTTCAAGATGAGAGTACGCTGAAATCTGCTGTAAGCTGGATAGAAAGCAATTATTCAAAAACCTGGTACAATTATGATTCTGATGGGCGAGTGATTTGGGTAGTTAAAAGTATTGATGGCCTTGGAGTGAAAACAATTGATTATACTTACAATTCCTTAGGAAAAGTGTCTATGTTAGATTATCAAAAAAACAATAGCTCTGAGCGCTTTGTCCATCATAACGAATACGACAAAGATTCAAGGTTGAGTGAAGTTTACACGAGCTTGGATGGAAATAATAAATTGCTTCAGGCGAAATATTACTATTATCTGCATGGACCATTAAAACGCATAGAATTAGCAGATCAACTTCAGGGGATAGATTATACCTATACTGCAGATGGGAATCTAAAGGCGATTAACTATCCAAAAGATGGGGCCGACCCAGGTAAGGATGCCCAAGATAATACTTTTGCTCCAGATGCATTTGCTATGAGCCTCGAATATTTTAACGGTGATTTTAACCGTATGGGGACAAATATTCAAAATATATCGATTAATAGTGCACCTTTAATGTACAATGGGAATGTTGCTGGTCAAAGCTGGAAAAGCCTCAAGCCATCGGCAATATCCAATGTCTATGGTCAAGATGTAAACAACTCTAAAATGTTTGCCTATCAGTATAACGCGCTAAATCAGTTTACTGGTAATAAGTTCGGTTCTCCTGATTTTCTAAGTAGTCAATTCAATGAACAGATGAACATTAATAAAGAGTACGGTGTGAGTTATGATGCCAATGGTAACATCCAGGAACTCAACAGAACTAACACACTTGGAGCCCCGCTAAATTTAAATTATAATTATATTGCAAATACAAATAAATTGCAAAGTGTAGCTAACTTTGCTAGCTATGGTTATGATGAATTAGGGCAGGTAATAGAGCAAAATCGTGCTAATGGGCAAAGTTATTATATATCTTATAACACTGATGGAAAAGTAGAGCGTATTTATTCTGATGCAGCAAAAAGTAATTTGAGAGTTAGTTTTGCTTATGATGAGTCTGGTAAACGCATACGTAAAACGGATCACATTCATAATATTGTTACATATTATCTATATGATGCTTCTGGCATGATGGTGGCAATCTATGATAACGGCTCTGGGCCGGTCTCACAAAAGGAACTTCCGATCTATGGGGTCGGACGGATTGGGAATTACATGAAACAGAATAACAATTATCAATATGAATTGACCGATAATATTGGGAATGTTCGGGTTGTAATTAACAGGAATAAGGATCTGGCTGGAAAAGCCGATGTGTTATATTATTCCGATTATTATCCTTTCGGTTCTCCTCTTACGCTTGCGAATAATGATTATAGATATGGTTATCAAGGTCAATATGCCGAGCAAGAAAAAGAAACAGGCTGGAATAATTTCGATTTCAGAATGTATGATGCGGCGATTGGCCGCTGGATGAGTACGGATCCAATGAACCAGTATGCTTCTCCCTATGCGGCAATGGGAAATAATCCGGTTATGCAAGTGGATCCCGATGGAGGTTATAGTCTTTTTAAAGGTTTATTAAAGTGGGCGGGCGGCTTTTTTTCTGGTAGTTTTGAAAGGGAGAATAGTGGATCGCGCAAAGGGGAGTATTACATCCAAAGCGCAACTGGTGATGGAGAAAACATTACTCTGAATAAAGATTTCGGTCCAAGGCAAAGTATGTCTGCCACAAGTCCAAACACCTCTTATTATTACCGGCCATCTTGGGATCCTTTGAGGAAATGGCAATCTAAGGACGCGCCTATTGGAAGCGGTTGGACGATTTGGAATAGTTCAAATAATATTGGTGGAGACCCTGATGCGAGGTTTCAACCACACGCCGATCAGATTGAGAATATCGGAGACTGGTCTCTATTCATTAGCTATGCGGGGCAATTCCGAACCAATAACAATTTAGTTCCATTTTGGAGAGCTAAGCCGTTGAAACCCGCAGCTTTTTTGCTTGCAGGCTCTAATGGTGTTGATTCATATTCTACATATGATAACGGAAAGGCTGTTTGGAAATTGTTTTCCAAATTTTTTGACACCACTGAGCATTTGTTGGTTGATCCGATTAAAAAAGATACTATAATTGAGTCTGTGGCAAGGGAAAGAATGATGAAGAGATTTGGGGCTATTAACTACAGTAATTTTACACATACAGGTAATACGGTTACAATTAGAAAAGAAAGAAAATAATTTAGGAACGATTTGAATAAGTACAAAGTTTTAATATTAATTGCAGTTATTGTAATAATCTCTGGATGGTTATTTTATTTAAACCGGGAGGATATACAAATTGCGATGACAAAAATGTCAGGTCTTGACGCGACCTCGGTTACGCATGAAAAAAATAACCATGAGATAGTCAAGAACTACAGAAGCGGTAACCTGGTTTCGATAACTCATCTAACCAAAGGGGTGAAACAAGGGTGGGAATACCTATATTATGAGAATGGTAATATACAAAGCAAGGTCCATATGGTGAAGGGACTTCCCGAAGGACGAAAGGAAATATACAATACTGACGGTAAGCTAGTACGTTCTGAAAATTATCTCTTTGGAGTTCCTTACGGATCGTGGTATCATTATAAAGATGATAAATTAATAGGTTACAATCTGTATGATGTTACCGGAAAAGTAAGTTTTGTGATGGCCTATAAAGATGATGGAGGTCTGGATGTCAAAAAGATGGATGGATATGTTGTATGTTTTGATTTCTATTCAATTACGGCCAAAGGACGCCGCTCTGTAGTTGTGACTGGGAGGAATGCGGATCCAAACCCGCCAAATGATATTAATGATCTGCTGATTACTGTAGCAGCCCCTCCAAGAACTAAACTTGTTGTTAAACTAATTATTAATTCCAAGGAAATCAGTTACAATAAAAAAGATCCCAATACAATTGTGATACAGGATTTTTTCAAGCAAAGTGGGAAGTTTGATATAAAAGTCGAAAGTTCTTTATTTGATATGAATGACAAAAATATAAATGGGATTAATATTGAGCAAACAATATTGTTAGAATAGGTTTTGCTGAAAGAGCATCCGATTTGGTTCGGTTGGGGTAAAAGACCTTGCCTCGTCTAAAGTTATAAGTGCCTGAAAAAATATTACATAACTACTTCAAAAGTTTGATCGGTCAATATTCTTACTCGAACAGTTTCCCTGGATATTCAATACAAATAATCAGACCTTAATTTAAGAATGGCAATAGATAAAGAAATTAAAAAGAAAGTGATTGAGGATTGGCAAAATGCCGTTCCTCAATTGTCTTTGTATGCACAGGATAAACTATACAAGGTTGTCGGTTCACTGGTAGTCGGTTTAGAATTGATAAAGCTACCAAGAACGGAAGAATATAGGCCTCATTTTGTTATATATCCTCTATGGAAAAAAGATGTAAAATCAAGTCTTGATTACCCCATTCTTTTAAAGGAGTATTATAACAAAAAAGGATTGCAATATTCAATACCTTATGAAAAGCACAGTACTTTTTTCAATGATGTGTTAGATAGTATAAAAAAACAAAGCCCATTGCCATTTGAGGGAAATTTATCTTCTATAGAGCTAATGCCAGTATTGGATGAATATTCCAAAACACCACCACTAAGTGCTGCCCCCAACTCTTACTTACAGGCAGTGCTTCAGGAGGCAAAACTCAAAATCGCTTTATCAATAAGTAGTGAAAAAGTTAAAAGTGTATTAGAACAAATAGATAAAAGAAGTTGGGATGTAAACCACTTTAAAGCTTTTGGAGTAGATGTAAACGAATGGCTGCAAAGCTTGAAGGATACTATAACTAACAGAGATGAATTTTTAAAGCAGATAGAAGCAAATAAGCAGGACAAGAAAATAGCAAAGTTGCATAGTTCAGAACTTACAGCATAAGTTTTAAACAACGGCCTATAAAGATGAAAAACGTTAACCTAAAAGCAAGGATTAAAAGAAATAAGCTTGATGTGATAGCTGGTGAATGTTTCAGAAATGAAGATTCTGAAATCATTAAAAGTTTTAATCTCGCTAACAAAAAGGCATTTTTGGGTATTCAGAAAAACGACGGGATCTATACAATTTTGGGTGATAAATCCGCCTATTTTTCAATAAATTCAGGTGAAGAAAAGGAAATTTATTTCAAAAATCTTTTAAATCTGCTGAGCAGTAATGCTCTTCAGAATGGAAAATTTTTTGAATATGAATTCCTAAAAGTTTCTGAAAACGAGGCCATATGGGTAAAGGACATACAGACCATGAATGCATTATGGAATACAATTTTATTACTGGTAGATAATAATTAATTTAAAATTTTGAGCTTAGATAGACAATTGATGTATCTATGCTGTCAATTAGGTAGTGAAATCTAAATAATAATAATTAGTGTCATTATTAGAGCGCCAAATACAATCATGTTATTACATCGTACTTTGATTTTCTTTTATCGTGACCAAAGAATAGCTCTACGATAAAATTGATGCCTATATATTAGATCCCTACAATGGCTAAATTAGGAATTGCTCTTACACTTCTTTTGATTTTTATGAGAGGCTTATTATTATTTCATCTATCAATATAGGGTATTATCAAAAATATAATTCGCATAATGGATGAAGAAGTGATCAGGCCAGAGCTTAGAATAAAGATGAAGTATATAGGGTTTATCAAAGAATATAACAATATTGAAGGAGCTAAATCTTTACAAGAGGTAATAGAATATTGTAGCGATAGAGCGGATGCTCTGGATATTATGGCATATCTGAAAGAAGGTACTTTGGCATTTGCATGGATGGGCTATTTTTCTGATATTCAAACTAGCGCGCTAATTGCACCTGATAGTTATTATACGGATGGGTTTTGGGTTTGGCCCGCTTATTTCCCATATTATTTGTCTAAATATCCAAAAATGTATTTAGATAATGACTTTGCCGAATATATAAGAGTGAAGAAATATCAGATAAATTCGGATGAGTTCAGCACGATGGAGATAGGTCGGATCGGGAATGAAATTTCTGTTAAATTGAACAGTGGATACTAGTTGATTTAAGTGGTTTTATTTCAATAGGAATTTTTACGCCAAAATATTTAACGCCTGGCAGAAATGCCGGGCTTTTCTCATTAGTACATCCTGTATAAAACTTACGCTAAAAGTTCAGATCAATCTTTATCAATTTAGAAATTATTTGAATAAAACTAAATGCATTGGTGTTCATTTTTCATTCTTGTCAAATCAGACTCAATTGCGTTCATCATTTCAAAACCATAGATTATCACTTCAAAACGATCGTTCGTCAAAAAGATTAATTTATCTTTTTTTTTCTTCGCACATTGATATCCAAAATTGGTAAATGCCTTTCTCTTGCATCCATTTGTTCAAATTGAATAGGGGTGCAAAAAGAGAAATAATAGGATAATGTGAAAATGAAAAAAAAATTAAACCGCAAACTAAACGCATATACACTTACAGAGATACTGATTGTATTGGTGATCATTGGAATATTGGTGCTCTTGGCTTTGCCAAACCTGATGCCGCTGATTACCAAGGCGAAAACCACTGAGGCCAAGCTCCAGTTGGAACATGTGGCCAAACTTGAGCAGAGCTATTTTTATGAGCATTCTAAATATTCAAATGATCTGGTAGAAATCGGCTTTATCCAGGAGAAACTGACCAGTGACGGGAAGGATGGTAAGGCGAACTATAAGCTTGAGGTAACCGGGGCCAGCAATAATACTTTTACAGCAAAAGCAACAGCGGTGGCTGATTTTGATGGTGATGGAACTTTTAATGTCTGGCAGATCGATCAGGATAAAAATTTAAAAGAGGTAACTGCAGACTGATGTACCTTTTACTGGGAGCGATTTTTATGGTGCTGGCTTTTATGGCATATCAGGATTTTAAATTCAGGGGGATATATTGGTGGCTTTTCCCGCTTTTGTTCTTTGGCCTGCTGACCTATTGCAGTATGTTGACCGGCTGGCATTCGGTTTACAGCTCTGCCGCTATTAATGCGGTTTTCCTGCTTGCTCAGGTTGTTTTTTTAACCCTGTATATTTCGGTTAGGAAAGGCCGGCTGACCAATATCTTTAATGGCTTTTTTGGTCTTGGTGACCTGCTTTTCCTATGCTGTGCAACATGCTGTTTTTCGGTATCGAATTATATTTTTTTTTATATCCTTAGCCTGTTTTTAACGATAGCTGTTACACTTGCTTTTAAGTTTTTTCAGAGTCAGGTGAAAGATAAGATCCCGTTGGCCGGTTATCAGGCCATTTTGCTGATTGTGGTCATGTTGGCCGACCGTGTTCAGGGCGGTTGGCATATGTTTTCGGATGTGATGTTGCTGGATTTTACCGGACTGTGAAAATGGAGCTGAAAGTAGATAATATCAACCTGGTCGCCAAGGATATTGCCATGCAGTACCGTATTTTTCCCATTTCAGGTGATCATGATCAGCTATGCCTGTATTGCGGTGCTGCTGTAGACAAAGATCTGCTCCGGGAAGAGCTGGAAGTCATTACCGGCAAAGCTGTTGAACTGGTCGGGACCGGTGAAGAAGAGATCAGTAGGCTTTTGTCCAAACATTATCTGGGGGATGTTTCCAAAGGGGGGGCGGGAAATGAAAAGACCCTGTCGGCAATCTCGGCGAGCGACGATTTTTTGAATGTGCTGATCGAGGAGGCCAAAAGACTTAAGAGCAGTGATATCCATATTGAAACCTTCGAGAAAAAATCCAGGGTACGCGTAAGGATCGATGGTATGATGGTAGAGCGGTACCAGATTACCAAAGAAGATTATCCTTCACTGGTTAATAAGGTGAAGATTATGGCCAATCTCGATATTGCGGAAAAGCGGCTCCCTCAGGATGGCAGGATACAGTTCCGCTCGGTCAAACAGAGTGCATTCGATATCAGGGTATCGGTACTCCCGACGCTGTATGGAGAAAAGATTGTCCTCCGACTGTTAAACAACAGCAGTACGGATATAGATTTAAGCACACTGGGACTCTCAGAAGATGATATGTCCAATTATATGCAAGGGGTACAGCGGCCCAACGGGATTATACTGATCAGTGGTCCCACGGGTTCGGGCAAAACAACCACCTTGTACGCTACCCTGAAACTTCTTAATAAAAGTACCCGGAATATCCTTACCATAGAAGATCCCATTGAATATACGCTGGAAGGGGTAAACCAGGTTCAGCTTAAAGAAAGTATCGGACTGGGTTTTGCCTCTACCTTAAGGACTTTTTTAAGGCAGGATCCTGATGTGATCATGGTGGGCGAGATCCGTGATCCGGAAACGGCCAATATGGCCATAAGGGCAGCGTTGACCGGTCACCTAGTGCTTTCTACAATCCATACCAACTCTGCATGGGGCACGGTATCCAGATTGATGGATATGGGGATACCGGGTTTTTTGGTCGCAAATACCCTCAATACCACAGTAGCCCAACGTTTGATCCGGCTGTTGTGCCCCCACTGTAAAAAGAAGGAAAGCCTTGAAGCCAAACAATACCCAAGGCAATTTAAGCCACCACTGGTATTGGACGGTCATTTTCTCGCCAATGGTTGTGAACAGTGTTTTTACACAGGGTATAAAGGCAGGAAGGCGGTTTATGAGGTCATTCCGGTTGATGCCGATCTTGCCCAGGAAATCCGTCAGGGAAATATGGCGATCGAAGGATTGCTTAAAGAAAAAAATATCAACACCCTTTCAGCCAATGCCTTTTCGCTATTTGCGCAAGGGCTTACTTCTCTGGAAGAAATTTATCCATTACTGTTAGCGATTTAAATGAAAAACAAAAATATAACGCTTCTGTTCATCATCATGATGCTGCTTGTCCTGGTTGGCAAAACAGGCTTTTCCCAGAACCTCGTTCAAGGCGACCGGTTAAAGGTAATAGATGAGCGTCTGCGCAATCTTTCGGTTACGGTGCCAGGTTTAAACCAGCAGGTACAGCTGTCCATGTCGGGGGCATCGGCGCAGGAATTCCTTAGGGCATTGGCGCAGTCAAATAACCTGAACATCAATATCGACCCACAGTTGAATTTTAAGGTCTATACCAATTTCAGGAACGAAACAGCGCTAAATGTGCTGCTTTTTATTGCAAAGGAATATGATCTGGATATCAATCTGATCGGATCAATCATGTCGATTTCCAAAATACCTGCCGCTAAAACTGTTGTTTTGCCCAGGGATATCCGGGTGACCTATAACGCTTCAAATGACTATCTTGGCTTTGAGCTCAATAACGATTCTTTGGGCCTGGTGGCCAAGAAAATCAGCCAGCTTTCACAGAAAAATGTAATCGTACCGGTCAATCTGTTGACTAAAAAAGTAACAGGGTTTATTGCTGCTGCTCCATTTGAGGTGGCATTGGAAAAAATGGCTTATGCAAATGAACTGAAAATGAACCGTACCAATGATGGGGTGTTTATTTTTCAGCCACTTGGTGATGGTGAGGAACTGTACGTGAACGGCGATAATGCTACAGCGGTCAAAAGAAATATGAAAGCAGGGCCCACTTCTGGTGGCGGGAGCGGGAATTTTAATCTTTCGGGTAAAAAAGATGCTTCAGGTAAGCGGATGTTAAATGTTGATGCATTGAATACGCCGATCCTTGACCTGATAAAATCTGCTTCTACAGAAGTTGGGGCAAATTATTTTATCTATTCGGATATTAAGGGTAATGTAAGTGCCAGATTGAACAATATTGATTATGATACTTTTCTTACTGCTTTATTTCAGGGTACCGAATATACCTATAGAAAAGATAGTGGTGTTTATCTGATCGGTGAGCGAAAATTGGAAGGGCTGCGGGCGAACAGGATTGTACAGTTGCAGCACCGCTCTTTGGATACTGTTCAGATGATGATCCCCAACGATTGGAAAAGGGGGGTGGAAATCAAGGAATTCCGTGAACAGAACAGCATCCTGCTTTCGGGTTCTGCACCACAGGTAATGGAGATTGAAAATTTCATCAAACAGATCGACAGGGTGGTCCCTATGGTGCTGATCGAAGTCACACTTGTCGATGTCAGAAAGGGAAAGTCAGTGAAGACCGGTATTTCGGCAGGCGTGTCAGACAGTGTGAGAACAGGAGGGACGATACTCCCGGGGATCGATTATACCTTTGGGGCAAATTCGATCAATAATTTCCTCTCCAGACTGGGCCGGAACGGTTCGGTAAACCTGGGGCGGGTAACGCCAAATTTTTATGTCAAGCTTAGTGCCCTGGAAAATAACAGTAATGTGGACATCCGATCTGTTCCCAAGCTCTCCACACTCAATGGCCATTCTGCAAATCTGAGTATCGGAAGCTCAAGATACTATAGTCAGAAAACACAGAATGTAATCCCTTCTCTTAATGCCCAGACGGTAGTGACCGAGCAGTTTACAGAGGTGAATGCAAACCTGGAAATCGATATCAGGCCGGTCGTGTCGGGTGATGATCAGGTTACCCTGAACATTAAGGTGAATATCTCTGATTTCATCGGTAGCCCTCCATTGAATGCCCCTCCTCCGAAATCAACAAGTAAGTTTAGTTCTATTATCAGGGCGAAAAACGAAGATATGATCGTTCTGGGAGGACTTGAGCGTACTGAAAGTAATGAGTCTGGTTCAGGTGTTCCCATCTTATCGCGGATCCCGGTCTTGAAATGGTTGTTCAGCAGTAGGGAAAAATCGAATAACAAGGTGGTTACCCTGGTTTTTATCAAACCCACAATTTTGTATTAAACTATGCTGCTTGATTTTTTTGACCTTGTACTTGGAGTAGAACTGCAGATCATTGGTGATAACCATTATAATTGCTGCTATACGCTGGTTAAAAAGAACAAAGGCAAGCTTGATGCTATTGATCATAAACATTTTCAGGGGACCTTGGTCCAGGTACTGGAAAAGCTTCCAAGAAATCACTTGGTTTCGCTATCCCTGAGCGGGAAAGGGATATTGCACCGGAGTATAGAGAAACCTGGTGATCAGCAGCTAAACCAGTTCTTTATTAAGGTATTTCCTGCAGTTGAGGAAAAAGATTTTTATATCCAGGAATTTGTTTCCGAAAAAGCTGCACTGGTCAGTATCGTACGAAAACCGGCGGTAGACGATCTTTTGGAAAAGATGGAGCGGGCAGGGATAAAAGTGTATGCACTTTCTCTGGGCGGGATGGTCAGTTTTCATCTCTCGCATCATTTTAAGGCAAAAGGAAATACAATTGCATTTGCTAATCATCAATTTAAAGTCGACGAAGATGGAAAATTCCTGGATTACCGTTACGCATTAAATGAAGTTGAAGATGAGGCGCATGACAATAGGATAGGAGATATTCCTGGAAATCAGATGGTAGCATATGCCTCAGCTGTACAGTTCTTTCTCTATGATGAGGTTGATCAGGTTTCGGCTAGGGTTCCAAAAGTTGAAGAATCGGTTTTCAATTATTTTGAACAGCTGAAACTGAAGAAAAGTGGGATGTTTTTTCTGTTGGTACTTTTTTTTATGCTGTTGATCAGTTTTTTGATGTACATGCACTATAATTCAGAGAACGCTTCACTGTCCCGGCAGGTTGGCCACCTTTCGGCCACAGCCGATCAGGTGGAACTGATGCAAAGAAATATTGCGCAGAGCGAACAGGAACTGGTCCGGCTAAACTGGAATGGGGGGTACAATTATGGTTTTTTGACCGATGAGATCGGAAAAAGCAGACCGCGGCAGGTGAGGCTTTCATCGATTGCCTATAATGCTTATACCACGGAGCAGGAAAAACAGAAACACATTCCACAGATCAATATTTCGGGAGAAACGGATAATCTGATCGCGGTAAACAATTGGATATTCCTGTTAAAGGAAAAAAAATGGGTCAAGACAGTTAAATTGTTGCGTTACCAGGATAATCCCGAACAGGAAAATTACACATTCAGTCTTTTAATCAGTTATTGATATGCTCAAAAAGATCGGTTACAGACAAAAACGAGTGGGTTTGGGCCTCTTGATGGTATTGGTGCTTTACCTCTCGTATATTTTTTCATTTAAACAGACCATAGATGCCGTTATCACCAATAATGAGCTTAGAAAAGCAGGGAAGGATGAAGGCTTTTCGGACAGTGCGCTGCCCCAGATCCGGCGGAAGAACAGTTTTTATCAGGAGGTACTGAAGGGATACCGCATCAGGAAGCAGAACAGTGAGAACCATATTTGGCAGTCTGTTTCGGGTATGGCTGTTGCTGAACATGTGCTGATCAGTTTTGATCCGGAGGATAAGGGCCTGCCGGTAGATACTGGTAAATTCACAAAAGACCTGGTCAGGAAGCAATTTTTGTTGAAAGGAAATTATTTTAACATCACCCGTTTCCTTGATACCCTCATCCGAGCCAAAGGTGTGGGCCGTTTATCGGAGCTGAATCTCTCAATGAAGAAAAATCAGTTCCAGGATGATGAACGTAAGGATCTTAATCTTGCAATTACTTTAGTGGGACGGTCGTTTTAGGCTCTTTTTTGTTAAAAAACTAGATAAGTCAGTTTAAGGATCTAGTGCTCATGTTTGCTGCATATCCCTAAAAATCGCTGTGTTTTCTTGTCGGAACTGCGCACCGCTATAACCGTAATGGGCTGAATTTTAATGTTTCTCTTAACTATCCTGCTGGCGGCTTAAAGTTGAAGAAGTTTCTTCAGATGCCGGCATTGGATGTAGGTAGCGGGTTTTTCAGGATGGTTTTTGAGGGATATTAAGCAATTGTATCAAATCTTGAATGCGCTGTTCAATAGCAAAAATGATTTATTATCTGTTTCTCGCCTAGCGCTTAATGGCTATCATTTTTCTGCAAGACTTTGATAGTATAATCAAACTGGTAAAATTGGTTTTTACATTATCACTTCAAAACCAATGTTTGTCACTTCATTTTGATCGTTTGTCAAAAAACTAAGGCAGGGTTGGTTCTTTTATTTAGTTTGGATGAGGTTCTAAGTTTTTAACATGCCGTGACAATATGAAAAAATATATACTCTCCGTTATTCTACTGGTTTTTAATGTAGTGTTATTATATGCCTAGGCACCTTATTTTACCTTTAATGCTGCGGCAGATGTTAATCTTGTTTTCCCTCCCGGGGGTGCTGGCGGAAGAGCTATTGTTCATGGGGATAGTAAAGCCCTGGTACTGAACTATCATGATGATTTTACCGGAGGCACTTATCTGGGAAGATATTTCAGCCTTTTTCATGACCAGCCAGCCGGGGAGCAAGCTGCATATCACAGGTGATGAATTAATAATAGCTTGACAAATCAGCTAAGCAATAAATCATTTAATATTAATATACACTCAAATGAAAACCAACATCAAAAAACTAGGGGATATATTGGTAATTGCACTAGTATTTTATTCTGCTACAGCAAATGGTCAAACTCCGGCTAATTTAAATCAGTTTGGGTTAGCTTATAGTTCTGGCGATGCATTCAGCTTTATGGGAAATACTGTTTCTCATTATGGTTTAGGATGGTATAATGAGTCCCCAACTCCAGCGCCGTTTGCCTATTTTTCGGGATATGCCGGCCTGCGATTTTTTACTGAAGGACAATCCAGAATGTTTTTAGATAAGAATGGTAACCTTGGACTTGGAACATCCAACAATCTAAGCCGATTGCATATTACAGGTGGAGACGAGTCGATTACTTTAGGGGATTATAATAGTCCAAATATTGCCAAAGGGATATACTTCCCCGGATTTAGGGATGTTATCCCTAATTATTTTGGTGCTTCAATCGAATCAACACCGGATTGGATCTGTTGTGGTGGATTTCCAGCAGCAACGGGTTATCCAGGGATACGGAATATGGGACTCAACTTCAATGTACATGGGAATGTTGATGTAGCAGACAGTAAATTAACTGCGATGGCGATCAATTCTAATGGTAATATCGGCATTGGAACCGTTAGCCCTCGAGAAAGGCTTTCAGTTAATGGAAAGATTAGGGCACATGAAATCAAAGTAGAAACTGCCCACTGGCCGGATTATGTTTTTGAGGAAGGCTATGATGTTGGAACCTTGAAAGGATTAGAAAGTTACATTAAAACAAATAAACACCTGCCCGAAATGCCTTCTGCAAAAGAAATTGAAGCAAACGGACTGGGTGTGGGTGAAATGCTCAGGCTGCAACAGAAAAAGATAGAAGAGCTGACCTTGCATCTGATTGAGAAAGACAAGCAGCTCAACGCTCAGGGCGGACAGGCAACAAAGCTCGAAGAAAAGCTAGCTAAACAAGATAAAATCCTTCAGGAAATTTTAAAGAAATTGAAATAATGAAAAATACCATCAAATTATCTGCACTCTTATTATTTTTTATTTTCCCGCTAACGACTATAGTTCAGTCCCAAACAAGGGACAATGCTGGCCTTCAGGGAAATGCCGGGGCAGTATCAGGCTTTTTTGAAACAGTTAATCCGATAAACTATCCTGCGGGTGCCAGTAGCTGGTGGCATTTGCTCGATGTTAGACATAGCAGTACTGAAAATAATTATGCCATGCAGTTTGCAGGTAGTTTTTTTGATCAGGGTCTGTATTTCAGAAAAACCAACAACAATCCTGGCCAAGCCTGGCAAAAGGTTGTAATGGAAAACGATGGAAAGGTCGGAATCGGAAGGATTCCGCAATATAGCTTTGATGTAGCGGGGACTGGAAGAATAGATGGTCAGGCATGGTTCAGTTATGGGAATACAAGTATAGAAGGGTATTCCTGGACAAACGCTGCCCTGACAACAAACAGTATAGAGATTGTGAACAATCAGGGAACGGTTACCAACTCATCACCTACGCTTGTTTTCCATAGGTATGGCAGTGGAGGGCCGCAGTTTAGGCTGGCGGCTGATGGCTCCAATGTACTGTATCTAGAAAGCGCGGGATTGAACTCTTCGCGGAATCCTCTGGCCTATGGGGGCGGACCCAACTCCTATTTTTCGAAGCTATATGTCGATGCTGATCTTACCACTACAGGCAATGTGGGTATTGGTACCAATGCACCTAGTGCAAAATTGGATGTTCAGGGCACTGCAAAATTGGGTGGTCAGAGTGCAAATCTTGATATATCCGGAAATCCTGCGGCATATCAAAATTTAGCAGGTACGGGCAAAATGCTGATCGGGTGGAATAGGGCTGCTGGCGATGGAGAAACGGATTTTGTGGCCAATGAAGGAGCCGGATCTCAAGGTGGATTCGCTTTTTATAGTTATAATAACGCCAGTCAAGAGAAACAACTGTTAAGGTTATTAGGCAATGGGAATGTGGGCATTGGCACCACTACCCCGCAGGATAAACTTACCGTAGCGGGAACGATAGGTGCCCGCGAAATTAAGGTCTCTACCACTGCAGGTGCCGATTTTGTATTTGAGCCCGCTTATAAACTCCCGGAGCTAGCAGAACTCGAAAAATTTGTCAAAACCAACAAACACCTTCCTGAGATCCCAACCGCCAGGCAAATGGTAGAAAATGGTGTAAACCTGGGGGAGCTTAACATTAAACTGTTGCAAAAAGTCGAAGAACTGACTTTGCATCTTATTGAGTTAAGTAAAAAAGTTGAAACTCAGGATGCGTACATCAAAATCCTAAATAAAAAGATGAAATGATTTAGCAGTAATCTGTTAGAAGTCTGAAAACCAATGCCCTTTTAAATTTTAACCCAAAACCAATCAAATCATATGAAAATTTTATTGCTCTCAATCTTGCTATGTTCAGCAAGTGTTGCTTCTGCACAAACTAAAGTACTAACTACAGGAAACAATCTTGTTGATGCCGCTAATCCTTATGCTGCTGATGTCGTAATCGGAAGCGACGGTGATGGGGGCACCAGGCATGACAGTAGTATGATGTGGTGGTCTGGCTATAGCGCTACCCGTATCAGTGGTAGCGGTACCTCCCTTAATTTTTCGGTATGGGACAGTCCACAAACGCCTAATGTTTCTCTTGCGGCAAATTTCGGCGGAGCCAGCTTTTTGATGGGTAATTTGGGTATTGGTACAGCTGCCACAAATGATAGGCTTTTGGTAAATGGAAATATTAGGGCTATTCTAGATCAAGCTAATTTTCCCAATAAAAATGTGGCAGGTATCGTTTCGTTAGGTTTTTCAGGAATTACAGGGGCACAAAACTGGGCACTTCGGGGTGTATATCAGCATGGTTTTGGCGTGGGTAACAATGCTGATGGTGGTGATTTGGATGTGATCAAATCACTAAATGGAAATACCGTTCTGGCTACTAAAACTGATGGATCTGCCTTAGGTAATGTGGGCATTGGCACCACTACCCCGCAGGATAAACTTACCGTAGCGGGAACGATAGGTGCCCGCGAAATTAAGGTCTCTACCACTGCAGGTGCCGATTTTGTGTTTGAGCCTGCTTATAAACTCCCAGTGTTAGCAGAACTCGAAAAATTCGTAAAAACCAATAAACACCTGCCCGAGATCCCGACCGCTAAGCAAATGGTAGAAAATGGGGTAAACCTGGGAGAGCTGAACATTAAACTGTTACAAAAAGTCGAGGAACTCACCTTGCATCTGATCGAAAAAGATAAACAGCTTAAAAATGAAAAAGAGGTAAACAGAAAGCAGCAGGTAAATATAGATGGTTTGGGAAAAGGCTATCTCGAATTAAAACAGCAGCTGCAACTATTGATAAAACAAAAAAACAATTAAAGTGAGAAAAATATGGCCTGGTGCACACTCCGTAATCGAGGGTGTCAAAAACGTTGCTGCACCAAATGTCAATCCGATTAAACCGAACCCCCGGGCAGCGACCTTTAACAGGTCTCTGCAGATTTAATTTATCCCCCTTTCAGCAGGGAAAAAATGCTGATTCTTTTTATGAAACAATATTGCATACGATAATGAAATATTTATTTAATTCTACCTGGGCACGCGTCCTAGTGCTTTTTGTGTTTGTACTTAACTCAAATATGAGTTTTGGACAGTTTAATCCAAATAATTTTGCAAATGGAATCCTGCCCAATGTTGCTCCGGTTTCTTCCGAAGCTTATTCGCTGGGTAAATTTGGGGAATGGCCCGTTTCGCTATATACTGGGCTAGCAAATGTCGAAATCCCGGTTTATCAGATCAAAATCGGCGGTTTTGCGCTTCCTGTCCAGCTGTCCTACCACAGTGGGGGCATCAAGGTTGATGAAGTACCATCCTGGGTAGGGACAGGATGGGCTTTGAATGCAGGTGGGGCGATTACCAGGAGCATAGTTGGACTGGCTGATGACGGCCCGAATGGCTTTTTATCAAAAAATAAAAGAAATGAATTCCTACAATCAAGTTATAATCTAAATGACCCGAACGATTATGTGACCTTAAGAAAGATTTCTGATGGTATTATAGATTCGGAACCGGATATTTTCTATTACAATTTTGCTGGGCGTTCCGGTAAGTTCTATTTTGATAAACAGGGTAATTTTCAGGCCATACCGGTTAATTCATTAAAACTTTTAGTATCTCCGCTTACCAATTCGTTTTCATCGATTGATAAGCACTGGGAAATAGCAGACGAGGAGGGTAATGTTTTTTATTTTGGATCATTTGATTATGCCGGTAACGGGAATGAGGTGACCAAAACACTACCGGATGGAATCCCAAGGCAGACTACAGAGAACCTTTCAGCCTGGTATCTGACAAAGATTGTCCTGAAAAACAATGCCGATGTGGTATATTTCGATTACATAGAAAAGTTTGAACAATATTTTGCTGGAAAGACCTATTCATATAAAACCGGCGACCTGGATTATTTTACGCTTAGTAACAATAAGATTTCAGAGGAACAGTTAAATACCAATATCATTCTGCATAATGGAGTCCCGCTGTCCGAGGCGCCAGGTGTAACCTCAATTGTAAACAGCGGAAAATCGGTTCTTAAAAAAATCAGATGGAACGGTGGGGAAATGGTATTTGATGCGCCCCTCAACCGCAGCGATATTACCGGCAAAAATTTAACCTCTATCGTTGTCAATGATAAAATTGGCCAAAAAATTAAAGAAACGAGGTTTTTCTATTCTGCTGTAAACCAACGGTTCTTTTTAGATAGCTTGGCAGAATACGGTTCCGATAATATTAGAAAGTCTAGCCATGTTTTTGAGTATAACAGACCAAACGAATTACCGGCCATGTATTCAAATGCACAGGATCACTGGGGCTATTATAATGGTGCCAATAGTAATACCCATTTGCTGCCCCAGGTACCTGAATTTAATAATTCTTTATTAAATGCGAACAGGGAGCCTGAAGAGTCATTTATGCAGTGCGGTGTTTTGAAACGGATACACTACCCTACAGGAGGGTATAGCGAATTTGAATATGAAGCTCATCGTTACGATGCTGCAGATGTGCCAGGAGGCGGAAATCCATCCGGTCCGATTATCTCCACAACAAGTGTGGTGATGGCCAATGATCCCCAGTCCGGTGTAACACCCCGTAACACAACGCTTAGCATTCCGTTTACCCAGAATACTGCAAGCATAAAACTGGAGTTTAGGGATTATCTTTTACCGGCAAGGAAAATTGATGGTTGGTTGCCGTCTATCCGCATCGAAAGGCTGGTTAACCAAACCTATCAGCAGATCTATTATTGGGATGCTTTTGATAATTTTCCAAGTAATCCGCAGCCGAAGCCGAATGGTGCTGTTGATTTTGATATCAATCAGATTCTGACTTTATCTGCTGGGGATTACAGGATTGTTTCCGATCTGGTGTGCAGCAGAAATAATTGTGCCAGCCCGGCGCTGCCAAGCATTAAGGCAACTTTAAACTATCAGACCTATGGCTCTTCAGGTCCATCGGTTACTAATCCAATGGCTGGTGGCTTAAGGATTAAACAGATAACCGGTTTTGTTAACGGGCAGGTTGCCAACCGCAGTCAATATACTTATGTCCCGGGAAAATTATTGATATATCCTAAATATGTGCACGAATATGGGGAAGACATTTGGAAAATGAGTGAGATTTATAATGATCCATCCACCTGGGGGAATCCTTATCCTTGCCGTACCCTATTTATAAAATATAAGGAAGCCATAAGTTCAGGACAGACCATTTTAGCTTTTACCCAAGGTTCATCGGTAGGTTATACCAATGTAAGCGAGGCGGATATTTCAGCGGATGGGGTTAAAAACGGATATACCGCATACGACTATTCATCTGCCCAGGATGGTTTAAATCCAATGAATATCGATCATGCTTATTGGAACAGTACCCTTATTTTAGATAGGTCTACCCCGTTAAACAGCAATGAATATAAACGGGGGCTTTTGTTGAAAAGAAAGACATATAAAAGAAATGCCGATGGATCTTTTGCAAAAGTATCGGAGCTCGAAAATAGCTATGAATTCAATGATCTGAATACCTCTAACCGCTATAATAGTCTACGGGCCATGCGGGTAAAAAAAATGAGGGCCGTTGATTATCCGTGTGGTACCGGAAATTATTTTTATACCCTGCCAGCAGATGGTTTTTCTCCAGATTATGCATACACTTTTTATGATCTGATTACAGGATGGGTCCAGTCCAGATCGAGTATTGAAACGGTTTATGATTTAAACGGGCAAAATCCTGTCAGCACAACAACTCAGCAGTATTATGATAATCCATATCACTTGCAGGTAACCAGAACTGAAAAAGCCGACAGTAAAGGAAACCTTGAAAAGCGTTCTTTTTTGTATCCTAACGAGATGGTGAGTTTGGGGCGTGATTTGACTGGTGTATTTGCCAAAATGGTTGCTAAAAACAATATCAGTCCCGTAATAGAACAAAAAGTTGTAAAAAATACGAGTCAAGAAACTACAGTAACTACTTATAAAGATTGGTATGATGACGGGCAGATTATCCAGCCAGAATATATAACGACTCAAAGCGGTGCAGGAGATGTAGAACCCCGGTTTAGATTTTACGGCTACAACAATACGGGGCACGTGAGGGCGGCATCTCAGGAGCTTGGATCGCGCACAGTTTATTTGTACAGCTATAATAACCAGTATACAATCGGTGAAATCAAAAATGCGGATTATGGTACTGTTGAAAGTATACTTGGTGGACCAGCAGCGATAAGTAATTTTGCAGATTCCAATCCAACAGATCAGCAGGTTAAAGATTTCATCAATCAGCTGAGAAATTCATCCTTACTTAAGGATGCCCAAATCACCTCCTACACTTATAAACCCTTAATTGGCATGACAGGTATGACTGATGTGAAGGGAATGACTACTACCTACGAGTACGATGCATTTCAACGCTTAAAAACCATTAAAGACCAGAATGGTAATATTCTAAAACAGACCGACTACCATTACAAAAACTAACGCCTCCATGAAGCAACATCTAAAATATATTTGTGCGACAGCATTGCTGTTACTCTGCAGCCGCTCTTACGCCCAAAAGGTTGTATCGGTTTATAACGGTGAAAGTGGGATCAGCGCACCGTCAAGCGTGACCCTGACCGATGGTTTTTATGTACCTGCGGGGAGTACGCTGCGGGTTTTCACCACAGGGATAAGTTACCTGAACTGTGTACCCCTGTCCTCAACACCAAGTACCAACCAGAACTTTATCCTTACCCGCACCTTTAGACAGCGTGGAGTCACAGATGCGACCCTGGGCGCGAGCCGGAATGTATGCCAGGAGAACCAGACCATCCAGTATTTTGATGGGTTAGGACGGCCTTTGCAGACCGTTCAGGTGCAGGGCAGTCCCGGCTTTAAGGATATCGTACAGCCCATTGCCTATGATGCCTTTGGGCGTGAAGCTAAAAAATATCAGCCTTATGCGGCGCAGACAGGGACTATGGGAAGTTTCCGTGATGTAGCAATCGGTGCTCAGTTTGACTTTTTCCATTTACCACAGGCAGCAGGTGTAAAGGCAACAGATTATGCCTTTGCTGAAACACAGTTCGAGGCTTCGCCGCTTAACCGCGTATTGCAGCAAGGGGCACCGGGCGAAGCCTGGCAGCTCAGCGGGGGGCATACCCAAAAAATCGAGTATGGCACAAATGTGCTGGATGAAGTTAAGCTCTGGACCGTCAACAGTGCCGGCAATGGTGCATCTGCCGATGTTTACCTTCCGGGTAAACTTTACAAGACCACCAGCCGGGACGAAAATTGGGTGCTTGCTTACGAAAAAGCGGGCATTACAGAGGAGTTCAAGGATTTTGAAGGCCGTGTGGTACTCAAACGGGTATGGGAGAGCAATGGCAAAAACCTGTCTACCTATTATGTTTATGATGATCTTGGTAACCTGCGTTATGTGCTTCCTCCTGCGGTAAACGAGCATACAGACAGGCTGTCTGCGGCGATCAACAGTTTTGATGAAACCCAGGATGTTTTCGGCCAGTTTATTTACGGTTACCGTTACGATGGGCGCAAAAGGCTGGTGGAGAAAAAGATCCCCGGAAAGGGCTGGGAGTTTATGGTCTACAATAAACTCGATCAGGTGGTGATGAGTCAGGATGCCATCCAGCGGGGTAAAAGCCCGCAGGAATGGCTATATAGCAAATACGATGCACTTGGCAGGATTGTGTCTACGGGGCTTTACGCACAGGCGGGCACTACGGCCGACAATGGATCGGTTCCCCAGCGCGGAGCGAAGGATGCCCTTCAGACCTTGTTGGACAACCAGGCACAGCAGATTGCTGGCGGTGATGTTTCCATCTCGCTATGGGAGACCCGCAACGGTGCAGATTATGATTCAAAATCCTTTCCACAGAGCGGTGGCGATGTACTGACGGTAAACTATTATGATGACTACGGTTTTGCGGACAACACCTTTGGCCCACCTTCGGGCGAACAGGCACCTCAGGAACGTACCAAAAGCCTGCTAACAGGCAGCAAGGTGAAGAACCTGGGTACTGGAAATATGCTGCTTACGGTAAACTATTATGACCTTGAAGGGCGTGTGGTGCAGCGCAAGAGCGATCATCATATGAATGGTACTGACGTGGTAGATAATACCTACAGTTTTGTTGGTGAGCTAACCGCCAGTACCCGCACGCATACCACAAGCGGGGCAACCACAGTTATTGCCAACCGTTATGAATACGATCATATGGGGCGCAAACTGGCTACTTTCGAAGAAATTAACAAACAGGGCGAGGTAGCCCTGAGCCATCTCGAGTATAACGAGATTGGCCAATTAAGCAAAAAGAACCTGCACAACGATACCCAGGCGACTACTTTTGCCTATAACGAGCGTGGCTGGATGAAGAACAGTACATCCGATCAGTTCAGTATGAAGCTTGATTACCAGGACGGTGTTGCACAGGGCTATAACGGCAACATTACCAGGCAGTACTGGGACTGGAGCAATACAGTTAATCCAACAGCGAACATCTTCAACTATGGTTATGACAAACTGAACAGGCTGGAAACAGCTGCCACATTTGCGGGTGTACCGATGAGTGAAACATTAACTTACGATGTGATGGGGAATATAACCAGCCTCAACCGTGACGGCACAGGTAGGGCATACAGCTACGATAACAACGGCAGCAGGTTAAAGAGCGTAAGCAATTTAACGGTACAGGACTATGAGTACGATGCCAATGGCAATGCTGTTAAGGATGGGCGGAACGGGATGCAGCTTACCTATAATCACCTTAACCTGCCTGCAACAGCTGTGCGTACAACGGGCACACCGGTAAACTTGGCTTATACCTATGATGCTGCGGGGAACAAACTGGCCAAAAGCAACAATGGTTCGGTCAGGAACTATGTTGATGGTATAGAATACAAGCCAGATGGGACTACTATTGATATTCTCCATACCGAAGAAGGCGTGGCGCAGCGCAATGGCAGTGGAATGTACACTTACCATTATAACCTAAGTGACCATCTGGGCAATGTACGTTATACCTTTGATGTGCTGAACGGTGTTATAGGGCCGCTGCAGAAAGATGATTACTATGCCTTTGGAAAAAGAAAAACTTCATTTCAGGGATCAGCAGATAATAAGTATCTTTATAACGGTAAAGAGCTACAGGATGAACTGGGCCTGGATGGGCAGGATGGGCAATACGATTACGGCGCAAGGTTCTATGATCCGGTAATTGGGAGATGGAATGTAATTGATCCGCTGGCTGAAAAGATGCGGAGGTACTCGCCGTATAATTACACATTCAATAATCCGATAAGGTTTGTTGATCCTGATGGGATGCTTCCAGGTTTGCCCGATTTACTGAGCAGTATTGGTAACTACGTGATTGAAAAAAGTAAACAAGCGGTAGCTAATACTGTTAAAGCAGTGATTAAATCAGCTAAAGGTTCACTCAAGGATTATATTAAAGAACTTGAACCATCAGTTTATGTAAAAGCTGAAGGTAAAATATCAGGTCAGGTTGGTGGTGCTGCAGAAATCAACGGTGTTGGTGTTAAGGCTAACTATGAGGGGGCAGAACTGGCAAGTGTTGCAATTGGGGGTGAGGTTAATACAAAAACAGGCAAGGTAAAGAATGTCAGTGAAGGCTCTTATTATGGTAATAATGGTGAAGTTAAGAAATCAAAAGGTGGTGGAGTGGAGTTTTTTAGTGGTGTTAACCAAGAAACTGAAACCACTGTTAAGGGAGGCAAAACCATAAGCAAAAAAACAACAACTGATTTTGTTGCTACTCCAAATCCAGCTTGGGGTGTTTTACAAGTTAGTCACACCAATGAGAATGGACAGAACTCTGCTAAAAGTGGATATAGTTATGGAGGGAGTGCTGGTTTGTTTTTTAATCTATCCTTTAATGTAGAAATAGGGGTACAAATTAAATCTAAAAAGAAAGATGATTAAAATCAGTGGAGGGTCTGCAAGATTAGGTCAATTGATAGCATTGCTTTTTTTTATTCCATTTCTGTTGTTTTTAACTTACATTATTTTGAGTAAAAACTGTACCATGGAAGGTTTTTTCTTTTTAGTGCCAACAATAATAATTTCTTTATTAATAGTTAGAAGAAGTTTTAAATTCGCTGATATTTACCGTGAGAAATCTGTTTTTTTATCAAAGAAGATTTTTAGCTCAATGACTTTAACAACTACAGATATAATAGAGGTTGGGGAAAGTTTATGGCCATTTACGTATTATATTATAGTATATGAAAAAAAAAGAAAGAAAATATTATTTTCTTCTTCAACTTCGGATTGGTTTACTAAAATGATTTCGAATGATGGTAGTAACAGTCTTAATAAGATTAAAGAACAATTTAGTATATATGAGAATAAAAAATAAATCATTGTTATTAGTTAAGATAGTTTCCATTATTGAAATTCTTTGGGGAGGATGGGGGATTATTTTACTTGCTAGTACTCTGATAAAAACAGGAGAAATTAATGGAGTTCTATTGTTTATCTTTCTAAGTGGATTTACATTATTTACTTTTTCTATTTTTGCAGGTAAAAGGTTGCTGCAAAATCAATTCGATGGCTATCTCTATTCCTTTATAAATTTGGGCCTCCAATTAATTCAAGCATCAATTGGAGATTATAAATATTCTTACTCTGCTTCTCCATCAGTATTAATTGGGGTTTTGGATAGTAAACTGAGCTTTAGCGTTGCAATCTTACCGTCATTTAATATGGCAATTAATACAAGTTCTCAGCAATTCATAATTATTAATTTATTTCCAGTGGCTGTTTTTCTGCTGTTACTTTGGTGCTATAAGAAATATAAGGTTATTAAGATTTAGTTAATACCCCCTAACTGGTCTTAGCATCTCGCTAAGACCAAATTTATAAATAGATACTATCTTTTATAAACCATGATGTTATGTCGCAGATCAATGGTACGTTGACCACATATCGAATGATCTCAACAATAATGGGCAAGCACAGAAAATCTGTCGCCTGCCCATTTTAATTAAATAAATTTAGCATTTACAAATGCCATGCTCACTATCACAGATAAGGCAATGAAGCATTCTATTGCTTTGTGGGCATCTGCAATTTCTTTTGGTGTAAAAAAATCGAAAAAAAAATTTGACCGCCTCATTGTTTTTGGTTAGGGCAGCACTTTATGAGGCTTCTAGATTATTATGGGATGTTTCCTTTAGTTTAGGACAAAATTATGGCCCAAGTAAATGGTATGGAACTGACCACGCTGGTGCGAGCGTGTCGCTCGTATTAATATAATATCCAAAATCTAGCAGAAATATTGGGTTTTGCTTGTTTAGCATATTTCTTCAGCAAGCGCAACAGCTTGATGTCTGGAAATA
>CAMLDJ010000021.1 GCA_946478755.1 uncultured Pedobacter sp. | reverse complement strand
GATTATCAGCGGGTATACTTCCGTCGCTTTTAATCCGGTGCACTTTACCCAGATCATTTCCCTTTATTTGTTGTGGGTTCACTTTCTCATTTCCACGCTCACCCACGGAAAAATACAGGTAACCGTCTTTGCCAAACTGCATTCTTGAGCCATAATGATGCTGTGTTCTTGAATATGGCCTGGCGACAAAGATGTCCTTCTGGTCGGCCAGTGTGTTTCCTTCCAGCCTCGCCCGCATAATTGCTGTCGTTGCCAGAACAGCACCATCTTCGTTTTTAAATTTAGAATACGAAAGATAGATCAGCTTATTGCTGGCAAAATCGGGATCAAGTACCACATCCATCAAACCACCCTGCCCTTTGGCAAGCACCTCGGGCGCGCCACTTATGGTCTGCAGCGATTTATCTTTTATCCGGTAAAATTTTCCACTCCTGTCTGTTGCCAGCATTTCATTATCCGGCAGAAAGGCAATGCCCCATGGCACATCCATCCCTTCGGCAACCAGTTCAAGCTTTATATTCAGCACTTCAGTTTTGAACAGATCAGATGCAGGTCGTTCATCAGCCGTATATTTATCCACATTTTTTATGCCCTTAAGGATATAATCGGCCAGCGCATTAATTTCCTTATCACTCAGACTTTCACCAAAGGCCGGCATGCCTTCGTTTCCGCGGCCAAACTTTACCGATTTAAAAAGATCTTCCTTTTTATTGCCGAATTTCCATTTACGGTCAACGAACATATCCATCTTTTCACCATGGCAGCTGGCACAATAGTTCTTGTAATTGGTTGCCGGATCTGCTAAACTCACAGGCTCTGCATAAATACCATGACCAGCAGGATTTTTTTTCATGCTGACAGCTGTCTTCGCATTCCCGAAAACGAATCCAGCGGCAAGACAGAGACCCAAGGGGATTAAAGCACCAATATTTTTATACATAATCACAAGTTATACAATCAAACCATCCTGAGCAAATACTCAAAAGAAAACAACCTATTCAACCATAAGTTTTACCAGGCAAGATTAAATCACGACTTCCGAAGAAACGAAATAATGGTCGCTGGGATAGCGACCGTTTATGCTGTCTTTTAATATGGCAGCTGAAAAGGGCTTCACGCCTCCTCTTGAAAATATAAAGTCAATCTTTTTTCCCTGATCCTTCTTCACATAGTTTTCTCCCTGAAATCCATGTACCGTATAGCCCGGCTCTGCATTTCCGTGCAAGGCGGTATAAGTATCGCTCCATGCATCCGCTTTAACCAGCTCATACACACGGTTTGCCGCAGAGGCGTTAAAATCTCCGCACAAGATCTGAGGGTAATCCGCGCGATATTGACCTGCCTCCTGTAAAACCAGGGCGATCTGTTTCTCCCTTGCTTCCTGACCTTTATGATCCAGATGCAGGTTAACCACTCTGAAATCCCTGCCCGAACGCTTCTCTTTTAACCTTACCCAGCTTGCATTTCGGGCCCTTGCAGTACCCCAGGAAGGACTACCACCGATAAGTGGCGTTTCAGACAACCAATAGTGGCCCGCCGCCAGCAGTTCATATCTTCTTTCGGAGAAAAAAATCGGGTTCTTGGCAATACCATGATAGCCCGAGCTAAAAACGTCCATCTCAGGCCCCTCGAATCCGAAGGAGAAATATCCTTTAAGGGCCTTTTTAAGGTCTTCATTTTGGTTTCTTAATACTTCCTGCATGCAAATGATGTCCGGCTTTTGCCTGCGCATAATATCAGCACAAATGGCCGCCCTGCCGCTCCAGCCAAAGCCAGCCTGTTCATCTTCCGGCAGATCGACACGAATGTTGCAGGTCAGTATTTTGTGAAAGTCATTTTTGGCTGTTATAGTCGGCAGTTCTTCTGCCAATGCAGTGCTTGCCATCAAAGGTGTGGCCGCCAATATACCCGCGCCTTTGATAAAATTTCTTCTTGATACCATGATATACGGTTTGAGCCAATGATTATGCAGTTTCTGTCATTTGTTTTGGCTCCAGGTAGGCTCCTTTCTCCAACAGCTCTGCCTGAAGCTCCCTTACGTCCAGTTGCGATGGGAGGATGTTCTTACGGATCGCCAGTTTCGCAGCCCTTCCTGCGGCTTCGCCCATGGCCATACATGGCGCCATGACACGAATGGCTGACATGGCTTCGTGGGTGGTCGAGATACAGCGTCCGGCGACAATCAGGTTCTCCACCTTCTTCGGAATTAACGTGCGATAGGGAATATCATAGCTGTCGCCACACCATGTAAGCGTACAGCCACCTCCTTCCGGATGGTGAATATCCAAAGGATAGCTGGCAACAGCAATAGCATCTTCAAATCTGCGGCAAGCCAAAATGTCTTCAGCAGTTAATACATACTGTCCTACTATGCGACGTGTTTCTCTGATGCCTAAAAACGGGGCCATTTTGGTAAACACCGCCTTTTCGAAACCAGGTACATATTCCTTCAAATAACGTTGGATCTCTTCCACCTGCTTACGGCCCTCAATCTCTCCATGTGTTAAACTCTCAGGGTTAGTCCCATCAACACCGTTAATTCTTGACATATTTACCCAAACTTCGCCTTCGCGTAAACCAGTGATTAATATGGTACGTTCTACCGGCAAATGATATCCGGCTTCACGGGCCTTTTCCATGACACTTCGTAAACCCACTACGATAAACTGATTGTTTTGTCCGAAATATTCGTTAGGAATAAAGTCGGTCAGATAAGTACGCGGCTCTTCTGCAATAGACATCCTTAGCTTTTCGGTATCCACACCTCCCATACAGAACATTAAAGTGGGAGGTTGTGCCCCGCCTACTTCATTTCCCTGCTCACATGGTACCCCGGCTTTAAAAGCTACGTCCGCGTCACCCGTACAATCAATAATCGTTTTAGCCAATATGACCTCTCTGCCAGATTTGCTTTCGACAATTACACCTTTTAACTGATTATCTTCTTTGATGACGCCCACGCAAAAAGTATATAATAAAACCTTTACTCCAGCTGTCAGCAGCATGTCCAGGCCAACATTTTTAACTGCCTCCGGTTCTACCAAAGTTAAGCTCATGTGCAAAGGGCAGGGCCGGTGTTCGCTAGCAGCGTCAACAGCCTTTAGGCGGTCTATAAATTTCTGAGGAATGCCTTTGATGATCTGGTTTCCTTTTTGACCCAGGAAACCCAATATAGGCAAACCAATGGTCATATTCCCCCCCACAAAACTTCTGCTGTCTATCAAGCTTACTTTTAATCCGTCTTCCGCCGCGGCCTGCGCTGCAATAATGCCCGATGGGCCACCACCAACTACCAGTACATCCACCTCCATACGTACAGGAAGCTCCCTTGCAGGCTCTGTTATCATTGTTTTGTTGTTCATCATTATATAATTATTGATTATATATTATTGTTTTTATTGGTATCAATATGCTCATAAGCTCGGTTCAGCCTCCAAAGACGCAGCTTTTGGCTTTTCCTTCCTTACCATGGTCCACAGTATCAACACGGCTACCGGATGGAGTACCGCCATGGCAATAAATATCTTTTCCGCACCCAGTGTACCCATAAACTGGCCTACAAAATAATTAAAGGCTACAGCGCCTAGCGCCCCGCAGCCACCGGCAATCCCCAAAACACTGGCTACATTTTTTACCGGGAAAGCCTCGGCGATTACTACACTAACCGTAAATAACCAGCTTAAGCAGGCCACCGCAACTACACTAAAAATCAACAGCGTGGTAAAAGGGCTATTTAAATAAGGGGTAAGTATACAAAGTGGCGCCAATACGGCAACACTGCTTAACATGACTTTTCTCGCCCTGAGTGGCTCTTTACCTTTACGTACCATCCAGTCAGACCAGGCAGATGTACCAATTGCCCCCAGATCGGCGACCAGAAAAGGAATCCAGCCAAACATCCCCATCTGCACCAGGGTTAAGCCCGATTCTTCCTGCAAATAGCCGGGAAGCCAGAAAAGGCAAAAATACCACACCGGATCGCTCACAAAACGGATCAGCAAAATGCCCCATAAGCTTTTTCTTCCCCATAACTGCTTCCAGGTAAAAGCAGGAGTTTCTTCTATTTTAGCAGTTCCTGCTGCCTCAAGCGCAACCGTGGCAGGAGGGTCTCTATAGATCAATATCCATAATACCGCAATGATCAGTCCCACTACCCCCGCTACCATAAAAACAGTATGCCAGTTGTAAGTAATGGCCAGCCAGGCCACCAACGGTGGCGCAATAATGGCTCCTATAGAACTTCCGGCAACACAAAGACTATTTGCGGTAGCCCTTAACTTACCAGGGAACCAGACCGTAACCACTTTCAACTGTGCCGGAAAATTAGTGGGCTCTGCGATACCGAGCAAGCCGCGAAAGAAAGTGAACTGCCCAAAAGTTCTGGAGATGCCTCCGCCTATACAAGCGACTGACCAGCCTATAATACCGGCAAACATCACCTTTTTAGCCCCGAATTTATCTACCAGCCAGCCAGAGACAGGATACATAAGAGCATAACAAACTGTAAAAATATTCAGGATCAGCGCATAGCCATCATCACCCAGGTTGAATTCCTTTTTAAGAACAGGCTTAAGAATAGATACAATCTGACGGTCGAAGTAATTAAATACAATTGCAAGGAATATAATGAAAATAATAAACCAACGTCGTCTCTGGGGTATCATAAATGATGGCATAGGGTAAGCTTGTTTAATGGTACTTGGTTTCGCTGTTTTATGAAACATGCAGGCATGCAGCTTAAATCAGATCCATGAAGAAACGAAATTAAACCAATTAAAACAAAATTAAATAAAAATAAACATTATGAAAGACATGCCGTTTATTTATACTTCAGCCCCGGCGATTAGCTACGCTCTACAACAGCCTGCGGCCGGCGATCAATCGGAAAGTTACAGGAATTGGCAATAAAGCACATTTTATGGGCCTGGTCGTGCAGTGCATTCGCCTTTTCAATTTGCGATTCATCGGTAATCACTACGACAGGATTCAGAACGACCTCTGTAAAATGGCCACTGCCATCCGCATTTTCAGTCATTTTCCCTACGGGCCGATCTTTATAATCCATTACGATAATCTCATTCTGCGAGCAGAGGTGCAGGTACCACAGCATATGGCAGGAAGAAATCGAGGCCAGTAAAAGGTCCTCCGGATTATGCTTAGTTTTATCGCCAAGAAATGCAGATTCAGAAGAGCCAATGATATCCGGCTTATTGTCTATAGAGACGATATAACTTCTGTCGTAGGACCTGTAGTCCATTGTTCCCGAGCCTTTGTTGCCCGCCCATGTAAGTGTCGCTTGATATTGATGTTCCTTAGCCATAACTGATCTCCTTTAGTTTTTACCAATTTAAACATTCTTAGTTATCATTGGCAAATAATCTATACAATTCCTCCAATAACAGGATCGGTAAAGCTTGCAGCCCCGGTTTCTACCCTTCCGGCATACCGCTGTTCAAATTGATCGGCACCTTCAACACGCACATTAAAATCATACCAGCCATGGCTTTGCTTTAAATTCAGCACAACTTCCTGGGTACTGCCCGCAGCAATCTTTTTCTGAACATCATTATTGCGATAGCCAAGGTCTTTAATGGCTACAGCATAGTCCTTTGAAGCATTCACATTGACGATTTTGAGCACTACATTTCCTGTCAGTTTCCCATTCGCTCCACGCTGTTCGTAGGCGACAGACATGGTTAGCCCAGGGTTATTACGGCTTCCCATAAATTCCCGGTAATATCCGTTAGGCCCATTTACCCGAAGATGATATTTGCCATTCTCAAAACTGTCTACCGGCCAGTTATAACTTAGCGTGTCCCCCGCAATCACCGCGAACGACCAGTTCCTGCACATCTCGGCACCTGATGCGTCCTTATATTTCACAGGAGCATAAACGGTAAAAGGGGCGCCTGCTGCTTTTTCACCAAAAACGCCTTTGCCAGCTTCAAATTTTAACTCAAAGTTCTTTTGATCGCCCTGCAATTGTCCATCCACATACAGTTCATAGGGTAAAGCACAGGAAGGTCGGATACCTTTTTCCTGCTGTGGCATGACCCCGCTGCCTACCGGCTTCGCCTTAAATGCCACTACATCGGCCTCCGTTATTTTTTTAAACCCTGAGGGATCAGCTTTAAACTTTGCATTGTAGATCGTTTCAACCATATGGTTACGGTCCAAAAAATCTATTTTACCTGCTTTTTCTCCATTAAACGGCGTATACACTGAAGTCAGGTCGGCAGATATCGTCCTGCGCCAGTTGCTGTTGTTCTCTATCCTGATCTCTTTATTCAATTTTTTACTGAAAAACACTTCCAGGAATTGCAAGGTTGACGTATGGTCGAAAACCTCCGAGCAAACCCTGCCACCCCTGCTCCAGGGCGAAGCGATCAGCATCGGCACCCTAAAGCCAAGGCCTATAGGTGCCTCTCTAGCAGCTTTTTCAGGGACTCCCTGCTTCAGTTCATTGGCCAGCCTTACGTGCTCTTCCTCTGTATCTATCCCTTTAGAAACCAGACCTGTGCCCGGAACCTTTGCATCCGGAATGGAGAAGGGCGGAACATGATCAAAATATCCATCATTTTCATCATAAGTGGTGATAAAGATCGTCTTCTTCCAGACTTCAGGATTTTTAGTCAAAATGTCCAGTACTTCAGATACGTACCATGCGCCGTACCATGGCGCACTTGGATGATCAGAAAAATTCTGTGGCCCTGCCAGCCAGGAAACTGCAGGCAGCTTACCCGTATTTGCATCTGTTCTAAACTGGTGCAGGACATCACCTTTAGGAACCGTAACTTTTCGTTCTGCAGCACCTTCCTTATAGCTTAATGTGGTGATCTCTCTATAATCAGGATCTCCTGAGTTAATCACAAACGCACTTTTAAACAAGGCCTTTTGTGTGTCAGACAACTTATCATATTCTTCCTGACTCCATTTTTTCAGTTCGGCCGCTGCATTATCCAGCGCTTCCATTTTGTGCTTAAGGCTGGCATTGATCTTTTTGGCTGCAGCGTCACTGGAAGGGCTCGCCTCCTGAAGTTTGTTGATCTCACCCGGCAGGGTCTCTACCAGGTTCTGCAGATTTTTCACATAGCGTGAGGAAAACTTAACATTGTAGGCGGCAAAGAATTCCAATAAATTACAACCAAAATTACCCAGCCATGCACGCTCTTCTCCTTTGTAACCTCCGCCACAACTCAAATCATTCTGATAGAATTTCCAAGACACATTATTTTCCTGAAGTAATTCGGGAAATGCACGCCATGGCAGTTTCCCGTAGCTAAAGTCATCATTCCTGATGTTTACTTTTTGTAATCCGTCCAGCTCATAACTGCTCTTACCTGTCCAGAAGAAAGAGCGGTTAGGGGTAGTACTCGTCATCCCCGAGCAAAAATTCTGGTCACATACGGTGAAAGCATCTGCCATCGCATAGTTAAACGGAAGGTCTTCACGTATATAGTGCCCCAATGTTAAGGGCATACCTGTATATTTTTTATTCCCCGATTTTTTCGCGGTCAGCCATTTATCGTATTTTCCTTTATTGTAGGCATCCACCTGACTGGCCCTTGAATGCGGCAAAGAACCGATCCAGGTTACCTTCGAATCTTTAATATTTAAGCGGAAAGGGGCATAAGTCTCGCCAATCGCATTGGTCTGCATCCATACCGGCTTTTGGTCCGGCAGGGTTACCGCGCGTGGGTCATTGAATCCCCTAACCCCACTCAGCGTACCGAAACAATGGTCAAAAGACCTGTTCTCCTGCATCAGGATCACAATATGCTCTGCATCGAAAAAACTACTTCCTAATTTCGGATCGATGGCCAGCGCCCGCTGAATAGAGGCTGGCAGCATGGTTGAAAGCCCCGCGGCACCGGATAGCAACAAAGACTTTCTAATAAATTCTCTTCT
Organism: uncultured Pedobacter sp.; assembly: GCA_946478755.1. The sequence goes on along the minus strand of CAMLDJ010000021.1, from coordinate 31,301 downwards.
TGATTCCATAATTGCAACTTGTGTGTGTGTTTACCTAACATGTTTAATTAGGTTTCTAATTTCAAGTTTTTTAATTACGAATACGAGTATTTTCTATAAAATTTCTGTTAATAAATAAAAAAAACTTTCTATTTGTTAAACTATCCTTAATTTCATTTCAATTGATAGGCCATTACCGACTTCTTATAGAACGTTGGAATATACAGAATCCGCTTAACCGGATCGTATCCCAGATCGGCCGTATTTTTCTTCTCCACATGTGTATCCAGCAGCAGCTCATGTTTACCATCTGCATAGATATAATACACATAGCCTGCCCAGCTCGTGAATAAAAAATCTCCGTTTCCAACAGGCTCTATGCCGTCGCCACCGTTAGGCAGTTCAGCAATTTTGCTAAGTTTCTTCTGCGCATCTGCTTTCCATACCGTTTTTCCTCCTACAATATAAAGGTCATCGCCAATGGTTCTCAGACCATTTACACCACTGATATCCTCCATGTATAAAGAAACCTTGTTATTCTCGACTTTATGGATACGTTTGGTCCTCGAATCAGATACGTATACGATTCCTTTATCGCTTACTGCAATGTCATTCAGGAAAACAGCGCTGTCTACCGGGATCTTTGAAATCACCTTCCCTTTTTTTACGTCGATCACCACCACATCTGTTACGTCAGCGGCATACATGAGGTTACCCAATCTGGCAAGCCCCTTTGGCGAATTCAATCCCGAAATCCAGTTCAAATCTATCACCTTACCATCCAGGCCGATTTTAGCTATCCCTCCTATGCCATCTTTATCGGTTGGGCTGTTACCCATTACAGAAGTATACAGCAGCTTATCTTTAAGATCAGGCAATACGGACTCCGGCAGATTAATTACACTATCCGTTTCCCAAAGCTTCTCCAGCTTATGTTGTGCGTTTGCATTTACAGATAAGGCTAATATTAGCGCCAAACCAAAATATTTCTTCATATCATTATCTTTAGTGTTCCACGGGCATTAAGTTACATAATTATTTTAAATGCTGCGCCCACCCATGCAATTGACCAATAATCAGCTAAAAATTACTGTTCAAATTTAGCCAAGTGATCAACAATTTTACCATTAATGCTAGAATCCGGCCGAAAACACCCTTCTGTTGGCTAAGATGCCACTCATGGATTTCCAAAGCATCAAATAAACCCTAACTTTATTACAACAACCAAATTAAAAAGCAGTAAGGAATGCTTTCCATCCATAATTATGAACAAAAACTCTATTTTAGGCATCGCCTGTGTCACATCTGTCCTGACTTTAGCAGGATATAGCAATCTCGATGCTCAATCCAGAGCGGCAGATTTAAAACACTGGCCAAAGGGTGCTTCCCCAAAAGAGATCGGTACAAAAGTGGCCGATCATTTTATTGAAACGCCCCACACTAATTTTAACAGGCCTGGTCCTCCAAAAGTCATCACCTATCCTGAAACCTGTACCTGGTACGGGGCATTGACTTTTGCAAAAGAAAGCAGGAATGTCGAGCTTTTATCGCAGCTCAAAGAACGGTTTGAGCCACTTTTCGGTGTAGAGGCTAAAATGATCCCTGTTCCTGACCATGTGGACTACAGCGTATTTGGTGCTGTTCCACTCGAGTTGTATAGGCAGACAAAAGAAAAAAAATACCTTGATCTGGGGATTTCTATTGCCGATAAGCAATGGGGGCCACCTGAAGGTCCAAGAGTAAAACCTGAATCTCATGAGTTTTATAAACAGGGCTATACCTGGCAAACGCGCTTATGGATAGATGATATGTTTATGATCACCGCCCTGCAGGCCCAGGCTTACAGAGCCACAGGAGATCAGAAATATATAGACCGTGCTGCGAAAGAGATGGTGTTTTACCTGGACCAACTGCAAAAACCAAACGGATTATTTTACCATGCCCCGGATGTTCCATATTACTGGGCACGCGGAGATGGATGGATGGCCGTAGGTATGGCAGAATTGTTAAGATCTGTACCGAAAACCAATCCGAACTACGAAAGGATCATGAAAGGATATAAGGATATGATGGCCTCCTTACTAAAATACCAGACAGAGGAGGGGATGTGGAGACAGCTGATCGATAAGCCGGAATCATGGCCAGAAACATCTGCGACCGGAATGTTCACCTTTGCATTTATTACAGGTATAAAAAATGGCTGGCTGGATAAAGAAGTTTATGGCAAGGCTGCCCGTAAAGCATGGCTTAAACTGATTACTTATATCAATGAGAACAATGATATTACTGAAGTTTGCGAAGGAACAAATAAGAAAAATGACCTGCAGTATTATTTAGACCGGAAAAGGAACGTAGGCGACTTACATGGGCAGGCACCTATCTTATGGTGTGCAACGGCTTTATTACGTTAGGAAAACCCCTCGTAAATAAGAAAAGCACAATATTTGTGGTAACTTAACATCCATAAATATTGCGGTTGCTAAATTAAACAAAAACATATTCCAATGAAGAAGATATTTTTAATACCTCTTGCCCTATGTGCATTGATCATTTTCGGTTTATATGCATTTAAGGGCCACCCTGCCATCGGCGGTCCAAAACCAGATGCAGACAATGTCGGATTGAAGCTGCCAGAAGGATTCGGCGCATTGAAGGTAGCCGATATCGGTGCCAAAGCCCGCCATATTGTTGTCACCCCCCAGGGCATTATTTATGTAAAGTTAGCCCGCGTAAAGGAGGAAAAGGGGATTATAGTGCTGAAAGAGAACAGCGAAGGCCGCGCAACGATCACTGGCGGTTTTGGCAATTATGGTGGTACGGGCATCTATCTTAAAGACGGGTATCTGTATGCGTCCTCAAACCAGGAAGTGTTCAGATACAAATTAAATGACAAGAACGAAGTGATCGACCCAAATCATCCCGAAACGATTGTGAAAGGACTAAAAATGGGCCGTCAACATGAAACCAAATCATTGGTACTCGACAATGATGGCAACCTGTATGTAAACATTGGCGTGCCTTCAAATTCCTGCCAGGAACAAGACCGCGGCTTAAGATCTCCGGGTATCCCGGGCTGTCCGCTACTGGACTCCGCAGCGGGCATCTGGCAGTTTAAAAAAGATAAACTGAACCAGAGCTACAGCGAAGGTCAGCGTTACGCCACAGGATTAAGAAATGTAGTAGGTTTGGACTGGAACCAGCAAAATAACCAGCTTTTCGTCATGCAGCATGGAAGGGATAACCTGAGCAGCTCATGGCCGGAACTTTACAACACTAAAGAATCTGCCGAATTGCCTGCAGAATGTCTGTATGCTTTGAAAAAAGGCGACAACGCCGGATGGCCATTTATGTACTATGATGGCATCCAGCATAAAAAAATTGTAGCGCCGGAATATGGAGGTGATAAGAAAAAAGAAGCTGATGCAAAGTACCTGGATCCTGTAGTCGCCTTTCCTGCGCACATGGCGCCTAACGGCTTGCTGTTCTATACCGGGAAGATGTTCCCTGAACGTTATAAAAACGGCGCATTTATCGCTTTCCATGGTTCCTGGAACCGTGCCCCGGAGCCGCAAAAAGGATTTTTTGTTGCTTTCCAGCCTTTTAAAGATGGAAAGCCATCGGGTGCCTGGGAAGTATTTGCAGACAACTTTGCCGGAACACCGGAAAAGGCAGCGATGAGCAGAGCAGATCACCGTCCCTGCGGACTGGCCCAGGGTGCTGATGGGTCTCTATATGTAACAGATGATTCCAAAGGAACCATCTATCGCATCGTTTACAATATAAAATAAGAAATATAATTTAAAGAGTTCTAATAATTGTATTCGCTATAACCGCAGGAAGCATAAAATTATCCGCCCAAACGACGAAGCAAAAGGCTCCTGCGACGAAAGCACAGGCAGTATCAGCAGCAGTGATGGCGAATGGGAAGAAAATATACGGTCAGTCTTGCCTGGCCTGTCATATGGCAGACGGGGGCGGCGTGCCAAACATGAACCCACCACTAAGTAAAACTTCTTATGTACTGGGCGATAAAACCAGGCTGATAAAAGTCATCCTTAACGGCCTGGCCACTGGGGAAGAAATCGAGGGAGAAACTTATACCAACGTAATGCCGGCACACAATTTCCTGAAGGATCAGGAAATTGCGGATGTTTTATCATTCGTTAGAAACAGCTTTGGCAATAAAGCAGGAGTCGTTTCAGCGGCAGAGGTTAAAAGTGTAAGGGCTAAAAACACACAAAAATAATCCATTCTTTAAAACTTTACCTAAATAACAATCTCTTTTAACCCGGTACAGGCAGGCCTATTCAGGCTGCTGTACCGGGTTTTTCATAAGCTAAGCATCCAAATTAGCCGCAATAAATGACGCTATAAAAAAAGCGCCTGGAGATGATTTATTCCAGACGCTTTTCATGAAATCAAAAAGTATCAGGGCGCTCTGAATGGATTAACAGTAGCTCCATAAACATGCACTATCCCATTTGTTGCGATGTAACCTCCAGACCTGTTTTTAGTCACGTCATTGATCATAATAGGTGCCAAATCGTCATTATTAACCAATCTTAGATCCATCTTTCCTTCCTGATCAAACCCTTTACCATCGTTCGCATAGCCAAGCATAGAGACTTTAGCCGCCATTTTTCCCGGAGGTAACAGTGTTTGTGCAGTACTGTTCGTAATGGTCAGTTTATCGAAGTTATAATTCCCTTGTAACATTAAGTAAAGAAAGTAGTTCTTCACATCTTCTTTAGGATAGTCTTCCCATTTCAATGCTGGCCGTGTAACCGGCACCCCTGTCGTAGGGTTTACACTGGTCACGATTGGGTAGTCAAACCATAAGCCTTTGGTCACCTTTTTGGTTTTTGCATCCCATACCCGAACCGCATCGTTATGAAGGAATATGAAAGTCATTCCTTGTTTTTCAAATTCAGCAAGATCAATTTCTGCATATTCCAGACCCTTCCTCATCCATTTGAAAACGGTATCCCCTGGGTTTTCAGGCGATCCATACGAACGGTTCTCCAAAAATTGTCTCGCGCTGATGTTGATATGCGGATCCAGCGTCTTATGTTCATATTCATAATCCTTCTGCAGGTCAAGATCAAACAAGGAGCATCCAGACAGCAATATAATGGATAGAAAAGCAAATCCCTTAACCGTTGATATTATCTTCTTCATAATTTTATTTTTTAATCTGTATAACCTGGATTTTGAATCAATTTATTATTAGAATTCAAGACATTTCTGTGAACGGGCCAATACGATCTTGCCTCAGGATTGATGAACCCCGGCGCCTCAATATTACCTCCATCTAATTGCCTTCTTTTTAGAATGGGATCCATTATTTCTTTCACATGACCAGTACGAACCAGGTCGAACCACCTTTTACCTTCACCAAAAAGCTCCAGCTGTCTTTCATTCAAAATAGCATTCTCCATTGCTTCCTTTGTTGCAACCAGTGGATCTGTAGCAAGGTATTCGGCCACTCCAGCTCTTTTACGAACAAAATTCAAATATTTTAACGCATTAGCTAAATCGTTGTCGCCATTTAGTGCCTCCGCATACAACAAATATATATCGGCCAGACGATACATCGTCAGGTATACAGGCTCCAATTCCCTTGTAACGGGCCATTTATCTGAGGCGGTGGGATTCGCCTCTGTTGCATACCATTTTATAAACCTGTCCCTGTTCGGTTTTGGTTGAGCTACAAATACATCGGCAGTTTGCCTTGGTCTGATATCGGTAGTACGTGTAGTCGCCGCATATTCAGGTTGAAACCACTTATCCCAGATGGCCTCATCTACCACAATCTGCTTATTGTTAGGAGTCCATGAAGTTTGCATACATGCACAGCCGTTTTTCAGGTAGTCCCAATGGATGCTCCAGATGGCTTCGTTACTTCCAGCAGGATTGGTAAAAATACTTTTCCAGGTTGCCGACGGCTGAAGGTTTGCCTCACTCAATCCTGTATAAGTAGCCCCTGTCGGAGTTTTTGCCGCAAACAGTTTCTTAATCCATATAATGGCATTCGGATAATCCTTCTTCCACATATAAACATCGGCAAGCACCGCACAGATCGCTCCCTCGCCAAGATTAAAGACAACTGGCTTTGCGCCCTTCACAGTTAGGTCATATGCTTTCTGCAGGTCAGGAATAATGACTTCATTGATCACTTTTTCCTTTGGATCTCTTGCCTGTTCTGCTGGTTCTGTCAGATCTTCATAAGGCTCCAGTCTGATGGGGGCGTCTCCCCAAACACGTACGAGATAAAAATAACTCATCGCGCGCATCGCGTAGGACTGAGATAGATAATCGTTTACAATCTCTTTTGTAACCCGACTGTCCAGCGTGGCAGCTCTGGGAATATATTTAATGTTGTTATTCGCTCTGCCTATTACCGCATAAAGTCCGCTCCAGTCAGAAAACTGGTTGGTAGGTGTTAGACTGTTTAAAACGACTTCATCTATATTACCTTTGGTATAGGCTATAAACCTGTCAAAATTATCGGATCGGTATTCGCCCCAATAAAGGTATTTTTCGGTGTATTGGTCATCTCCTACCATTTCCAACTGGAACTTGGCATACATCCCTGCCATCGCTGCATCAACATCGAATTTAGTTTTATAAAACTGATCTAAGGCCACCTGTGCCAAAGGCTTCTCGTCCAGAAATTTTTTGCAGCCGCCCAGTAACATTACCGTTCCCAAAGCGCATATTGCTATTAACTTTTTCATTTTATCTTATTAAAAATTAACATTTAACCCAAAACCAAACTCTCTTCTTTTTGGATACTTTCCCGTGTCATCGCCAGGGGTTAAAGGATTGCTTGAACTGAACTCCGGATCGTAGCCTTTATAGTTTGTCCAGGTCAGGAGATTCATTCCATATACATAAGCAGTTACACCCTTTAAGTAGATGCGCTTAGTCCATTCAGGATTTAGCCGGTAGGCTAGTCTTGCACTTGATAACCTGACGAATGAAGCATCCTCTATATAAATACTGTTTCCATCTGTTTTTAGATTTCCTCTATTGTCTTTTTCAATATAATATGGATATTTTGCTATGTCACCAGGTTTTCTCCATGAATTATATACCATATCCGGAGATCCGGCACCGGTATTCGAAGGCTTATTCTGGCTCTGTAGGAGTGAGTTGTAAACTTCTCCACCAAAAGAACCGTTAAACAAAAACGAAATGGTGAAGCTCTTATACCGCAGGCTGTTCATAATACCGAGATAGAAATCAGGCGTAGCGTTCCCAAGAATCTGGCGATCGGCATCATCTATTACTCCATCTTGTTTCTTATCTTCCCATTCCGCATCTCCACCTTTTAACTTGCCGTCGGGAGCAGAAATACTTTTAATGGCCCCCGTATAGGCTTTGCCGTCTAAGCTATACACCGGTTTACCATCTACATATTTTGGTGACCCGTTCTCCAATACCACAGTCAATTTCCTCCAGTTCTCATCGTAAGCATTTGACTCATCCCACTGGTATACGCCAAGGTTTTTCCAGCCATAGAAATTTCCTATTTTACCGCCTTCTTCTACATACCATTTGTTACCGGCAAAAAATGGTATACCATCCGCTAATTTCGAAATTGTACCTCTTTCAAAAGAGACGTTACCTGATAAATTCCATTCAAAATTTTTATTGGTAACTGGCGTTCCAGTCACTACAAATTCCAAACCCTTAGTCTGTATATTACCTAAGTTAACCTGTACTTTACTGTAGCCGGTTTCTTTGGAAAGTTCCCGGGCATAAAGTAGATCTTTAGTACGTTTTACATAGTAATCAGCAGTAAAGCCTAATCTACCTTTAAAAAAGCTCAGGTCCAGTCCGGCGTTGTTCTGAGTCGTCGTTTCCCATTTAATAAACGCGTTACCAAATGTACTGGTCAATGCAGCACCTCCTACGCCATTATAATTCCCTTCGAAATCAACTTTTGTATATGACTCATAGTCACCAATTTTATCATTCCCAAGCTGTCCGAAACTAAACCGTAACTTGGCATCGTCCATAAAAGGTTTAGCCCATTCCATAAACTTTTCATCAGAGAAACGCCATGCTGCTGAAGCCGAAAAGAAGTTACCCCATTTATTTTCATTGCCAAATCTCGAAGATCCGTCTCTGCGGTAGGTTCCCTGCAAGATATAACGCCCTTTATAGTTGTATCCTAAGCGGCTGAATAAAGATGCTGTTGTATTTGCTGTTGCAGAGGTATAAGTTTTAGAAGAAGTCAGATAATCGGGAAATGTAACGAAGATCTCCTCGTTAACACTATTTAAGTACTCTGTATGAAAATTATCGAATCTCCGTCTGTCCGCACTAAAGCCTAACAATGCAGAGAAATTGTGATCTTTAAAAATCGTCTTGTTGTAGTTCAAAAAAGCCTGATATTCCCATGAAAACGTTTTTGCCATCTCATTCCGTCCGGAATTCTTAGCCTTGTTATCCGAAATAAATCTAGGCGAGAAATACAAATTCTGGAAGTTATCCAGCTTAGCGTTAAATAGGGTTGTGAATTTCAGATCCTTGAAAACCTGGTAATCAAGTTGATTGTTAAATTGTCCGGAATACTTTTCATCTTCATCTCTTTCATTCAAAGCCTGCGCTATAGGATTCCTTTTAGAAGCGATGTAACTGGTTAAACTACCATCCGGATAATAAATCAGCGAATACGCCGGTCTATCCATTACCACTTTGACTGTATTACCTATGGAAACCTGATTTGATTTTTCCCAGGAAAAAGAGATGTTATTTGAATATTTAAGCTTAGGTGAGAACTGGTAACTCACGTTAATTCTCGACTGCAGTCTTTTTGCCCAGCTATTCAGAATGATTGATTTATCATCAAGATAATTCAAACTCGTATAATAAGTCAACCCTTTTTGTCCGCCGCTAACCCCTAATTTAACTTCTTTCTTTTGCGCAAGGTTACCCAATAACAAATCCTGCAAGTCATTATCGGCATTGAAACTCGGGTTAATAGAGTCTGTCGAAGTTCCTCTACCCTGAATAGTTCTGAACGCGCGGACTTCTGCCGAGTTACTTACCGGAATCCGGTGCGCCAGACGTCCAAATACCTGGTTATAGGTTAGGTTTATCATTGGCTTACCTTCCTCTCCTTTTTTCGTAGTAATTAAAATTACTCCGTTAGCTGCACGGGAACCATAGATGGATGCTGAAGCGGCATCCTTTAGTACTTCTATATTTGCAATATCTGCAGGATTAATGTTTGCCCCGTCAGGATTAATTATCCCATCAACAATATAAAGTGGCCCGTTGCCACCGTTTAAGGTAGATGTGCCACGAATCTGGATTGAACCCGTTGCTCCCGGCGCACCACCCCCGTCATTCACAATCAGAACCCCCGCAGCTTTTCCCTGCAAAGCATCGAAAAGGTTGATCGGCTGACGCTCCTCAATGTCCTTTGCGTTGACAGACGAGCTTGCACCCGTCAGGTCTTTCTTCTTGGCTACCCCGCCATACCCTGTCACGACCAGCTCTTCCAGGTTACTTAAGTCCTCCTTTAAACTGACATCAATTTTGGCTTTAGTCCCCACAGTTATTTCCTGTGGTATAAAGCCGACATAAGAAAATACGAGAACGGAGGTGGCAGTTGGAACACTAAGGGTATACGTCCCACTGCCGGTAGTGGTGGCACCAAGCGAGAGCCCTTTCACCTTAACAGTCACCCCAGGCAATGGCTCGCCTTTATTATCTGTTACTGTTCCCGTAACTTTAATCGATTGCGCGTAGACTATAGCCCCTGTAAACTGCAACATGATCAGCAGCAGCATTAGCTTTCGTCTGGTCCCTTCCATCCCAAACACTTTTAGGTTACAGGAAATTGTTCTTGTAAAATTTTTATTCATATCGGATACATTTGGTTAATTATTTTACCCCCAAAGACCATATGCTATGCGAGTCTGGTTCCTAATGAGCCATGCTATTGGCTAGTTAAATAGCGCGGTAAGATCAGTTTAGCTAGCATACCTTTTTGGTTATGCAATTGAGTAATAACTTTTCAAATTTTAATTGCTAAAATTAGCTAAGCTCTCAACTATATTGGCACTCGTCTCGGGCGACAAAAAAGTTATAAAATCTATGATGTCTCTTCTACGATAACTTATTGTAATAACCTTACATGGTCAATACAAAGCCAATTCACCTCCATTTTGACAGATAAGACACACTGAGGACAAAAGTCAAGCAAAAACAGTAAAACCCAGTAATAAATAGCCCTAATGTGTCAAGTTTTTTCAGTGTAAGACACATGCCTCACTGCGGCAAATATTACGAGGGCCTTACTAGGGGGTTACTAGGGGGTTACTAGGGCCTTTCTAGGGCCTCAGCCCTACAGACGCCCTGGTAAGGCCCTGGTAACACCGGACTAAAGCCCAGGTAATTATTAACCCAGGTAAGTGTCAACTAGCCCGCTGCCTCGAGACTATCTAAAATAAACTCAGCAGATCTTTTTTTGAAAGGCTTTTATAGATGGATACCTCCGTTTTGATCAGGTCGCCAACCAGGTCCTTTTTGGTATCCTGTAGCTTCATGATCTTCTCTTCAATGGTATCCGGGCAGATCAACCTTACGGCCACCACATTTTTCTCCTGTCCTATACGGTATGCCCTGTCAATCGCCTGATGCTCTACCGCCGGATTCCACCAGGGATCAACGATATAGACATAGTCAGCACAGGTGAGGTTCAACCCCACCCCTCCCGCTTTTAAGCTGATCAGAAACACCCTTATCTCAGGATTTTCCTGAAAGGAATTGACCACCGCAGCCCTGTTCCTGGTTTGCCCGGTCAGGTATTCATGGGCAATGCCCCGCTCATGAAGCGCTTTTTTGATCAGATCCAACATGCCCACAAACTGCGAAAAAACCAGGATCTTATGATGAGGCGATTTGCTTTCTATCTGCTCCAGCAAGGTGTCCATTTTTGAAGAGGCATTGCCATAGAATTTATCATCTTTTAGCAGCGCAGCTGAATTGCAGATCTGCCGTAACCTCGTAATGCCCTGCAAAATGTGCATGCTGCTCTTTTGTAGTTCATCTTCTGCAACGCCCTCTATGTAATCTTTAATATCCTGTACCGCTGCTTCGTATACTTCGCGCTGCTCGCTGCCCATTTCACAATAGATGACCATTTCAGTTTTATCGGGTAGCTCTTTAGCCACCTGTTCTTTGGTTCTGCGTAAGATAAAAGGACTGATCCTTTGCTGTAATTCCTTTGCACGCCTGCTGTCTTTAAACTGATCAATAGGTACAGAATACAGTTCTTTGAACTGCTGCTTACTGCCTAGTAAACCCGGGCAGGCAAAAGAAAGCTGTCCATACAGGTCGAAGGTATTGTTCTCTATAGGTGTACCGGTTAACGCAACCTTATTGCGCGATTGTAAAAGTCGGACCGCTTTATAACGTTGGGAATCCGGATTCTTGATGTTCTGTGATTCATCTAAAAACACATAATTAAACCGATAGGCTTTTAAAAAACGGATATCGGCAAGCAAGGTTCCATACGAAGTAAGGATCAGCTCGTACTGATCAAATTCATGGATATCCTTCAGTCTGTCGGCACCATAAATGGTTCGGATTTTAATCGAAGGAGCAAATTTGGCGACCTCCGCCTGCCAGTTAAAAATTAAGGACGCAGGCACCACCACAAGATTGGTATTATGGGCGTGTTTTTCCCTTTGGGTAAGTATAAAGGCGATGATCTGTATGGTTTTACCCAGGCCCATGTCGTCGGCCAGACAAGCGCCAAAATTAAAATCATCCAGGAAGTTAAGCCAGTTTACACCATCGTGCTGATAGGCGCGCAACTCGGCATTCAGGCTCTCCGGGACTCTCACCTGCCGTATGTTGTCCGGTCCTGATAACTTGCTCCGGTACATGGCCAGCTGATCTTTTACGGCTTCATCAAAAAGCTGCTCTTCGTACAGTTCTGCAATCCTGTTATAATTGATCTTATGGGTATGAATGCTGTCGTCTACCACTTCACCCGCGTTAAAATAGCTGGTAAATTTCTCTACCCATTCCTTTGGTAAAATTCCCATCGTCCCATCATCCAGCTTAATGAACTTACTTTTGTTGCGGATGGATTTATGCAGGTGCTTTAAAGAAATGGCCTCGCCATTGTAGGCTACTTTTGCTATGGTTTCAAACCAGTCTATCCCGCTAATGACCTTAATAGATATCTCCGGCTTATACTGACTCAGATTATTATTATTCAGTTTATTGAAACCCATAATGGTAATGCCCTTGCTGCGCCAGGCCTCAAAGGCATCCAGAAACCACCCGATGTCAAGAAAATGCTTTCTATGCATGTAAAAGCAATCCATTTTCATTTCCCCATCCAGCTGCTCTTCAAAAAACGGATGCTGCTTCGTCAGATTACTGATAAACTGAAGCTCTTCTTCTTCATTTCTGCGCAGGGTAAAAGTATTCCCGTATTTATCTTTGGCAATGATCTGTTTCCGGGAAAGCACAGGTATTTCTGTATTGCTGTACCGCATTACCGGTGTGATAAGAACAAAATCTTCGGACTCGGATAGATAGATCAGCTGCTCATTTTCAAGGTCATACCCTTTTTCTTCAATCTGTGTTTTTGTGGCCGGCTTTAAATAGGAATAATTGATCTTTACCTTTTCTTCCAATTTTGAAAGGATGCTCCCATAAAAATCATCGAACTTTGACCTGTGGATCAGCATTTTATCGTAATGCTTTTTAAAGAAATCTATCACCCGTAAAAAAATAGGGTTATCAATCAGGTATAGATTTTGGTCCAGCTGAATAAAATAGTGATGCTTTACTACCAGGTTTTCGAGTGCCAGCGACTGGTCTTCCAGCATCAAAACTCCAGATACCTCATAAAAATCGCCTTTTTCATGAACCGACAGCAGCAGGTCGATGCCAAGAACTTTGAGCTTTACCGGGGTAATCGAGCTGGCAGATATGTTGGCTGAAGCCTTGACATCGTGCATATATATGTCCAATCCCAGCGGATTTCTGGCCAGGGCTTTCAATCCTTCCAGATCAGATTCCGAAGCCTCATCATTGTAATTGTTCTGGAACTTTAAAATACCGTTTAGAAATTTCAGCTCCGCGCTGCTTTCCGAAGTCCAGATCAGGTCTGATGGGTCAACATTTTTTAAGGGGTTCTTGATCTTTCCATCCTTGCCGGCAGATCCTTCATACAGAGAAACGCTCAGGTGACTGTAAAAGCGGTGCTGACTAAAAACGACTATCGTTTTAAGGTTCTTTTTAATCAGACCTCCCGATACGGGCAAAGGCCATTCTTTAGCGGGCAATAGGGCTTCACCAAGCTCCAGCTTTGTTTTTTTATTGATTGGAAATAGCGTTTTTGCCCTGGGGCTGATCGCCAGACTGCCTTTTACGTAATCCAGCTGAAAATGGTCATCCAGGTGTATTTCGTCTTCCAGGCCGTAATCGGCCGCAAATTCTTTCAGTTTCTTATGTCGCAGCGGCCGATCAAAAAATAAACGCAGGGCCTGTCTGTTCATGATGTTATACAATACCTTCGCCTGGTATTCACATAAGCCGTTAATGGCCGACATACAGGTGCAGGATAACATGAGGCGGTCAGTAGTTTGGCTAATGGTCACCACCTGACTGTTCATGGAGACGGTGGCATCCGCAAAAACAGCAAAATCAACCCCGATCTCTGCCGGTGAAAGTTCATAAAACCCCTTTTCTGAGGTATCTGCCCCAACCTTATTGTGCTTTAATATATCTGATATGGTTAATCCCGAAACGTTGAAGTTCTCAAAAGTAAAATCATGTGTCGGGGCATCTATTTCTTTCTCCACCTGCAATCTTAATATGATCAATTAAATGTCTAAAATACACTACGTATTTTGCTAAATCGACTTAATATTCTGTTTATTTGTATTTAGTAATAAACAAACACACAAATATAAACTTCATTGTTATGCTGCTGAGTATTTTAAACTCCATTTTTTGCATTGCCTTTATTTTGTTCGCTTACGTAAATTTAAACGATAACGATTCCTGGCTTTGGGTACCCATTTATATGGTTGCATCCATTTGTTGTGGATTTGCCATATTTAATTATTTTTTTCCAACTGTCTATCTCCTTGCCATATCTTTCTATCTGATTTACGCTATATTTTTGTTTTTTGCTAAAGACGGTGTGCGCGACTGGATCATGAAATACAAAAGCCCCAGCCTTGTGGAAAGTATGCAGGCTACAAAACCTTATATTGAGAAAACACGGGAGTTTTTTGGATTACTGATCATTAGCGGGGCACTTGCCATTAATTATTTTTATAGCTGTTAACCGGAGAATCATGCTTTTGATAGATATACCTAAGCTAAGAAAGCTGAATGCTATTTTTTTGCAGGTCATCAGGCAAAACCTGACGACAGAGGCTATGCAATGGCTGCAAAGTAAAGTTGACCTGATTGTCGCGGAAGACAGATCGGTGCAGCTCCATTTGTGTTTTTCTCATCTGCCCCGGATGACCTCAAAAAAAAATATAACACTGATGGGTGCGGAACCGGGAAAGATCAGCCAGCTGCTACCAGGCTTCGAAATCAACAGCTGGTCACTGGACAGACTGTCGAGGGTCTGGCTGCTCATGCAATTGCCATCAGACGACAAGGAAAGCTATGTTAAAAAAATTAACGGCTTGTTCGCGGCAGCGGAAATGAACGAACAAGTTGCACTGTACACTGCCCTTCCCCTTTACGCTTATCCCGAAGAATGGATAAGCCGTTGCGAAGAAGGGATAAGAAGCAATATAGGAACGGTGCTGGAAGCCATCATGTACCACAATCCTTACCCAGCAAAGTTCCTTTCCCAGGCGGCCTGGAACCAGCTGGTCCTGAAAGCTTTTTTTACGGAAAAGGACGTTAACCTGATTGTGGGTCTGAAGGAAAGGCTAAACGATGCGCTGACAGCGACCCTTCAGGATTATATACAGGAGCGTTTGGCGGCCCAAAGAACAGTGGCCCCCGAGATTTATGAATTGACACAACAAATGAACCCTTAATAAACACCAGAATTATGTGCTGTAACGAAAATTTTGACGAGCGGAATAAAGGAGAAAAGATGGAAAGCCCCCTCGACCTGAGCGACATCAGCGGAATGAAGTTTTTCGATCCGCATATCCACATGACTTCCCGGACTACGGATGATTACCAGGCCATGGCAGATGCAGGCATTGTCGCGCTGATAGAACCTGCATTTTGGCTCGGACAACCGAGAACCGGTGTAAACAGCTTTACCGATTATTACAGCAGCCTGATTGGCTGGGAAAGGTTCAGGGCTTCGCAATTTGGCATTAAACATTATTGTACCATCGGGTTAAACTCCAGGGAAGCGAATAGTGAAAAGCTCGCGGAACAGGTTATGGAAATCCTGCCACAGTTTATTTTTAAGGAAGGTGTGGTCGGGATTGGCGAGATCGGCTTTGACGACCAGACGCCAGCGGAAGAAAAATACTACCGCTTACAGCTGGAACTTGCAAAGGAAGCCGGGCTGCCGGTACAGATTCACACCCCGCACCGCGACAAGAAAAAAGGCACTCAGCGGAGTATGGACATTGCTATGGAGCAAGGTCTGCCCCCACATATGGTCATCGTAGACCACAATAACGAGGAGACGGTAAAGGAAGTGCTGGACAGAGGCTTCTGGGCTGCCTTCACCATTTACCCCTTCACAAAAATGGGAAATGAGCGTATGGTAGAAGTGGTCAAACAATATGGCCCGGAAAGGATCATGATCAATTCGGCGGCCGACTGGGGGATCAGTGACCCTCTGGCGATACCAAAAACCGCGGCCTTAATGAAAAGATCAGGAATTAGTTCAGCTGCCATAGAACTGGTTACTTATCGCAATGCCATCACCGCTTTTGCCCAAAGCGGACAGATTGATGAGCATGACTTCACTGCGGTTAAAAACATCGATCAGAGCCAAAAATTTGCCAGCAACTCGATATTAAGGGGTGGCCAACAACCAAGAATAGACAAGAATTCAATCATCATCTCTTAAACCCATCATGAATAAAATATTAGGTTACCTACGGTTAATGCGCCCGGCAAATGTGGTTACCGCCGTAGCCGATGTATTGGCGGGAATGGCCATTGTGGGTTATTTTATCCAGCAGGCCCCCGGAGGTTTTAACTGGGGCATGAGCGCACAGCTTACTTTGCTTCCAGTAATCCTTTTATGCTTATCAACCATCGGCCTTTATAGTGGCGGCATTATATTGAATGATGTTTTCGATGCTGAGCTGGATAAAATCGAGCGCCCGGAACGGCCGATCCCAAGCGGTCTGGTTTCAAAAAAAGCAGCAACAATTTTTGGTGGCCTTTTCTTTTTTATTGGCATTTTCGCCGCAGGTCTGTATCATCCGACCTCGCAGTATCTTGCCGTAGCCATCATGGTATGCTGCCTGATCTATAACAAATACCTGAAACACCATGCTATTTTTGGCCCTTTAAATATGGGCTTGTGCCGTGGTTTAAATTTATTACTGGGAATGAGTATCATTCCTGCAGCCATACCGCAATGGTGGTTCTTATCCCTCGTTCCCATTGTATACATCGCCGCCATCACCATGATCAGCCGCGGAGAAGTGCATGGTGGCAGTAAAAGAACACTTTACTTTGCAATCCTGCTTTATACTCTGGTCATCGCCGCTATTCTAGTTGTGGCAGCAAGCAGGAACAACCTGCTACCCTCGCTTATTTTTGCAGTGCCCTTTGCACTGATGATCTTTATTCCCCTGATCATAGCCATTCAGAGCCCCATTGGTAAACATATCGGTCAGGCGGTGAAATCGGGCGTTATCGCCTTAATCCTGATGAATGCAGCATGGGCAGCTGCCTTTGGCGTATGGAATGTTGCTATATTTGTAGTTATTCTACTGCCCGTCTCCATTTTATTAGGCAAAGCCTTTGCCGTTACTTAGTTACAGACGAACTTATGAGTTACTTACAACAGTCTTTCAGTGTTAAATTCGAATATAAAATATACTTCAGCACTTCACTTTTCGAAGTAGAGAACACCACACTTGCCGATTTTTTTAAAGAACGACCGGGAGAAGGGATACAGAAAATTTATTTCGTGATTGATGAGGGTGCAGCTAGCGCCCATCCAAGCCTTATCCATGACATTTCCTCTTATTTTGACCGGCATCAGCAGGTAAAACTGATCCCCGATTTTATGGTCATTCCCGGTGGGGAAGCGTCGAAAAACGATGTCCGCCTGTTTGACCGGATCGTTGCAGCAGTGGATACTTATGGGATAGACAGGCACTCTTATCTCGCAGCCATTGGCGGAGGCGCGGTGCTTGACCTGGCAGGTTATGCCGCAGCAGTTTCGCACCGCGGCATTAAGCACATCCGCATCCCCACCACTGTACTTTCTCAAAACGATTCGGGCATTGGTGTTAAGAACGGCATTAATTACAGAGGGAAGAAAAATTTTCTGGGCACCTTTGCACCACCTGCAGCCGTTTTTAACGACGACCGGTTTTTAGACACCCTGAGTGACCGGGATTACCGCTCGGGAATTTCGGAAGCCATAAAGGTTGCCCTGATCAAAGATCGGGAGTTCTTTTTCTGGATAGAAGCCCATGCCACCGCGCTGGCTGACAGAAACACCGAAAGCATGAACGAACTCATCAAACGCTGTGCGAAGCTCCATTTAGAGCATATTGCCGGGGCCGATCCTTTTGAAACAGGATCTGCAAGACCACTGGACTTTGGCCACTGGAGCGCCCATAAACAGGAACAGCTGAGTAATTTCAGTGTGTTACATGGGGAGGCTGTAGCCATGGGCATTGCACTGGACAGCACTTATTCTTATTTAACGGGCCTGCTCCCGGCAGATAAACTGCAACGCATCCTGAATGTCCTGCTTAAACTTTCCTTTGACATCACAGATCCTTTTATACAGATTAACGATGTGCGATCGCCTATTTTGAAGGGGCTTAAAGAGTTTCAGGAGCACCTGGGTGGTAAATTGACCATTACCTTACTGACAGATCTTGGTACAGGAAAGGAAGTGCATGAGATGGATCAGCAGTTACTGATCAAGGCAAGTGATTATCTGAAGGATTTCGCTAAAAACAGTAGGAGTTTAAACACAATTAACCACTAACATGAAAGTAAAGACCGGACACTTAACGTATTGTACAAATATTCATGCCGGTAAAAACTGGGCCGACGACTTCAATGCATTGAAGCAGAACTTCCCGGTCATCAGGAAATCTGTTAGCCCCGGGCAGCCTCTTGGCCTGGGATTAAGGCTATCTAACCAAGCCAGCATTGAACTGCAGGATGAGGATGCACTAAGGCAATTTCAGCAATGGTTAAAGGAAAATGACGCTTATGTTTTTACCATGAACGGCTTCCCATATGGGGATTTTCATCATACCATAGTTAAAGAAAACGTACATGCGCCAGATTGGACCACAAAGGAACGCATGGATTATACCATTCGCTTATTCCATATTCTTAAGTCAATACTACCTGCAGGGATGGATGGTGGAATTTCTACCTCTCCCTTAAGTTACAGGCACTGGTTCAAAAACAGCGAAGAATTTAACAGGGCAAAACAAGCTTCGACGCTACATGTGATTGGTGTCATTGAAGAGCTGATCAGGATACACCAGGAAACCGGCCAGCTGCTGCACCTTGACATCGAACCGGAGCCGGACGGAATACTGGAAACCGGACGCGAGTTTATCGATTGGTTTGAAGATGACCTGCTGGTCCTGGGTATTCCAATGATAGCACTTAAGTTTAATCTATCGAATAATGAGGCTGCAGGGTTGATTAAAAAGCACCTCTGTCTTTGTTACGATGTCTGCCATTTTGCAATTGGTTATGAAGATCATGAAGCCGTGCTGGCAGAACTGGAACAAAAAGGTATTAAGGTAGGTAAACTCCAGATCAGCGCAGCCCTGAAAGCGGATTTAAACGGAAGCGAGACAGAACGGGAGGCGATACGATCAAGCTTTGCGACATTTAATGAAGCAACCTATTTACATCAGGTAGTGGCAAAAAAAGATGACGGATCATTAATCAGATACCCCGACCTGCCAGCAGCTCTTGAAGATTTTGATCATTCAGGCATTACGCAATGGCGTTCACATTTCCATGTCCCCATTTCCATCAAAGAGATCGGCCTGCTGCAATCTACCCAGGACGACATCACTGCCTTACTTGAAATGCAAAAAAACAAACCGTTTACCAGTCACCTGGAAGTAGAAACTTACACCTGGGAGGTTTTACCTGAACAGATAAAATTACCGATAGCCCAATCCATCAGCAATGAGTTAAATTGGGTAATGAATATCCTTACCCTTGCCTGATATTAAAATGAAAAAAACTGTAGTCATAGACGTTGTTGGCTTGTCGCAGAACCTGATTGGAGCGCATACCCCATTTTTGCAGCAATATATTAAAAATAAAAAAGTGGGCAGCATTAAGCCCATGCTCCCGGCGCTTACTACAGCAGTACAATCTACCTATCTAACGGGCGAACTTCCTTCCGGCCACGGCATTGTTGGCAATGGCTGGTATGACCATACAGATGCTGAGATTAAATTCTGGAAGCAATCGAACAAACTTGTTAAGGCCGAAAAGATCTGGGAGCGGGCAAAAAGAGAAGACCATGCCTTTACCTGTGCCAATATGTTCTGGTGGTACAACATGTATTCCAGTGCAGATTATTCGGTAACGCCACGCCCTAATTACCTGGCTGATGGACGGAAAATGCCAGACTGCTACTCGGAACCGGCAGAACTGCGTGACCTTTTACAGGAAAAATTGGGGCAGTTTCCCCTGTTTCAGTTTTGGGGCCCTGGAGCTAATATCAAATCGTCGGAATGGATTGCCCGCGCATCAATGTTAACTGATAATCTATACGATCCAACCTTAACATTGATCTATCTCCCTCACCTGGATTACTGCCTGCAAAAATTCGGACCCGATTTTTCCCTTATCGGCAAAGAACTCCATCAAATAGACGCCCTATTAAGGGAGCTGGTCGGCTTTTATGAAAAGAAAAATGCGAACATCATTATCCTCTCGGAATACGGAATTACATCGGTAAACCATCCTGTTCATCTGAACCGTGTTTTCAGAACAGCCGGACTGCTGCAGATTCGCATGGAAAGAGGCCTGGAATTGCTGGACGCCGGAGCTTCAAAGGCATTTGTTGTAGCAGACCATCAGATCGCACATGTTTACATCAATGATCCTTCTGTGAAGCAGCAGGTGAAAGCTTTGCTTGAAAACACACCTGGTATTGCCATGGTCCTGGATGATGAAGGTAAAAAAGAACATGGCCTGGACCACGAACGTGCAGGGGATTTTGTGCTGGTTGCTGAACCGGAAAGCTGGTTTACCTATTACTTTTGGCTGGATGACGCCAAAGCACCTGACTATGCCAGGTGTGTAGACATCCACAAAAAACCCGGTTATGATCCGGTTGAAATGTTTATGTCTTCAAAAGCAAGGGCAGCTTATAAATTACTACGAAAGAAAGCTGGTTTCAGGTATGTGATGGATGTGATCCCTCTAGATGCAACATTGATAAAAGGCTCACATGGCAGCATTAATACCCCAGCCGAATTTCATCCGGTTTTAATTACAGATCAGGAAACAGCGCCCGAAGGAATAAATGCTACAGCAGTATATGATGTCATCTGGAAAGCGCTGACGACGGATTAAATCAGAATTGGCCTTAACTGTTTAAAGTTTATCGCGTTGATGTAAAATTTAACTGGCAATCCGTTACATTTGGTTCATACACCCAGGCAAATGAACTCGAGAAGGCAATTCCTTAAAAACGCAGCGATATTATCAGGTGCAGCCGGTCTGCCCAATGTGATCCCAATGTCTATCCAAAAGGCTATGGCCATTAGTGCCGATCCCGGAAGCACTTTCCTGGATGCAGAACATATTGTTTTTTTAATGCAGGAGAACCGTTCATTTGACCACATGTTTGGTAAACTTAAAGGTGTTCGCGGTTTTAATGATCCGAGGGCATATACGCTGCCCGACAAGGATAAAGTATGGCTGCAAAAGGATGAAAAGGGCAATACTTACGCTCCATTTCATGTAGATATCAATAAAACCAAGATCACCTGGCAGGGAGGGCTTCCCCATTCCTGGAACGACCAGGTGGCAGCGCGTAACGGCGGCCGGTATGATAAATGGATACCGGTCAAAAGCCTGATGTCCTTAGGCTATTATGACCGGACAGATATTCCGTTCTATTATGCCATGACGGATGCTTTCACGATTTGTGATCACCACTTTTGTTCTTCTTTAACGGGTACCACCCCTAACCGCCTGTTCTTTTGGTCGGGTACCATCAGGCCAGAACAAAACGGGGAGGCTATAGCAGCAGTAAACAATTCACAGGCAGAATCACGCAACGATGTTTATGTCGACTGGCATACTTTTCCTGAGCTTTTGGAAACGCATAACATCAGCTGGAAAATATATCAGAATGAACTGTGGACCGCCAATTTGAAAGGAAGAGAAGTAGACAGCTGGCTGGGCAACTATGGCGACAATGCGATGGAATACGTAAAACGATACAACGTCAAGCTTTCTGCTTATTTTAGAAAACATGGCGACGATACCGTAAATCCGCCATTAAGTGCTGAACAGGTAAGAGCAAAATACGAAAAGCTATCTTCGAGCGAAAAGAACCTTATAGATAAGGCTTTTGCCACCAATATCAACTCGCCCAAAGATTACCTGGCATTGAACACTTTTTCATTTACAGACGATAAGGGAGCATCACAGAGGATGAATATTCCAGAAAATGACCTATTTTATCAATTCAGATCTGATGTAGACAACGGAAACCTTCCTGCTGTTTCCTGGCTGGTTGCTCCCCAGAAATTTTCCGACCACACCAGCTCGCCCTTATACGGCACCTGGTATGTGTCTGAGGCAATGGATATCCTGACCAAAAATCCAGAGGTATGGAAAAAGACCATCTTTATCCTGACTTACGATGAGAACGATGGATATTTTGATCATATGCCGCCATACGTAGTTCCAAAGCCAAACACACCCGACACCGGTAAAGTTTCTGCTCAAATTGACGTTGCTGTAGATTATGAATTGAAAAAGGACAGCCCGATTGGCCTCGGTTACCGGGTTCCAATGTTGATTGCCTCTCCATGGAGTAAAGGCGGATATGTGAATTCCCAGGTATTTGACCATACCTCTTGTTTGATGTTCCTGGAACATTTTTTAAGTAAAAAAACGGGCAAAGTCATCAAAAGTGAAAACATCAGCAGCTGGCGGCGCGCAGTCTGTGGCGATTTAACCTCTGCTTTCCGGCCTGCCGCAGCAGAGCCACCGGTGATTCCCCCTCGATTGAAAAAAAAGGAAGTACTGATCCAGATCAATAATGCAAGGAATAAGCCTGCCCAGCTTAGTCCCAATCCTTTAAAACGTGATGAAATTGAAAAGATCAATTCATACCCTTCTTTCTCTGTCTTATCACCAGATGTAATGGCAAAGCAGGAAACAGGAACACGGCCGGCCTGCGCACTACCTTATCAATTGTCCTCTTCCTGCAATCTGGATGTAAAAAGAGAAAATATTGAATTACATTTTGAATCCGGAAAAGCAGTGTCCAGACAAAAAACCAGGCCATCCGGAGTTCCTTTTTGTGTGTATACCTCCGATATTTACAAGGGAAAAGCGGGTAAGATCTGGAACTATACCCTGACTGCAGGTGATCAATTGACCGATACGATAAAGCTTGAGCATTTTGCTGATGAACAATATGATCTTAAAGTGACTGCTCCTAACGGATTTTTCCGGCGATTCAAAGGAACTCGGCGAGATCCTTTAATTAACATCATTTGTTTATATGAACGCAAGGGCCTTTTGAGTAAGAAACTAACCGGCAACATTGAACTTCTGATTGAAAACAGCAGCAATGAGGAGCTGAAGCTGGAAATAACGGATGAGATTTATAAAACTATTGAGCCTACAATTATGATCCTGGCGGCTCAACAAAGGTTTAAGCTGATACTGGATTTAAAAAACAGTGGCTCCTGGTACGACTTCAGGGTAAAATTAAGCGATAATACTTCTTTTTTGCAACACTACGCGGGGCATGTTGAAACAGGCGAAGATTCCATTACAGATCCGTTTATGGCTGGTTTGTTATAACCGGATCCGCTGCCTCATTCTGCTTTTCGGGATCAAGCTGCACTTCCTCCTCGTTCACTTTTTTAGCAAATAAAATAGGGTATATAAGCCACAATGCACCTATTAAAAATAGAAGGCCCGATAGTTTGAGTACGTAAATACCTGAGTCGAGTTTATTGGCCTCCATTATTTTATGAGCAATTAATCCGATAACGCCTAAAATGATGAGGTATACAGCTTTTTGAAGTTTCAGTATCTTTATCATAAAACAGGTATTAGATGAACACATAAACCTAAACAAAAATCAAACCAAATACTATTTAACGGGGCTGCACCAGCTTTGACCTTTCTTATTATTTTTTTGATCAAACTGTAAGATTTTTAAAATAAGGACAACTTATAGGAGATATGAATATATTTAAAACAAGACCTTATGGATGAAAATCAGTTTTTAGCGTTGATTACTAAAAATCAGGCAATCATTCATAAGATATGCCGTCTGTACCGGGATAGCCGGGAGGATCGCGAAGACCTGTTTCAGGAAATCACTTACCAGCTTTGGCGGGCCGTCCCCTCCTTTAAAGGAGAAGCTAAAGTGAGCAGCTGGCTTTATCGTGTTGCGCTAAACACGGCTATTGCCTCTTTTCGTAAAAAAAAGCCTGATGTGATGTACAGCACCACGCTGCCCGACCTTGCAGAAGAAATGCAGAGTGAAGAAATGGGAATAAGGCAGGAGCGGCTTTTCGCCGCGTTAAAACAGCTTGACGACAGCGAAAAAGCCATTGTTACGCTCTATTTAGAGGAGCTTAGTTATCTGCAAATTGCCGAGATCACCGGTATCAATGAAAATTATGTTGGCGTTAAACTCAACAGGATCAAAAACAAAATTCAAAAACTTTTAATCAAATAGGATATGGAACTAGATGCCTTAAAATCTACCTGGAAAAATATAGAAGCTCCCCTGAAAACTCCGGAAGAAATTCAGCAGATGCTGAAGGAAAATAATCATCCGGTATTGAAACAGATCCGGAAACAATTGGGAATAGAGGTCATTGGCTGGTCGGCCTTTCTGATGGCGTATTACACCATGTTTGACGGAGATCAGAAACCCCTTTTAATCAATATACTACTAGTAGTTAGCGTAGCCTCAGCATTGATTCATAATCTGACTGGTTATGGCTTGTCCAGACACCTGGTTGCCGGGACTTCCGTTCGCGCCTCGCTTCAGCGATATCTTATGAAAGTAAGAACTTATGCTGTCATCTCTGTTATTTCGCGGGTAGTGCTGATGGCCGGCTTCCTCTTGTTTTTCAGTTATAACATCAGCTTTAATACAGGCAAGTCCCTGATGCTTTCAGCAGCTATTATTTTGTTTGCCTTACAGCTGATCGTATTATGCAGGATCTGGTTGGGGCGGCTGCGGCGGCTGAACAATAGCCTGTCAGCATTTTTATGAACTTAAATGTATTGCAGCAGTACATTTATACTCATATAGGTCATAATTGCGACCACTAAAGCGCCGAAAAAAGTTAGCCAGACTGCATGCCTGTATTCGCCCACAATTCTTGTTTTATAAGCTGCAAACAGGATAGTGCTTAGGGTAACGGGCAAAATAAACCCATTTACCACCCCTGCCATGATCAGCAGGCTAACGGGCTTTCCAGTGAGGGTAAAAATAAGAGTGGAGACCGAAATAAAGGCAATAATGACTTTATTCTCATTTTTAGAGATGACCGGACTGAAAGATTTTATAAACGAAACTGAGGTGTAAGCCGAGCCAATTACAGAGGTAATGGCTGCTGAGAACATCACCAGCCCGAACAACCTGTACCCGAGCTTTCCTGCTGCTGACTGAAATATAGATCCGGTAGGATTCCCGGGATCAATGCTAAGCCCTTTGCAGATGATGCCCAGGGAAGCTAAGAAGAGGAATACCCGGATCAGTGAGGCTACGGAAATACCCATGACAGCACTGGTACTCACCTGGGACAAAGCCGCTTTACCTTTTATCCCCGCATCGAGCAAGCGGTGTCCACCCGAAAAAGTGATGTATCCGCCAACGGTACCACCTACCAGCGTAATGATGGTCATCAGGTCTATTTTTTTAGGCACAATTGTCCTGAGTGCAGCCTCGGCAACCGGCGGATTAGACGTTACCGCGATATAGATGATCACCATGATCATGATGCAGCCCATGAGTTGTGCAAATCTGTCCATCGCTTTCCCAGCCTCCCTGATCATAAAAATAGCTATTGCCAGCGCCGCTGATATCAATGCTCCTGTAATTACAGAAATACCCAGTAGCGCATTAAGGCCAAGGCCGGCCCCTGCAATATTGCCCACATTAAAGGCCAGACCACCCAAAACAATAAGCACGGAAATGAAAGTGCCCAGACCAGGGAGCAACAGATTAGCAATATCCTGGGCCCGCTTTTCAGCTACAGCAATTACCCTCCAGATGTTTAGCTGCACCGCGATATCTATCAATATGGATGCAAGGATGACGAAACCAAAGCTGGCACCGAGAGAATTGGTAAATACAGTAGTTTGGGTTAAAAAGCCGGGGCCGATGGCCGATGTAGCCATTAAAAAAGCCGCTCCTGTTAAAACACTCCAGTTGATTTTTCTATTCATATGGTCATGGCGCTTGCAGGCCAATATTTTCCTCTTTAAATAGGGTATGGATCTTCGCCGCAAAAATAGCAGCATGTTCCCCATCGCCATGAAGGCATATGGTATCTGCTCTAATGGCAATATCAGTTCCATTTACCGCTGTGATCAACCCCTCTTTTACCATCCTCAGACAAGTTGTTCCTGCCACATCCTCATCTATGATCAATGCATTCGCGGATTTTCTTGAAGTCAGGGTCCCGTCATTTTGGTAGGTCCGGTCGGCAAATACCTCATGAGCCACCCGCAGCCCAATTCTGCTGCCAGCCTTTGTCAGCCCGCTTCCGGATAAACCATACAGCACCAGTGTAGGATTAACATTGTAAACGGCCTCTGCAATAGCTTCAGCCAACACTTCATCTGTTGCGGCCATATTGTACAGCGCCCCATGAGGTTTTACATGGCGCAGAACACCGCCCTCGGACTGTACAAAAGCGGCCAATGCACCAATCTGGTATACCACCAGGTCATAGGCCTCTTCGGCACTGATGGCCATCTCTCTCCTGCCGAAACCCTGCAGATCAGGCAAGCCTGGATGTGCGCCAACTGCCACATTATATTTTAAGGCCAGCCTTACTGTTCTTTTCATTACGGCTGGATCGCCTGCATGAAAGCCACAGGCAATATTTGCAGAAGTAATGTACGGGAAGATCGCCTCATCATTACCGATCCGGTAGGTACCATAGCTTTCGCCCATGTCACAGTTCAGATCTATGGTATATCGTCCGCTGTTCATAAACTCTTATTTTTAAATGTCAGTGTTTGCTGTAATTGTTTAAGCTGCTTTACCCTTTGCCGGAAGGCATCGCGGGCTTCTGCCAGCGTAACTGCTTTGAAGCGGATCTGTTGCCCGCTTTTCATCTGTGCCAGTTTGGTAAGATCGACCATAATAACCTGTAAAGCCCTCGGATAGCCTCCGGTGGTTTGATGATCGGCCATCAACAGGATGGCACTGCCGTTAGGTGTGACCTGCAGGGTTCCAAAGGACACCGCTGATGATAGCATCTCATAAGGCTCAGTTGTTGCTAAAGGTGGTCCCTCCAGGCGATAGCCCATCCGGTCGGCCTCTTTGGTGATCACAAAAATATCTTTAAACAGAGCTTCCTTACTGTGATCATCAAAGAGTTCATATTCAGGACCTCTAATTACCCTGATCTGATGATCATCAAGATCGGGATATAGCTTCAGGTCTGCCGACCAGTTGAAGCTGACTCCTGTAGGGATGTATTTCTTTTTAAAAGATAACTCATCATCAGTCTTTAGTGCCCTGCCTTGATGACCTCCAAAACCTGCTTTAAGATAGGTAGCATAACTGCCCAGCACTTTCGGCAGATCGAAGCCCCCAAGAACGGTAAGATAACTGCGGCATCCTTTTACTGCTGCTCCGAAACTCAGCACAGTACCTTTCGTTATAAATAGCGGGCTCCACATCTTTACCGGCTTTCCATCAAGCATAGGACTCAGATCTCCACCCGTAATTGCAATCAGATGATCGGCTTGAAACAGCAGCTTCGGACCGAGCAATGTGCACTCCAGCGCCGCTTCCCCGGGTTCATTCCCAAGCAGCAAATTGCCAATTTCCAGGGCAAGGCTATCCATTGCACCACTCACAATGATTCCATCCTTTCGATATCCGGTTCTGCCCAAATCCTGCACAGTGGTTAACATGCCCCCTTTTATAACCTTAATCCCCATCTTCCAGTCTTTTAATTTCGTCAAATTCCTCTTCGGTGATGGACACAAACCGCAATCTGTTCCCAGCTTTTAACAATGCCGGCGGATGTTTTTCCACATCAAATAATTTCAAGGGTGTTTGCCCGATGATTTGCCAGCCACCCGGGGTTTCAATCGGATAAACGCCGGTTTGTTCACCTGCTATTCCTACAGCACCAGCTGGAATACAGGCACGTGGCGTCTCTTTTCGGGGGCTGGCAATCCGCGCATCCAGTCCCCCTAAATAAGGAAAACCAGGAGCGAAGCCAATCATATATACCAGGTATTCGCCTGAGGTATGCAGATCGATGACTTCTGTCTCGGTAATTCCTGCATGGGCAGCAACAAATGACAGGTCCGGCCCCTGCGGTCCACCGTACAACACCGGGATTTCTATGGTAACCGCTGTTACTTTTTCCTCTTCTTCACTGATCGCCTCCAGCATCTCTTCCATCAGCGGCTCTACAGTTTCATAATCGGTAATCAATGGATCGTAAAAAATGGTGACCGTTGTAAATGCAGGTACATATTCCGTAAAACCTTCAAAAGAATACTCTTCCAGAAAACTACATATGGAGGTAATCCGACGCTGTATATCTTCCGAGATCTTGTCCCCAAACTGTATAACAACAGCCTGGTCTCCTAAAGGATAATAAGATGCAGGAAGGGCAGGTCTCATGATTGATTGTTTGATGCTTTGTAAATATATACAATAGGGAACAAAAAAGCTCCTAATAAGCTATTTCCATTCTCCATGAGCTGGCCTGGCCCTTTCATATTGTTCCGGCCAGCTGATGGTTTCCCCGAGCACATGTGCCGCGTACAGCGGAAAATTTGGATTTCTCAGACTTTCGCGGGCAATAAAGATCAGATCGGCCTGATCGCTTTGTAAAACCTGTTCGGCATGTTGTGGTGTACTGATGAGACCAACTGCAGCTGTTAGTACTTCCACTGCAGCCTTGATCTGAGCTGCGAAAACCACCTGATATCCGGGCCGCACCGGAATATTTGCTTTGGGCACATTTCCGCCGCTGGAGGTATCAATTAAATGTACACCTCGGCTTTTAAGCAGCGCGGCCAGGGCAATGCTATCGTCAATTGTCCAGCCGCCTTCTATCCAGTCCGTCGCCGAGATGCGGACAAACAATGGTTTCTCCACCCAAACCTGTTTCACAGCATCAGTGATTTGGAGCGTTAAACGTACTCTGTTTTCAAAACTACCACCATACAAGTCGGTACGCTGGTTGCTTAATGGGGAAAGAAATTGATGCAGCAGGTAACCATGGGCAGCGTGGATCTCGATCACATCATAACCAACTTCCCGGGCCCTTTTTGCGGCCTGCACGAAGGCCTCAATAATACCGTCAATCCCTTGCTGATCAAGCGCCCTGGGCTTTTCATAACTTTCGATAAATGGCAATGCACTCGGCCCTACGGTCTGCCAGCCCTTTTCATCCCCTACTGAGATCTGGCCACCACCTTTCCAGGGGACCTCGCAACTCGCTTTTCTGCCAGCATGGGCAAGCTGGATACCTGCTTTTGCGCCCTGTGAATGGAGGAATGCGACAATGCTTTTCAATTTGTCCATTTGTTCCTCCTTCCATAAACCGAGGTCCGCATAGCTGATCCGACCTTCAGGAAGTACCGCTGTAGCTTCCTGCATAACCAGTCCTGCACCGCCAGCGGCCCGACTCCCCAGATGGGCCATGTGCCAGTCGTTCGCAAACCCATCGGTAGCCGAATACTGGCACATAGGAGAGATCACAATCCGGTTCTTAAAAGTTGCAGTGCCAATTGTAATTGGAGAAAATAGTATGCTCATGTTTAAATTCTAAAAAACCAAATTTATGAAGCTAAATAGAACTTAAACACGTGCAGCTGCTGTTTGTTGCAAAAGATTAACAATTACGCATTCAAACCACCATCAATAGTGATGGCCGTTCCGGTGATGAACTTGCCCTCTTCACTGGCCAGGAAGGCCACCAGCCCCGCGATGTCATCCCCTGTTCCATATTCCGATAAGGCCATTCTGCCTCTCAGGAAATCTGCAAGGTCCGTATCTGAAGGATTCATATCCGTGTTTATAGGACCAGGCTGAACAAGATTTACGGTAATGTCCTTTTTTCCCAGGTCTCTTGCAAGCCCTCTTGTAAATCCCGTAAGTGCCGCCTTGCTCATGGTATACAGGGTCGTTTGTGGGCTCAAGGCATTTTCTGCCATATTGCTTCCTATAGTGATGATCCTTCCACCTGCCGGAATATGTTTGACCGCAGCAAGTGATGCAAGATAAACCGCCCGCACATTTACATTCATGATCTGCTCATAATCGTCCAGCGTATGCTCTTCAAATGCTTTACCGATATAGATTCCCGCATTGTTCACCAGAATATCCACTTTGCCAAACTCAGTTATGGTTTTGGCCACTGCATCAGCTAGCGCCTGTCGATCTGCATTATCGGCCTCAACTGCCAGAGCCCTGCCTCCTGAAGCATTGATCTCGGCAGCAATAGTTGCTGCTTTTTCACTCGATCTGGAATAAGTTAGTACAACGGTTGCACCTTCGGCTGCCAGTCTTTTTGTAATGGCTGCTCCCATACCGCGACCACCCCCGGTTATGATCGCTACTTTGTTTTCTAAACGTTTCATCTTTTTCTGTTTTATTGATTTTATTATTCCTTTTTTCAACGGTTTGAAGGAGCTCGAAAGTCCGCCTTAACTCTTTGAACAAGCCGCTCCCCTACCTTGTTATAAATGATGATCAAAATTAAGGTCTTATTGTTATATTTGTCAGTATACATTAAATTGTTAGGTACCAACAAAAAGGTAAGAAATGAGAAAAGAGAACTCTACAAACGCTTTCAATGAAAAGCAGATCAACGATAGCTGTGGCATGGCTTATTCTTTATCTATTTTAGGCGGCAGGTGGAAACCCGCCATATTATGCCGGCTATCGCATCAGAAAATGCGTTACAGCGATCTTAAGAACTCGATCGAAAATATTTCCGAAAGGATGCTCATCGCACAGTTACGGGAACTGGAAACCGACCGCGTAGTAAAACGTACGGTTTATCCGGTGGTACCACCAAGGGTGGAGTATGAACTGACAGAACTGGGGGAAACGATGAAACCAATGTTGAAAGCCATGTCGGACTGGGGAAACCTGCATAAAAACATTACAAAGGAAGATAAAGAACTCTTAAAAGTTTCATTCTAAAAGCTTAACTTTGCATCCTTAATTTTTGGAGATACTTGATTGATGTATAGGGAATTTAAACAACTTGAACTAGCTAAAATAGGAGAAGAGATACTTGATTTTTGGAAGGAAGAAAACATCTTTGAAAAAAGTATTTCGAGCCGTCCCAAATCGAACCCTTTTACTTTTTATGAAGGGCCACCTTCGGCAAATGGCATGCCTGGTATTCACCATGTAATGGCAAGGGCTATTAAAGATATTTTCTGCAGATATAAAACCCTGAAAGGCTACCAGGTAAAACGTAAAGCCGGATGGGATACCCATGGACTACCAGTGGAGCTGGGAACTGAAAAAGAACTCGGCATTACAAAGGAAGACATTGGCAAAACCATTTCCATTGAAGAGTACAACGAAGCCTGCAAGCGGACGGTCATGCGTTATACTGACGTATGGAACGATCTTACAGAAAAGATGGGCTACTGGGTAGATATGGGAGATCCATATATCACCTACAAATCCAAATATATGGAATCGGTGTGGTGGTTGT
>CAMLDJ010000020.1 GCA_946478755.1 uncultured Pedobacter sp. | reverse complement strand
CAATGGCGGCTGCAAGCTTAACGCAGATCGAACCGGAATTGGCATTCCATGCAGTCATGATTGCCGTGACACCTAGGGGTACCAGGGATATTTTGGATTTGCCGATATTTGATTCAAATTCGAAATCCCTTAAAATCTCCTTGAAGTATAGAAAGGTCTCAGCCGCGTAACGGTTGGACCAGAGTGAGCGCTGCCATGTTGCACCATATTCTTCGATGGTCACATTCTGAAGGTCCTCAATCCTTTCCATCACTGCATCGTGGAGCTGTTGGAGGTATTCCATGCGCTGCACTTTGGATGTGCTGGAAAATGCTGGAAAGGCAGTAGCTGCAGCACTGATTGCCGCTAAAATGTCGGCTTCTTCTCCCAAAACAACTTTGCCTATTTGCTGATTATTAGCTGGATTGAAAATATTCATTACCTCGTTGCCGTGTGAAGGAGTAAATTTACCATTTACATAATTATTATCTATTGTTTTCATTCTATTCTGATTCAAAGATTTTATCTGAAACTATTACATGACAAAGTTCAGTAAAAATCATTCCGCCAGTTTTGTTGGAAAGCTCAAATTTGTTTGTTGAAAAGCCCAGAACCTACTAATTAACAAAGGAATTCATTCATTTGTCCCTAGTTGACTTGCTGGCAGACAAGATCCTGTCTTTGAATATTTTACTCCGGCTGAATCAGTACAAACCGAACCAGCTGAAACTCTTTTTTTATGCTTTCGCGAATGCGCTCTATGGCTCCGGTGATCTCCTCTGTATCCAGGTGATCTTCGAAGTCTATAATCAGCATTAATACTACCTCCTCCGGCGATTGGTAGGTAGAAAGTATATTTTTCACTCTGATCACCGCAGCATCTTTTTCGGCCAATTGCGAGATCTTCTGCCTTGTTTCAGGGGCTATTCCTTCTCCCATTAATAAGCTTCTGCTCTCCCTGGCCAGGATAAAAGAAACAAAAACCAGTAACAACCCTACAATCACCGATGCCAATCCATCCAATTCTGGGATCTGCAGCGAATGGCTGATTCCCATCAGTATCATTACAATGATCAGCCCGGCCACTGCAGCGCCATCTTCAAAAACAACCAGAAAGCTGGAGGGGTCTTTACTTTTTATGATGGCATCCCACCATCCCATTCCATTACGGGTTCTATTAAATGCTTTCACCGCAATAAATAGAGAAGTGCCCTCGAAAATGAGGGAGAGTATCAATACGATATAGTTCCACATGGGGTCTTTCATCACTTCCGGCTCCCGGATATGGGCAATACCCTGGAAAATGGATAAAGCGCCACCCAGACCAAATATTAAAATAGAAACCACAAAAGACCAGAAATAAAGTTCTTTGCCATAGCCGAACGGATGAAATTGATCTGCTGCTTTCTTACTCCTTTTCAACCCATATAACAGTAACAACTGGTTGGTCGTATCGACTGTTGAATGGATACCTTCAGAAATCATAGAGGAACTGTTTGTAAATGACCCTGCAATAAATTTCGTTATCGCAATCAGCAAATTTGCGGCAAGTGCACTATAAATTGACTTTTTATTGTTGGTCATTAGATATATTGCAATAAACAAGAGCCTGGCAATTTTGTTTGCTCACTAACCACCATTGCGTTCGATTGAAAAGGCAATTTCTAATTGGTTTATTTCTTCCTCCTTTAACCCAACCATTCAATAGAAGTCTAAGCATATAAAAAATCAACGATGACAAAGCTCATAACCTTATTTTTGTGCTTCTTGTTTCTGACACTGCTTACAAATGCACAGATTATTGATGCTAGAAAGCTTGACCAACTGTTCGATACACTATCTATACACAATCTCTCGATGGGCAGTATCACCATCTCCCAAGATGGAAAAATAGTATATACAAAGGCTTTTGGATTTGCAAATAGGAAGGAGGAAAACAATTTACCTGCTAGTACGCAAACGAAATACTGCATCGGTTCTATTTCAAAAATGTTTACCGCAGTAATCATGTTTCAGTTACTGGAGGAAAAAAAACTTGGCATAGATGATAAGCTATCAAAATTCTTTCCTGCATTACCAAATGCTGAGCTAATTACGATAAACAACCTGCTTAATCATAGAAGTGGCCTGCCTAACTTTACCGCTGATAACTATACTGATTTGGTTTATAAACCTCAAACCCACGAGCAACTACTAGCAAGAATAGCAAACGGAAAGTCTGATTTCCAGCCAAATACTAAAGCTGACTATAATAACTACAACTACCAGCTCCTAAGTTACATCATAGAAAAAATTTGTAAAAAGCCATACAAAGACGTTTTGTTGGCGCGAATACTAGCGAAACTCCAGTTAACTAATACCTATTATGGCAGCCAAAAAGCAAGAAACGAGGCTCGCTCTTTTAAATACATTGAGGGCAAATATATCAAAGACAAAGAGGCTTATTTAGATAACTTTAGCGGCGCCGGGGCAATTTTATCGACACCATCTGATTTGGTCAAGTTCGCGGATGCTTTATTCAACAACAAAATATTGAACAAAAATAGTTTAAGCAGGATGCAAACTCTTGTTGATGGTTATGGTATGGGCATGTTCCCATTCTCATTTCATAGAAATAGTGGATTTGGACATAATGGAAAACTTGATGGATTCGAAGCCTCTTTGAGCTATTATCCGTCTGAAAAACTTGCTATCGCGTATTGCACCAACGGTGGAATTTATCAAAAGGCGGATATATTAGATGGCGTTTTAAGAATCTGCTTCGATATGCCTTATACTGTACCGTCTTTCACTCCCAGCTGGCTAAGCAGCAAAGAACTCGTCAGCTATGGTGGAACATACCTTTCCAACCATGGTGACATTAAAGTTGTATGTACTTCTGACGGCTCAAAGGTGATACTCGAAACGAAGGGGCATAAGTTTCCGATAGACAATATTGGCAACAATCAGTTTATGAATACTCAGCTGGGACTTTTCTTTACGTTTAATAATGCTCACACTGAATTGATGATCAAAGAAGTAGATCAAACTTATTACCTTCTTAGGAAAGATTAACAGCGATGCAGGGATGTTTTCAGTAGACATGTGGATGTAAAACCGCAAAAAATGAAGCAGGAATTTAACCACCACAAGCTAAAGGCCCAATTTAAACTGATTTATGTTGAGGCGACTTTTGACCAGGTCTTTTATGGAAAGAACTGGAAAGATAAGCTGCTTACGATTGCCTGAAATAAAGGAGATGACCAAAAGGTCAGCATATATAATGTAAGGTACAATTTTGCTTCTAATAGTGTGCTTTCCTTAATGGCAAATGAAACCTTTCATTTTGACGATCCGTCGAGCATAATCGCCTGGCAGTTTGACCGGGAATTTTACTGTATTGTTGACCAAGACAAGGAAGTGAGTTGCGCAGGATTTCTCTTCTACGGATCGGCTCAAAAAATGTTTATCAGCCTTGATCAGCGCAACCTAAGGCACGTCGAGCTGTCGCTCGAATTGTTCAGGGATGAATTTGAAACACCAGACAATACACAGGGCGAGATGATGCAGGTCCTGCTTAAGTGGCTAATTATTATTGTGACCAGATTGGCGAAAGATCGGTATATCCCGGAAAAGGAATTGCCCGTAGATAAAGCTCGACCTGGTGAGGACATACAATGTGACGGTCGAAAGCCATTTTAAAACACAACATCAGGTGAAATTTTATGCTGACCGGCTGTTAAATCGCCTAAGACACTTGCTAGTGTTTTGCATTATATAACCACAAAAGTCCTGTGGCGGTGATTCATTAACGTATTATGATGGAAGCAAAGCGGCTTTTGTTTTATACTGAAAAAACGGCTAAGGAAATCGCCTTTGATCTCGGATTTGAAGATGCGAATCACTTCAGTAAATTTTTTCAAAAAGCATGCCGGGCAGGCACCCATTGATTTCAAGCAGGTAACACCGGTTGAATGACCAGCATTTTTATAAGCATTGACAAATGATAAGTCGGGAAGTCTGCACCCGCCTTCGGGCAGTGCAGCCATTTCCCGGCTTTCTTTTTACCCGCACCTTTGGAGTATCAAATTAATCAAAACAGAACTCCAAAAAAAGAAAGTTTATACAAGACAACAAAACATATTATAAATCCATTAAAATAGAAAAAACATGAAAACTATCGCAGTTCCAACAAAAGATCAGGTATCACCTGCAAACCAAGCTTTATTTGATAATCTAACCAAAAATATTGGAAGGGTTCCGAACCTCTTCGCGGTATACGCACATTCAGAAAATGCGTTGGGGACTTATTTAGCCTTATCAGGAGCAAAATCATCGTTAAGGACAAAAGAAAAAGAAGTAGTGAACCTTGTCGTGAGCCAGGTAAATGGCTGTGAGTACTGCCTAAGTGCGCACACTGCCATCTCCAAATTGCAGGGATTTACCGACGATCAGATTCTGGAGATCCGTCGTGCATCGGTAAGCTTTGACAGTAAATTTGATGCGCTGGCCAAACTCACAAAAAGTATCACTGAAAACAAAGGCCATGCAGATGAAGAGGTACTGGAAAATTTCTATGCCGAAGGATATAATGAAGGAAACCTGATCGATGTGGTCATCGCAGTCGCCGATAAAACCATCAGCAATTATATATTTGCATTGACAGCAGTACCTATCGACTTCCCTATTGCAGCAGCTATTTAAACGATCAGCAAACTTAAACCCGGTGTTCAAACAGCACCGGGTTTAAATCAGGCATAGTTTCCCTCCCAGGGAAATGTCAGGGAACGGGATGAGCAAAAAATACAATAGTTTTTGATGGCCAGCAAGACACAAAAACCGCCTTAAAATATTTTTTCTACCTTTGTCAGACCTTCTAAACACTAGAAGGGAATTATTCACCCTTTTTCTTAGGGCAATTTATCCGGCAAATCTAAGCCGGACTTACATCTTAAAACCCCGATAAATTGTGCATCAGCAGAATTAACGGATGCCCTGCTCATCAATCCAAATGATACAGATGAGATTACCGAATCTATAGCTTCCGCATTGGAACTAGCCCCGGAGGAACAAAAAAGTCGTCTGGCCAACATGCAGCAAACGATCAGAAAATATGATGTCAATGCCTGGGCGGTAGACTTCTTTGGTGAACTCAAAAAAGTAAAATCCCTGCAGTTGAAATTCGAAGTCAAGTTTCTTGGCCTGATCGCAGAACACGGCGCAAAACATAAGCATAAGCACAGTAAATGGTCGAATGAAGCGCTGGCAGAATCTATCACATGGAAAAATAAAATCGAGGAGATCATGCAGCACTATGTGATCAGAAGCCCAAATTCATTTATTGAAAAGAAGGAATTTTCTTTAGCATGGCACTACAGGAATGCCGATCCGTTTTTGGCGAACAGGCGCGC
Source organism: uncultured Pedobacter sp. (assembly GCA_946478755.1). The sequence goes on along the minus strand of CAMLDJ010000020.1, from coordinate 35,778 downwards.
CTGAGACCTCTATGAAGCCCTTGTTGAATATACCCTTCAAATGCCTCTGGATGTACTCAATGGACACAAAGTAATAGAAGTAAGAAACAGGATCATCGATTACACTAAATTCCTTTTCGAAAAAAGAAAAAAGAAAAGGAAATTAAATCAAAAACCAAACAAACCATTATTAAGGATATACGCTTCGGACCAAACACCGATGAGCACGATTTTCAATTTAAGCTCAAACACGCAATCTCCTTTCTGGAAAGTGGGGAAAAGGTTAGGGCATTTGTACATTTTAAGGGAAGATCTATTGTTTACAAGGACCGCGGAGAAATACTTCTACTCAAATTCGCACAGGCTCTGGAAGAAGTTGGTAAAGTTGAATTATTTCCCAAACTGGAAGGCAAGCGCATGCTCCTTACCATTGGTCCAAAAAATAATAAACGATAATACTTAGGGGTGGGACTGATCAATGATCAGTCTCAAAAATATCTGTGTCAGGACGAAGGTACATGCTGCACATTTCTATATTTTCGTGAAAGTTAGCGGCGCGTTAAGCTAAACTGACTAAGAACAACTTTAATTAGATAGCAGCTTTCAGGTTAGTATATTTTTTCTATTTTTGCATCAATCGAAATGAGAAAAAAAGCTAAAGTTTCATTTAACCCTGTGACATACCACTGATCTGAGTACAGTATGTCTTTATTTCATCTGCTAAATCCTTAGCAGACGCATTCCCTTATTTAACAATGTTTATACCCATTACATTCTTATGTTTTCTCGTTTCAATATTTTCGACTTCTCTCAAAAAGTAAACTACAGGACTGAAATTCTTGCGGGTTTGACCGTAGCCATGACGATGATCCCCGAGTCCCTTTCCTTCGCTATCCTTGCGGGATTTTCACCCCTAACTGGTCTATATGCTGCTTTCCTTATGGGCCTGATCACCGCCATACTCGGAGGGAGGCCAGGTATGGTGTCAGGCGGTGCAGGAGCCACAGTTGTCGTACTGATTGCCCTGATGCAAAGTCATGGCACCGAATATGTGTTTGCAGCGGTTGTACTGGCTGGGATCATACAATTATCTGTAGGCATTTTCCGGTTGGGCAAATTTATCCGTTTGGTGCCACAACCAGTCATGTACGGTTTCGTGAACGGATTGGCCGTGATTATATTTATGGCACAGATCGAGCAGTTTAAGGTGGCTACTGCCGGCGGAACTACATGGCTTACCGGTTCTGCCCTTTGGATCATGCTCGGCCTTGTATTATTGACTATAGCGATAGTTGTGCTCTTTCCAAAGCTCACTAAGGCGATTCCAGCATCCTTAGTAGCCATTATCATCGTTTTCCTGCTGGTCATAGGTTTCGATATCGATACCAAAACAGTTAAAGATATTGCATCCCTCAGCGGAGGTTTTCCTCCTTTCCACATACCGGAAGTGCCATTCAACCTGGACATGCTAAAAATCATCTTTCCTTATTCGCTGGTGATGGCCGGTGTCGGACTAGTCGAAAGTCTCCTGACCTTAAATGTGGTGGATGAAATTACCGGAACCAAGGGCCGGGGTAATAAGGAAGCGGTAGCACAGGGAACCGCAAATATTGCCAATGGTTTCTTTACCGGCATGGGTGGCTGTGCGATGATCGCTCAATCATTTGTGAACCTTTCGGCAGGCTCCAGAGCAAGGTTATCAGGCATAGTAGCAGCACTTACCATCTTAATGATCATCCTTTTCGGAGCGTCTATCATTGAGCGTGTCCCCATGGCCGCATTGACAGGTGTAATGATCATGGTGGCAATTGGTACATTTGAATGGATCAGTCTTCGCATCGTCAATAAGATGCCACGTCATGATATTGCCGTCGGGATATTGGTAGCTGTAATCACTGTCTGGCTACATAACCTGGCATTAGCAGTTTTAATCGGTGTTATTATCTCTGCATTGGTATTCGCCTGGGAAAGTGCCAAACGGATACGGGCAAGAAAATATATTGATGAGGACGGCGTCAAGCACTATGAGATTTTTGGGCCCTTGTTCTTCGGTTCCATTGCCACATTTTTGGAAAAATTTGATGTTCAGAACGATCCAGGAGAAGTGATCGTTGACTTTAGGGAAAGCCGTGTGACCGACATGAGTGCCATTGAAGCACTAAGCAAGCTCACAGAACGTTATCACAAAATAGGGAAGAAAGTACACCTTCGGCACTTGAGCGAAGATTGCAGATCATTATTGAAAAATGCGGAATCAGTTATTGATGTAAATATTCTTGAAGACCCAAGTTACCGCGTAGCAACTGATAAACATTAAAAATTTCAACTCATAAAACTGTTCTGTAAGTAGAACCGCATAGCTTCATCGAAGGAACGTTTTAGATACATATCGGCCAGGCAATACCTATACTCGTCCCCCTGCTATTCAATAAAAAAAAGGAATTAACTATGAAGGAGTTCTTATTGCCAAAGCGATTGCCACGGCGACCGAGGCAAAAACCGCCAACTTCATTGACAAAGTGAATTTTTGACATTAGAAAACTGAAAAATTTTCATTTACTCTGAATTTTTTTCAGCCTGATTAGCCTGAATACACGATGGCATACGCCTTGATCTATCAGCCGCGAACAGAAGGTTCGAAAGTTTAATTAATTGTATGTTTTAATCATTAAATCAACTTAAGGAGGAAAAACCTATGACACTGGTTAAATTTAATCCCAACAACAACACAAAAAACGGCCTGATGACAGGCTTCGATGTTTTCGATTCTATTTTCAATGACACCTTTTTCTCAGACCGCATGATGACCCGCGTACCAGGTGCTAACATCAGCGAAAGCAAGGATCACTATCATGTAGAACTGGCCGCACCAGGTTTGAAAAAAGAAGATTTCAAACTTAACCTCGAAAAAAATGTACTGAGCATTTCGGTAGAACAAACCGGGCAGGAAAGACAGTCAGAGCGCAACTATAACAAACGTGAATTTAGCTACAGTTCCTTTGTACGTTCGTTCACTTTACCGGAGTCGGCTGATGAAAACGGCATAGAAGCGAAATATATAGACGGCGTGCTCCGTATTGACATCCCAAAATGCGAGGAAGCTAAGGTCCAAAGTCGCCAGATTGAAATTAAATAAGGTAACACTAATACCGACAATCGGAGTCACCCTCAGGATGACTCCTTTCTATTTTTGTGATGGAAGCAAACTTTGAAATTTCTTTGAATATGAAAACGTCCAAAGGCATTGCTACTTATGGCTGCTTTAACCTTGGCAATGATGAGCAATTTGCCCGGACGCTTTACGCCTCATTGCGAGGAAACGAACAGGTATCAGTAGATTCTGTAATCACCATAGATTTGATTAAACGGGAACAAGGGATTCCGTTTCCGTTGGATCTTCGACATTGCAGCTACGAGCAGCTTGCTGTAAACGTACAGGTCATTACCAAAGACCTGTTCAAATATTTGAACCTCGAGCGATAAATATTATTACTGGTTGAATATTTAGCTGCTGTGGTCTCACATCGAGTTAAAAATAGCGATACGGATTCGACATATGCCTTACTAAATTATATTTGAGTGACCAATTCTTATAAAGATGAATTTAGAAGATTTTTTAAATGAGGGTGGTATTTTTCCGGAAGGCCAACTCATTATTAAAAAAATAAAAGCACCAAAAGCCGATTTAAAGTGGCTTCATGAAGGATATGCAGTCGAATTTATAGAAATAGACGGTGACCGGGAAGTTATCTCCTTTCTGAATACTGGCGAGTTCGTACTGCCATCCAGGCCTGATAGTCATATTGAATCTATCGGATCCTGTGAAATCCTTTCAATTTCCTGGGAAAAGCTTTTGATGCTAACCCGAGAATGCCCCAAAGACGTCTTTGGCCTGCATAAGGTAATCAGGGCGAATCACCGGGAAAAAATCAAAAATTACCGCGAAGGATTAAAAACCAAAACAATAATCCAGCGTTACTATGAACTTCTGGAGAACATGCCCTGGGTAAAACAAGTTGCTGATCCCGACGACATTGCTTCCTACCTTCAAATATCACCGGAGCAATATCAAAAACTTACAGTCGTAGAATAAACTAGAAATGCCATCAGTATCTCCTGGTTTACGGATTAATTAGAGGCTTTACTTTTTTAAGCATTTCATCAGCCGTGGTCGTAGCCAATGATTTAATATCGAATATTTCCAATGCTTTATTAAGCTCATGCAACTGCTTAGTCTGTCCATTTTTTTGATAATATGATTTTAACTGTTTGATTTTTTCAAAGTCCTGAGCTCCTTCAACAAGCTTTTCAAATCTGATTGAACTTAGTGGACCTGGGTAAACCAGATAGGTGTCCCCCGCTGGCCATGAAGTAAAACGACTATCTGCTAATGGATTTTTTGTCCAGCTATTATAAGCCCATCTTAAATAACCGTCCAAATTTTTACTGGCCGAGTACCAACCTATCCAGGCCCCCTCAGCAGGTGACGAGAAAGTAAACGCATTAGGGTAAGGTTCAGTACAGCAGGTGTACCACGTACTAATCTTACCGTCTTGTTGGCGTCTTTGCAAAGTAGTAGCTGGAAAATTCCATTTCGAGGCAATGCAATAAGTGTCTATATCCTTTTCTATTTCAGGATGATAATCTCCCGCCAATGCAATTTTCCAGTTCTTATCCGTCTCTTTCAATAACTTAATCACCGATTTCATGGCTTCCATTGGCCTTTCATCCATTGCAATATAAGTTCTATCAAACCAACCTTTTTGTTTCAGATGTCTTGTAAAATCGACCAGCATGGTTTTCCAGAAAGCGTTATACGATGGAGTACCAATAGCATCAGTAAAAACGGCTTCTTTTTGCAAGCTTTCGTCATCATATGTGAAAGCAATTTTCCAGGGCACCATGCTGTAACAGTTGATTCGTTCCCTAATACCACAATCCATCACAAAAGCTACATATTTATCAAATAAGCTGTAATCGTATTTCCAGCTTCCATCTTTTTTCTTGGTCCATTTAATTAAACTCGGATAATCGTCATAAGTTTGATGACCCCAGGGCTCATTAACTATACTGGTGGTAATGGTTTTTTGTCCTGCATTAGCCAGCATCTCATAGTACTTTTTCATCAATGAAAAATGTTCAGTACTCCATAAAGGTACTTGATGTATACGGGCGATCGCTACAGGATGTTGCCATAAATCTAAATCATATTGCCATTTGCTGGCGGGATCTAATGTTCTGTTTAATACCTGCATAACTATTTGCATGGTATAATCTTTATCAGATTTTATTTTGACTGTCCCCTTATAATTTCCGGGGCTGGTGTTAACTGGCACTTTTATACTTAGCCAAATGGGTTGTGTACTGTTTTCTTCAATTAGTACAGACTTAGTTTTTGTATCAATGATATCAGCAACATACGAAGAATCAAAGTCCTGAGGTTTACGCTTTCCACAACCATTCTTGAATTCATCGGTAATCACATATTTTACAAAGCCGCTTGCAATATTTTCTTTATGAATAGTGCCGCCTTCCTTGTCTTTCAGGTCAGAAATCTCTAAACTGATTTCCCCAACAGGCTTGTTAGTCCATATCAGTAATTGTGTATGTACTTTTTCCCCCTTCCAGGCTTTTGCTTCCCACATCGATTGCAAGTCCACTTTCGGAGGCAATTCTTTTGCATATCGTGTATTGGATAAGGCAAAACTTACATTTAATCCATTGGGTACTTTGCCCCATTCATGATCAATAATTTGCGTATTTAATTCGGCTTTTTTTTGCAAGGCTAAACTTACATTCTGGGCTTTCGTATTTAAGTACAAAAAGGATAGACCAATAAAAAATAGATGTTTCATAGCCCTAATCTAACTATTTGTAGAGGAAGATGAAATGGCTTATGTATCAGACTTGTTACGCAAGCGTTTGACTAAATGTAACAATGTTGTTATAATTAACCCAAAGGTCGGAGTTACCCCCGGAGTGGCTCTTTTCTATTTGTGCAATGAAAACTTTGACAAAAAGGCGGTTCTAATTCGTAATTCAGACCGCCTTTGTTTTATATGCAAATGAGATTACTCTGCTGTCTTGGAAATAAGTGTAGGCGCTACGGCTTTTTTGTTTACCAGTACAGAAATGGTGTTGATGGCAAAGTACGGCATGCTCACATAAATGTAGCCGCCATATGGTCCAGCTTTTGTTCCCCACGAGTTTTTTACGATAAAGTATTCGTTCCCCTTTTCATCTTTAGCTAAACCAGTTATTTGCATCAGGTGGTCGTCCTGAGTTACTTGCCTATCAAACAATTGCTGGCGAATTTCGGCAGTTGGTATTTGTTCAATAAATGTGGCAAACGCTTTGGCATCATCCGCTCTGCTTGTCCATTTCGCATAGCCCTGGTTTTGTTTAAAGCCAGTATTACTTACATCGGTATCCCAGGCAATGGTATAACCCTTTTGTATAGCTTGTTTAACCGAGCCAATCATCTCATTAAGCGGCAGATTATAAAACATATTGCTGTTATAATTATCGGGCACTTCCATGGCAAAAGTACTATAATAAGGGTGATGGGTGAACGATGTTAAGCCAATATAGTCGGACAGCCTTAGGGATACCTGCTCTGCCGCAAATGTTTTGGGTGTGTACTCCTTCCCATTATACGTAAATTTTGCGGGTGGAGTGCCCAAATAGCTGCTCAGTATGCTTTTGTATTCCACTTTCCAGTTCAACGGAATGGTATCCTGATGTTTTTTTAATACACTATCAAGATAAGCTTTTAATTTCCCTTCCATTTCGCCGTCTTTATTCAGCACTGCATCTTTACCTGCGCCTGGGTACACTTCCTGTGGAATAGCACCATAAGTGTTGGTGCAATAAAGCATATCCTGCTGTATGCCACCTTCTGTAAAACGGGTATTTCCACGCCTTCTGATGTACTTTTCGGCTTTGTCAATGTATAAATTGTATACGGTAAAGACTTCGGACAGATCGGCTTCAGGTTGCTTTTTGAACATTAATTCGCTTTCAAGCAATGAAGTGCTGGAAAAACACCAGCAAGTGCCCGACTTGCCTTGGTCCTTAACCGGAGTAGCAGCGTTGTTTTTAACGACAGTAAATTTTGGCACTTGTGCAAAGGTGCTTGCGGCAAGTAGTAAGGAGGAAAATATTAGTACTGTTTTCATCTATCTATATTTTTGTTTGCCGTTGTCAGATGGAGCCTCTGATGTCGGGTTCATGATTTAAATTTATACAATTGTGCAGCATTAATCAATTTATCACCGATTATTTATCTGTCATATAGAACACTAGCTTTCCCCCGTTTACAATATCCGCATGCCTGATGGTCAATTCCTTATGCTGCTTACCATTCAAAAGCACTCTTGAAACATATACATTTTTATCACTTTGATTCAGCGCCTCAACCGTAAACCTCTTTCCATTTTCCAAACTGAGCACAGCCGATTTCACAGCAGGGCTACCGAGCGCATATTCATCAGAACCAGGCGCCACAGGATAAAAACCTAAAGAAGAGAAGATATACCAAGCGCTCATCTGCCCGCAATCGTCATTACCGCCCAAACCATCAGGAGTAGGCTTATACTGCATTTTCAGGATCATCCTGATCCTGGACTGGGTTTTTGCAGGCTGGCCTACCCAATTGTACAGATACGCCACGTGATGTGCAGGTTCGTTGCCATGTACGTAGCCGCCCACAATCCCCTCGCGGGTGATATCCTCAGTTTCAGCAAAAAACTTATCCGGCAAATGCATCGTAAACAAAGAATCCAGTCGCAGGCCAACCTTTTTGGCACCTCCCATTTTCGCGATCAGTGCTGTAGGATCTTGTGGAACAAAGAAACTGTAATTCCAGGTGTTGCCTTCAATAAAGCCCTGATCATGTGTGCTCAACACGTCAAAGCTCTTTTTAAACGAGCCATCAGCCATTTTAGGCCTCATAAAACCGGTGAGGGGATCGAAATTATTTACCCAGTTGCCCGATCTTTTAATAAAGCGATCATAAACCTCTTTTCTGCCCAGCTTTTTGGCGAGCTGTGCAATGCACCAGTCGTCATAAGCATACTCCAGCGTATTGGAAACCGAAGTACCACTCTTCTCCGCAGGAATAAACCCTTTATCCATATAATCCCCAATACCTTCATAATTACGATGACTGGCTGTCATGACGCTTGCATCCAGCGCCTTGTTGGCATCCCCTGTATATACCCCCTTGATGATCGCATCCGCCAACACCGAAACACTGTGGTAGCCACTCATACACCAGTTGTCATTGGCATAATGCGACCAGACCGGCAGCATCTTTAAAGCACTCTGTTCATAATGTGCCATCATTGATTTTACCATATCATTGTTGCGAGAAGGCTGTATAATGTTAAAGAAAGGATGCAAGGCCCGGTAAGTATCCCACAATGAAAAAGTAGTGTAGTTCGTAAAACCATCAGCCTTGTGGACGCCCTGGTCCAGCCCTTTATACTCCCCGTTAACATCCGTGTAAGTCGTCGGATTAATAAAGGCATGGTACATAGCGGTATAGAAATTGACCTTATCATCTTCAGCAGCGTCAATTTTGATCTTCTTCAGTTCTTTCTCCCAGTCGGCCTGCGCCTGCTCTTTCACCTGATCAAAATCCCAGTCTTGAATCTCCGTGCGCATATTTTGCAAAGCATTGTCCTGGCTCACTGGTGATAAAGCAAATTTAATTTTTATCTTTTCCGAAACCTCCGTGTTGAAGTCGAAATACATCCGAATGTTCTTTCCTGCAATCTCCGGAAAATTTCTGGTCTGGTCAAACTTACGCCAGAAGCCCCGGTATGGCTGGGCTCCATCGTAATTTTTCTGCCCATAACCTTTAAAGGGTTTAGAGAACGACATCGCAAAATATACTGTACGCGTACGTGCCCAGCCATTGGTTTGCCGGTAGCCTGTTATCAGTGTGTCATTCACGACACGTACATAGGTCCATACATTTTTGCCGTCATAGTTATAGATTCCTGACATCAGGTCCAGGATAATGTGCGACTGATCAGATTTTGGGAAAGTGTACTGGTGCATCCCTACCCTTTTTGTAGTGGTCAGTTCAGCCAGGATATTGTCATCCTCCAGCTTCACCTTATAATATCCGGCTTCTGCAAGCTCATTGGCATGAGAAAATGCAGAGCGGAAGCCCGATTTTGGGTCGGCCGCCGTACCTGGGTTCATTTGAAGTTCTCCTTGAGTAGGCATGATCAGGAAATCGCCCAGATCTGAGTGCCCGGTACCGCTAAAATGTGTATGACTGAACCCTACGATCGTCTTATCCTCGTATTTATAGCCCCCACAATAGTTGTATACTGTGCCGGTATATTTCCCCTCTACTGAGTAAGGTATCGTATCTGTTTCCGGACTCAGTTGCACCGCTCCAAAAGGAACCGTAGCGCCAGGATAGGTGTGGCCCATCTTTTCTGTGCCAATGATCGGTTTTACATATTTTACCAGGTTCTGTGCAACAGAAAGCCCGGGCATAAGCAAAAGGGAATAAAATAGTATGGTGTTTCGCATCACCAAAACTATGATTTATTGTTTAAACTGTCTATACTATATTGCTTCCACAATTCGTCAACTGTTTTTGTTTCTTTACAGGTGTGTGCCTTTGCGATCTCTTTATTAAGGCATTTGTTCTTCGAAACACTTACTTTAAGAAGTACAGCCAAGTCTTGCCCCCTTCTGTTATGTACCAGCCGGGAGACACCCAATGGGTGTCTCCCGGTATCAATAGATGTAGTATCGCCTATTTACCTTTCAGGCCCTCAGCTACACCAACATATGCCGGTTTTCTGATAAGACCTTCTGTCCATAAACCAATTGGCTCTCCAGCTCTCCAGCTGGAACCCGTAGGACTATCCTGAGGAGCCCATATCGTTATTCCATAACGCTGAGCAGCGGGAATGAGCTCGAAGTATTTTTTTACAACATATTTATACATTTCTGCCTGCGCAGCATATTGCTCCTTTGTAGCCTGAGTGGTTTTTATGTTCCCTTCAAAGCCCATATCCAGTTCAGATATTTTTATCAGTTTACCGGTTGCGGCCAACAAGGTGAACATTTCATTAATCTTTGCCTTATCTGAAGTAGCGACAATGTGCATCTGTGTGCCGATACCATCTATTTTGGCGCCTTTTCCTTCGAGATAGTTGACATACGCAATCAGACCTTTACATTTATCGATGCTATATTCAAGGTTATAGTCATTGATAAAATGAATATCAGTAGCGTTACCGTATTGTCTGGCCCACTGAAATGCTTTCAAAGCATAATCTTTACCCATATAATCCTGCCAATAGAATTCATCAGCCGCTAGATTGGTCTTACCTATACCGGTTTTAAGTTCAGTAGGTCTCCCATCATCCATGGGTTCATTGACAACGTCCCATGCTTTAACCTGTCCTTTAGATGCTGTTACCATACCCTTAATCCAATTTTCCAGCGCGGCGCTTACCAGCGTTTTCTTTTCTTCGGCTGTTTTCTCAATGATGGTAACTCCACCATTTGGATTATATTTTTTCAGTGTTATGTTATCAAAATAATAGGATGTAGCGGTTTTTCCAAGATTAAAAGCGATGGTACCACTGGTCGCCATTTCAGCTGACACTGTAATCTCTTTGGTGTAAGTCGCCCAAGCTGGTGTGGATGAGATTGAACCAAAAAAATCCCAATGTTTATATCCTCCCGGTGTCGTATGTGCCTGTGTGCTATACGTTGCGGGTGCATCCGAGCGCACATCCATCTTAAGCTCATATTTTTCTCCCTGTTGCACAGCTGGAGAGAATTTAACAAACAACTGTGCATCATAATCATTCGTGCGAACAATCGCATTAGTTAATTTCAATGCCCTACCTATTCCGTTTGCGCCTTGTCCCGCAGCAGTAAATGAGGCTACTGCATTGGTATTGGATTGATAATTTGCCGCATTGTCAGTTTCAAAATCAGCGACAGTTACAAGATCCCATGTAGGCCCACCTGTTGAAGGTATGATTGTAGGTGCGATTAATCCCTTTAAATAGGTTGCGTTTTGGTTAGCGTGCCAGGCTAGCGTGTGCCCAAAAACAGAAATACCGGCCTTCTCGCTATTCGTTAGCAGCGTCTGAACATTGGTCAGCGATAAACTTCCATCGCCTTGTACCACAGCCATGTGTTTCATCTCATAACCTAATGTTATTTCGTCAAAATTACTGTTTATAAGTCTGTACATCACGCCCTTGGAATTGTATTGCTGTAATGACACGCCGGCACCGAATTTAAATTTAGGATTTGTATTCCTGTCTACATAAGTTTTCAAATCCTGATAAGCATCTATTTCCTCCTGGGCACCAAAAGTTACCGGCTTATCAACATGATAGTCGAGTGCCTCATATTTGTTGCAGGAAGTCAGCACTACAGTCGCAACTACGCTTAGTGCTATTTTATATAATGGTTTCATAAAACTCGATTGATAGATTAAAATTAATTGGCAACAGTGGGGAAGGTTTCGGCCTTGACCCCACGATCGCGCATTACAAGTGTATCTACAGTGGTAACTGTCCTGTCACTCAGGTCAACCTGATAGTTCAGATAAAGTGCGTCACGATCCTGACTACCCCAGCTGTTTTTCTCCCCTCTTTTGACAAATTTCCCGGTTCCCGTAGCGGTAAAACTATTGTCTGCAGCTCCTACCGTGCAGTTGCCATTGTTATCAAACGTCAACAACAAAGTACGATTTATATTTACGCCGCCCGTCCCTTTGAACGTAACGGGAAAAGCAGACTGCGTCAGCGATCGGGTGTCAACCTTGTTCACTTCATCTTTCTCGATATACTGCATATGGCGAATTGTTGTTGCATTTAAGGCAGTATTACCATTCTTGCCCAGGTAAACATCCTTCCCCCTACGCAGATAATATCCGGTCCATTGATTTATATATCGCACGGCGTAAAGCGTAAATTTCTTCGTTGCCAGTATAGAATCCGCATTAGCAACACTGGACATCTTTAATGGAATAACATAAGTTGTGTTAACAGATAACGGATCAGCAAAGAAGGCATCTTTAAGCTGCACCTCTACTCCCCCAATTAATTTTCCATTGGAAATAGTGATTTTATCGGAGGCCAGCGTGTAATAATTTGCAGGCATCGGTGTTACAGTGCCACTGTAGGGCGAAGCGAACGACAGTCCCTGAGTGAGCGAGTTATCTACGGAAATTCCAATTGTTATGTCTTTTTTATTGGTATAAACACCACCTAAAGTAGCCATGATCTGGAGCTTATGTTGATTATCCAGTGAGGTATCGAAAATATCCTCACCCAGGGTGATGGTCCTGATTGGTGTTTGATAGGCAAAATAAACCGCCTGAATTTCGTAATCAGGAAAGGCCCACTCTTCATTTTTACAGGAAGAAAGTGCTGATATCAGCACGAGTGATATATAAAGTATTTTTTTCATCAGTCTATAATTTGATTTTTAAGGTTATGTAATTAATTTACATCCCATTTTTTTTCATTGCGTAAGTTCAGTGACATTCTAGCTTACCATCCGGTATTTTGCTGCAATGCATTATATTTTAACCGCTCGCTATTGGGGATAGGTCCAAACCTCATGTAATCCTGGTAGTTTCTGGCTTCTACATTTATCTCCTGGGAGATGCCTTGAGAAATACGGACTCCTTTCACGGCTTCAGTCAGGTTTGCGTTCCACCTGCGCAGATCCCAAAAACGGAATCCTTCAAAGGCAAGTTCCAGTCTTCTCTCATTTCTGATGAGGGTTCTCATCGCATCCTTGTCGGCCTTGATGGATTCCAGGTAGGCATGGGCGTTTGTAGTGCCCACGCCAGCACGGGTACGGATCGCCTTAATGATATCATAGGCAGAATACGGGTTCCCTCCATTACCCATTGGCCCCCAGGCCTCATTCGCAGCCTCTGCATAGTTCAGGAACAATTCAGTATAACGGATGTGGGGTCTGTAATGCTTCTGATTATTTATGGTTGGACTGCGGCTGACATCTCCCCTGAGAAGTTTTCGCATATAGTAGCCTGTTCTTGTTGAGGTTTCTTTTCTATTCAATCCATCATCATTTGTACTCAGGTCTATCGTGGTATTGATGACTTTATTTGATGGGCCGATGGTATTTCCATTATAGATAATATATTTAGCTAGACGAGGATCACGGTTGACATATGGAGTTGCAGCAATATACCCGCCAGATGCGGTATTGGTAATGGGATATCCGTTTGCCATCGGAAATGCATCTATAAGATTCTGTGTAGGATTTAGTCGTCCCTGCCCAGACAAACTTGGTGGATAGTGCGCTGCTTCCAGGTCACTGTTTGAACCAATATTAGTTCTCCACAGAATTTCTTTTGGACTGGCACCTGATGCAAGGGCGTCGATCTCAGCCCTGTTGTCATACCAGGTAACACCATTCGGATCTAAATTGGTAAGCCAATTGTTGAGCTGCAGCACCTGTGCATTGAAATTTGCAGCGTCAGTCCAGGTGGTGGTGTTCCCTGAACTATAAGCCTGACTGGCAGCCATCAGAGCTGACCTGGCCCGAATTGCCTTGGCTATGCGGCCGGTCATACGCTGATTGAAAAATTTGCCGAAAACCCTGTTGTAGGTCTCCACTTTAATACCGCTATATTTTGCAGGGATATCTGCCGTATTGGCTATATCTCTGTAATCAAGAGGAAGCAGCGCTTCAGCTTTGTCCAGGTCCCCGTATATTTGTTTCATACAGGCTTCAAAGGTTGCTCTTGGCTGATTAAAATTTGAAGCCGGAGTTTCAGGCTCGAGTACAAGGGGAAAGCCATATAATACACCCCCTGCCCAGCCGGCGTGCGCCTGCAGCATATAATACATCAGATATGCCCTCAGTCCGTAGGCTTCACCTTTCTGACGGTCATTGAACATCGTGTTCAACATTGGATCCTTGGTATCCCAGGTCACTTTATCCGCTTCAGCCAGAAATATGTTCAGGTACTGGATACCGGCCCTTGAATTCAGCCATTGATCAAGTGGATTAAAGGCAGCAGACCATTGCCCTGTGGCAATTTTCCTGTAATTATTATTGATATCATTGCTCACCGCATCATCTGTAGCCACATCATTGAATGACCATCCGTTTGTGGGAAGCCTGGTATAGCCGTTCAGCAATAATCCGTGGGCGAGCGCCGGTTCATCGTAAATATTATTGAAATCTCCGTTGTTCTGAGGAGCAGGCTCGGTAAATTTTTTACAACCCGAAAGTGTAAAAAGGAAACCTATAAATAGTATCGAAATTCTGTTCATCTTATCTATTATTTATTCAACTTAAAACATAGCCTTCACACCCAGGTTGTACAACCTGGTCTGAGGAGCCCCTCCAAAATTCATCTCCATAATTTCTCTCTCCTTTGCAATAGTCAAGAGGTTAAAACCGGAAACATAGATACCCAGTTCTTTGAACACTTTGCTTTTCAAGAGTTTATCTGACAACGCATAGGAAATCTGAACTTTTGATAGATCAAACCTGTCCGTGCTATACAACCAGAAATCAGATGTCCGGAAATTATTATCACCGTTCTGGGTGGTCAGCCGGGGAAAAGTGGCCGTATTTTTTGTCGCCTCTGTCCAGCGGTCACGTACCACTGAGGAATACTTATCACTTCCATTAACCCAGAAGTAATTGTCGCTTTTCACGGCTGAGCCTCCAAGACGTCCTGTTCCCAAAGCAAAAAATGTAAAGTTCTTCCATTTTGCAGTGAGGTTTAACCCAAGCGTTAATGGTGCTCCAAACCAACCTCCACGTCCCAGATAAACCTGATCTTCATTGTCAATGATCTTATCTCCATTCTGATCTTTGTACCTGATGTCACCAGGTGATAAAGTGGAACCAAATGCAGGTTTAGCCTGATTGATGCCATCCGCAGCCGCAACCTCACTTGCATCCATAAAAAATCCGTCACTTACGAGCCCCCATATTGCGTCAATGGGCTTGCCCTGACGGTATTGATAAACATCTTCGTAAGTTAATACATCAGCACGTTTTATCGCTTTCGTTGTATAATAACTACCTGAGGTACCAATTGTCCAGTCAACAGAACCGATACGTTTGTTGAAATTCAAATGAAAATCAACACCGGTCCGCTGATCGCCGTTGTAATTGCTGAAAGGAACAAATGAAGAATTAGGAAAACCCTGTGTGAAATAATTTGGGTACAATACGTTATTCTGTCCGATGATTCCGGATATGTTGTTCTTAAAAAAGTTTACCCCAAAGGCCAGTTGGTTTTTAAACATCGTTCCTTGCATGCCCAGGCTAACTTCTTTTCGTTGTGCAAATGTCAGGCTCATATTTGTTCCGCGACGTGAGTCTGTAGACTGCGTTCCTGTTCCATCATTCCATCCAAACCAGGTACCTCCAGTTGCAGTATAAATACTCTCATACGCAAAGTATTCGTCGAAGTCAAGATCGGTATTGAGTATACCCGCCGAAGCGGTAACTGTCAGATTGTCGATAAAAGACGCCGCTTTAAAGAAAGGCTCTTCGCTAATTCTCCAGCCAATGGAACCGGCTGGTGAAAATGCTACACGATTTCCTGGCGGCATTTTTGGTGAACGCACTACTGCACCGGTAAACTCCGCATAATATTTACGGCTAAAATTATAACTCAACTGCAAACCCAGGTTCGAATTCGTAACAGGCTGATAAACCTCAGACTGTGCCTGGCGATATGCCGTTCCCAGGAATACAGCGGAAATATTATGTTTGTTGTTTATAGAAGTATGATAATTTAACTGACTGGACAAGGAAATGGTCTGTCTATACCAGCTGTCAGCAATTGTTTGTACACCGGACTTAGTATCTTCTCCCCAGCGGGTCAAACCGGCAATAAGGTCCTTACCTGAATAGCTTGTCCAGCTTGGCTGATAAGTTGCATAACCGTTTCTAAAGCCTTGATTGTACCTGTTAAAATAATCGACCCCCATGCTTGCATTAAAGGCGAGCCCCTTTAATATCCCACTCAGATCTGCGTCTATTCCTGTGGTAAACTGAAATTCACGCTGTACGAAGTTGTTGTTACCACCTGCATAAACAGCAGCGAAAGGAGTGGTTTGATCCAGCTGGGTTCCCCCTAGAACATATTTTCCGTCAATAACATTAGCTGTATTTACCATGGCCCAGCTGGCATCGTCACTTTCCTCTAACAAACTCAATGGAATAAGTGGCGTAAACAAATTCGGGCGCAAGGTTGCCGCGCTAGCCCAGTAATTGGTATTTACACCTCCACCATTTGAGAATACCGCACTCGCATCTACTCTTGCTTTTAGTGCCTTTGTGAGCTGCATATCAACATTACCGCGGATGTTAAAACGATTCGACCTGCCATTTGCTTTAGCTTCCCCAAAATTTAAGAGAGAACCTGTAGAATTAAACCCAACATTTGTATAGTAGCGGGCCTTCTCGTTGCCGCCATAGATCTCCGCGACTGCGTCGTATCTTCCATAGCTATTCTTGAGATACTCCGATGAATAATAATCCACATTTGGATAACGATAAGGGTTTCCGCTGGAATGATTATAAATACTCTCAGCGGTATAAGTGGGTGCCAGCCCATCATTCACCAGCGCTTCATTATATAATGTCATGTATTCTGAAGAACCAAGATAGCCCGGAAATCTCTTGGGAGCATTTACGCCCGCATTGCTCCGGAATGTGATCTTCTGTTTAGAACTGATACCCCGCTTGGTAGATACCAGAATTACTCCTTTTGCACCCCGGCTTCCATAAAGTGCTATAGCAGAGGCACTCTTTAAAAACGTAATCTGATCAATCTCATTGGGCGTAATGCTGGTCAGATCACGCGGGACACCGTCGACCAATATCAAAGCGCTATTCATCCCCCACAGGTTATTGCCATTGAAACCTGGCGCAAAAGCTTCCAGACCTTCCAGGCCATAAGTCATGTAGTTTTTCTCGAAGAGCTGCGAAACGCTCACATTAGACACTCCGGGAGGAAGATCTCTTTCATCAACCTTTGTAAATCCGAGCGGAATTATCCTGTCTTCAGGACTTAATATGATCTGCTTCAAATCGGGCGTGGCTACAATAGTGGAACTTTTGTAACCTGAAGCAGTTACGGTTATGGTTGTATTAGCTGGCAGCAATACTGAAAATGCGCCCGATTGATTGGCGATGACCATTAGGCTGTCTGCTTCATAACTTAGGGCTACTCCTTTTATTGGTTCCCCGTTTACCCCACGGACAATGGCGTTTATAGATATTTTATCCGCATCCTGACCCTTAATTACGCCAGCATATAACGTAAGTAAGATGCAAAAGGCCAGTGCTTTTTTTATGTATTTCATCATTCTTGTCTTAAATTATCTGATTCATTAATCATGGATTTCCTTACCATCCAGGGTTTTGAAAAAACTCTGGATAAATATTAACATCAGCTCTCTTCAATGGCAGCCAATAATGCTTTTCACTAAACTGGCGTTGCAAAATTGTACGTTCACGATAGTTAACGACTTTATTAAGTTTTGTATCGGTAGCCGGATTCAATGGGACAGCGCGATCAAACTCCGCTGCTGTTTTCAGCGTGTAAGGTACCTCAGCCAATAACCGCCAACGGCGGAGGTCGTTGAAACGGTGTCCTTCGAAAGCAAGTTCAACTGCACGTTCGCGTCTTACTTCCTTCATAAATTCATCGGACGAAACCAGAAATTGTGCTGCGACATGTCCAACCGAAGCCCGGTCCCTGATTACATTAATTGCGTCTGCCGCCGATTTACTAAAACCCGGTGCGGCAGCGGCAGGTGATCCATACCCTGTAGCAACAGCCTCTGCATACATCAGATAAATGTCCGCCAGCCGCATATAAGGGACTTTTATGTTCAGATTCTGACCGTAATTCCAGCCCTGATCGAAGTTATTTGCAGTTCTTGGAACGAATTTATAAAGCATATATCCTGTTCTGCTACCAGAACGGTCGTCCCTATAACTTCCAGCTGTATAGAGATTAGCATATCGGTGTACTTCCATATTTGCAGCCAAGGTTCCCTGAACAATTTTCACTCCATCATAAACAATATCATTGTAAAATCTCGGATCGCGGTCACGCCATGGAAACTGAGGATCATAACCTGAACCGGAAAGATCAGCCTGAGCAGAATTTGCTATCGGTAAGCCGTTCTTCATGCCGTAATAGTTTACATAATTCGCTGTTGGCGCAAATACAAGTGCATCGGCTCCTACAATGGCAGGTGTATACTGTTTTGCGGTTCCATAAGTAGAGCCGTGTGCTCCCCAGTATGGACCAGTGAAAATGGCTTCGGTCCCTCCCGGAATCAAAAAATTTTGTCCGATGGTATAAAAGTTTGTACTATACTGTAAAAATGGCATTAACTTATGCGGAGCGGCGCCACTTTCAGTTAAAGTCAAGAGTTCTGCAAAAGCTATTGCGGCTTTTTTACTCAACTCCGCATTGTAAGTTTTACTTCCCGTAGACTCGAAGTTCATCAGCGGACTGGCTGCCCAAAGATAATTTTTACCCAAATAGCCCAGGGCCATAATTTTATTAATGCGTAATTGGTTCTTCCCAAAAGTCTGGACTCCAGCTGTGGTATTATCCCAGTTAACAGGTAAAAGATTTGCGGCTTCCCTTAAATCCTGAGCAGCTTTTTCAGCACATTCCTGATACTTTAAACGAGGTAACCGCAGTTGTTCGTCTGAAGGTAATACGCGGTCTACATATGGTAAACCGCCGAAATACTGCATCAACATAAAATGAAACCATCCCCTGAAAAACAGCAGCTGTCCTTTAATTAGATTACGTTCTTCATCGGTTGCATTCACCATTAGGTCCATGTTTTCTAAACCCAGATTGGCTTTACGAATTCCATACCAGGCCAAAGGGTACAGTCCTTTCGTCATCCTGTCATTATTGGTGTTTGCATTTGCATTGTCCATGAATCCAGCACCCCAACCATCAAACTCTCTCTGCCAACCCCAAAAATCACCATTGTCGATTTTATTCACGATGTGAAAATTCTGTACGGTGGACTGGATCTCATCTTCCCCCCAGTTCCAGCTATTCGTCCAGTAGCGGTTGGTGAAATCGGGGATACAGTTATAGAGCTCTTCTGTGAACCCCTGGAAGCTACGAAAATCTTTAAACGCAGTTTCTGCCGAGACAACGGCTTCAGGATCTCTGTCTAAATATTTTTTACAGGAAACCATTCCGGTCGCAGACCAAACGATTCCTATGAATAATATACTTTTTATATAATTTTTCATAACGATCTTTATTAGAAGGTGATATTCATACCTAGGTTATAGCGTTTTACGGTAGGGTAAGCACCCTGAGATGCCCAGCCCTGCCCGCCGGCGCCCTGATAATTGGCTTCCCTGTCATCAGGCATCTTTGTCCAGACATGAAGGTTATTTCCATTAACGTATACCCTTAAACTGGAAACTCCTGCTTTTTTAATCCAGTCTTGTCTAAAAGTATAGGCGATCTCCGCATTTTTTAACCGCAGATAAGATGCATCGAACATGTACCGATCTGCGGTGTAATAACCAGCAGGTGTAGATTCCCAGCGGGGTAATGGACTATCCGCACCGGTGTTATCTTTTGACCAGTATGACCCTTCATCGTAGGCAACCGTATTTTTGCCTGAAAAAGAGCCAAGAACTACCTGACGGGTAACATTATTGACCCCATAAAACTGGGCGAATACGCTAAAACCTTTCCAATCGAAACCGATTGTCGCATTATATGTATTTTGAGGAGCTCCGGAGTAACCATACGGAATATTGTCATTTGCGTCAATAACTCCATCTGCGTTGTAATCAATGATCATAAAATTACCTGGAAGTTTCTGATCATTATTTGTGTCGTGCATCGTACTCGCATAAAGCTCATCCCAGGTATTGTAATAGCCCTGGCTGACATAAGAATAGGCCTGGCCAATCTGTTTATCAATAGGTTTTGAATAAAGCGGCAAAAGTTCGGCTACATCCGCATTGACTACTTTGTTCTTAGCATGGGTATAATTGATATTTGACCACAAACGAAGGTCGCTGCCTATTTTCTTACTGATCCGGATATCAAATTCAAATCCTCTCGACCGTACCTTCCCTACATTAAAGGTAGGGGGTTGCGCACCATAATAGCTTGGCACAGCACGACTTGAACCAGTCAGGATATTGCTCCTATCATCCTGGAAAAAATCTATACTTCCGCTAATCGCATCCTGAAAAAAACCAAAGTCAAGCGCAATGTTCTTTTTCACTACAGTTTCCCAGCGCACAGTTGGATTGCCAATACTTGACTCCCTATACCAATTATAAGGACTTTGTTCTGCAGACTCACCGGTAATTCCCAACGGTGCAGTACCACCAAAAGCCCAATTGGTTAAAAAGGCAAATCTGGGCGCACCGAAGTCATCACCAATCTCTCCATAAGACCCCCGCACTTTAAATCTGTTAATGAATTTTAGAGGCTTCATAAATTTCTCTTCGGATATCATCCAGCCAAGTCCTCCGGACGAAAAGAAATCAAACCGAAAATCCGGTCCGAATTTCTCAGTTCCATTGTATGCGCCATTGTACTCGATACTGTATTTTCCGGCATAATTATACGTTGTACGAAACACCCAGTCTTCCCTGTACATGGGAATGATACTGCCTGTTGCAGTCTGGTCCCGGCTCCATAAGCCCATAGCAGTGAAATTATGTTTATCGGCTACAGTTTTTGTATAATTTAATTGCAGTTGAGAGAACATTCTGCGAAATGTGGCGCCATCATTGACACTACCTGTCCTGGTAGCCCATCTTGTACTCTCCCTCCATTCTAACTCAGTGGAAGCATCTTTAGTTTGTGAATAAGATACTACGCCCGTTTCAGGATCGATATACTTACTGAGTGTCCCGTTATTTCTATCATCTATACCGCGTTCATTCTCGATGAAAGTATTATCAATTGACAAGGTACCCTTAAAATTCAGTCCTTTTAAGATTACACCCAGATCCTGGTCAAGTGTAAAGTCCGTAGTGATCCTGGAAGTTGTAATTTCCTGTAAGCCCGTTGTAGCTAATATTCTTGCAGAGTTGAGGCTCTGTTGCTCATTAGGTTTATAATAACCCCATGAACCGTCGGCATAGATCGGCAAATATAGGTTAGGAGCGGCAGAATATGCAGCTGTCCAAGTATTATACGGATTTACGTCTATCCAGGGTCTGTTTGAAAGTCCTCTGGAGCCTGCAATGTTTGCTCTGAACACTGTCGTGGGCGTCAATTGAAAATCCAGGTTACTGCGCACGTTTAATCTTTTAAAACTATAGCCTCCTTCGTATCCCCTGTTGTTCTGAAACCTTCGGAAGAGGTCACCCTCATCCAGATAATCAACTGAGGAGAAGTATTTCACAAACGGCGTCCCGCCGCTGACATTTAGGTTCGCATTATAAGACATCGCATTGTCTCTGAACAACGTGTTTACCCAATCTACGTTTGGATAGCGCTCAGCCTCTTCCAGATTGGCAGGAGAACGATATTTAAGCATTACATCTTCAGGAAGGTAAGAAGTCCAGGCTCCCGGCTTTAATGCCAGTTCATACTCTATGGTACGGTTACGCACCTTAAACATGTCATATGAATCAAGCTTTCCAGGGAGTTTCGACGCAGATTTCATTACCGTGTTTGCAGATGCCCTGATCTCTGCTTTTCCTTCACGGCCTCTTTTTGTCGTGATCAGAATTACCCCATTTGCCCCCTTCACGCCGAATACGGCCGTCGCAGAGGCATCTTTTAAAACAGAAACAGAAGCTACTGAACTGATATCAATGTTGTTCATGGAACGCTCCACGCCGTCGACCAGGATCAATGGACTAGAATTATTCCAGGTACTGCGGCCGCGTATGAGGATTTGGGGGTCTTCCTCACCCGGCATTCCCGTACTCGCTGTCGTAATTACCCCCGGCAAATTTCCAGTTAAAGCTGCGCCTAAGGAGGTAACACCACCGGTTCGTTCCAAAACCTCGCTGGTTGTTTGTGTAATTGCACCAACAACACTTTCTTTTTTTTGTGTTCCGTATCCAACAACGACAACCTCGCCTAATTGTTCGTTATCATCCTTCATGACGACTTTTACGGTTGTCTTGCCTATGACATTGACATCCTGTGTCTTCATACCGACATAGCCAATAGTAAGTATGTTCCTATTAGCAGGTACATCAATAGAAAAGGCTCCGTTCGAATTGGTCTGCACCTTAACATTAGTTCCTTTGACGGTAATGGTGGCCCCGCTTAGTGGATTTTGTTGGTTATCGATCACAGTTCCCTTCATGGTTTTCCGTTGCTGCGCTGCAACGGGATCAATCAAAAGAACGATAATCATTAAGGTTAGATAAATTACAGGTAACAGCTGCTTATATCCACGATAATTGTGGTGCGCATTATTACCCACTTTGGTATTTTTTTCCATTATTTAAAATCATTTAAAGAGAAATAGAATTTGGATAATTAAATACAGGCCCTAATTGGATATGGAATCATAAAACTGTATTTGTTAGCTGTTACGCTCAAATGAGGACGGAATTCTTCCTCCGAATAGTTGTAGTTTTTTGTCATAAGATGTGGTTTATAGTTGGTTATGGTAATATCATCCCGTACAAATCGGATAATTCCGGTACGTGCAATTTCTTTTTGTTTTAACTAGGCGTTCGCATTAATTTTTTATATTCAATTAATCGAATATAGGACTACGGTCATTTTTAGTATAGCACAATTGTTTAAATTTATATGCAGAATGTTCAATCACTCTAAAACCGCCTAAAAAAGACATAAAGCACTGATTTTAAATAAAATACCATTTTTCAAACCTTGTAACCGAACATTTAATTCCATTTGGCATCTGCTTATAAGGACACAGTTAAAAAGAGGGTGATTAGATGCTGTTTAATGCCATTTCAGCTATTTCCTGTACAAATGGCTTAGCTTTATACTGACGATCGAACCATAAAGGGTAATCCTTACGGCCCGGAACCGGCCAATTATTTTTCCAGGAATCACCATCTGTAACTCCCCAAAGCGTAACCCTGCTAATTTTCTCCTGATGTTTTAAAAATAATTTGAAGAAGTCAACATACCGGTTTCTTAACTTTGTTCCAATTGCGTCTGGTAATCCATCGGCATAAGGATTTATTTCCTTTTTATATGCATAATTCTGGCTAACGTCTGCTCCCATGTTAGGCCTGGGACTTGGTAATACGGTAACATCCAATTCGGTAATCATTACATGAGCCCCGGTAGCAAAAAAAGCCAGCATACTTTTTTCAAAATCCCCAATAGCCGGATAGTCCAAACCTAAATGGCCCTGCATCCCAACCCCTGCGACTTTTATGCCTGCATTCTTTAGCTTCATTAACATGTTAACTACCCCCTTACGCTTTCCTTCAAGTGCCATTGAAAAATCGTTATAATAAAGTTCAGCCGAAGGATCAGCAGCATGTGCAAATTCAAAGGCCAGGCGAATAAAGTCTTCACCAATGATGTTGTAGAATTTACTTTTTCGGAAAGAACCATCATCCAATATCGCTTCATTAACCACATCCCATCCTTTGATGCGGCCCTTATAACGGGAAACAACAGTAGTAATATGGTTTTTCATCCGTTTTATAAGTACTTCCCGAGACACGTCCTTACCTGCAGAATCGACAAAAAACCATTTAGGTGCTTGCGAATGCCATATCAAAGTGTGTCCGGTAATAAACATATTGTTTTTTGTCCCAAATTCGACAAACCTATCGGCATCGCTGAATTGAAACCGTCCTTCTACGGGTTGCAGAGACATACTTTTCATACAATTTTCCGCAACTATTGAACTGAACTGTGACTTGACAATATTTACAGCAGCCGTATCTCTACCCCAGATCTGTCGGGTATTTAAAGCGACGCCGATATGAAACTTGTTTTTAAAAGCATCTTTAAGTGGAATATTTCCAAACTTATGGCCTTTCTGGTCGGATATGTGGAAATAATCAAAATCAGCATAACCACCAACCTGCTTTTTCGCATAGTTAAATAATGCAAAACGATAGCCCATAAAATGAGGAATGGTATAGGTCATTTTTAAGGGATTTCCTAAGGCTTCCCACACCTTCCCATCCAGGCTATAAAAGAAACTGGCGATATCCCGTCTTTGCGCAAAGTCACATTCGACCTTGAGATAAACCTTATGCTGACGGACTTTGATCCGTTTACCTCTTACAGGTCGGCCAGTTCCGGCATCAATGACGATGATGTAGTTGTCATTCCCTTCCCGTTCAATGCCGATCAGTCCATAATTTTTCTGTAAGATCCCCAGCCCTGTAAAATCACCATCCTTCAGGTTGGCAATATCGACTGCGGTTGATCCGGCCGAAAACGGGCCAATTGTCCTTTGCGTCAACGTATTTCTGGCCAACAGAAAATTGGTATCGATTCTTCCAGTTTGCAACCTCAGGTAACCTGTTCTGTTCTTTACCGACCAAAGTTTCGCTTCAGGCTGATGGTTCCATTGCCAGGCCAATGGCAAATCGGCCTCACCCGGCTTGCGGCTAAACTCGTCTGAGGCTACTATTCCAGGGATCAGACTCGAGTTTTGCGGCAAATTCAGCTTTTCCGGAACTTTCGCATCGGCTCCCAATATGGGCCAGCCACCTTGCCATTTCACTGGCACCAGATAAGGAATCCGCCCCACTGCTCCGAAATCGCGGAACAGATAGGCGTACCATTCTCCATTAGGCATATCGATCAGACCACCCTGTGCCACGCCAATATCTTGCAGGCCGACTTTACCTTCATAGGGCCCAGTTATTTTATCTGCCCGATGTATGACTACAGTCCGCATCCCTCCTCTCGGCCAGGTGATGTTAAAAAGGTAATATTTACCTTTTATTTTAAACAATTGTGAGCCTTCCGCCGGCAGGCCAATCCCCGTTCCTGAAGGAAGACTTGCATCTTCTATAATGACACGCTCGGGTACATCCGTGTTGACACCTGATAAATCGGCTTTCAGCTCTACCATTTTAATTTTCCTGGCACCGTAGACCATGTATACTTTACCATCGTCATCAAAAAACAAGGAATGGTCATGAAAACTTGGTCTGAATGATTGCACTTTCCATGGCCCCTTTTCAATATTCCTGGTGCTGTAGATATACGTTTTGCCGGTAGTTTGGGCAAAGGTACTGACGTAAAATGTACCGTTGTGATAACGCAAGCTACTTGCCCAGGTACCTTTGCCGTAGGCACTTTTCCCATTACCCAGGTTGAGATCATCGATGTTTGTCAGTGTATCATACGCATAATTTACCAAACACCAGTTGCTCATATCTTTGGATTTCATGATGGGCAAACCCGGACTCATGTGCATGGTGGTGCTGCTCATATAGTAGGAATTGCCTACGCGAACCATGGACAAGTCCGGCACATCAGCAAAAATAAGGGGGTTATGGGCTGGTAGCTGTTGAGCAAACAAGGGACTGGGAAGACCTATCAGATTGATTAATATACTGCAATAAGCGCAGCGTATAAAAACAATTGATAAAATTGTTGACTTCATGAGATTTTATTTAACGTTTTATGATGACTATAGCTGTTTTTAATGATCAAAGCCTACTTCAATACCACTGTATACCGCTGGCGAGGTTTAGTGGAAATGTCGTAAAGATTAGTTTATACGTGGTTATACAGATTGTCGACTGCCGTTGTGTAAGTACAATATTAGTACTTGTTTGCGATCGACATTGGAACTTATCGGCATTATTGTGCTAATAATGTTCAGATCTCAAACCCGTTCATTAAAAAAATGACCTCATGGGCGCCATGAGTGGTGGCTGGTAGCTATTGAGGTTTTACCATACGGATTTTGTAAATCGCACCGGTCGCTTTTCCAGGCAGGGCGGAAAATTTGATCCGAACCTGCTGCTTTCCTTTTAACATTTCGTGTGGAATCAAATATTCTTCCTGATAAAATCCAGACTTTCCAACGGTTTGCAGGTGATCCACAGTTTTGAATTGACGATCATCGATATAGATTTCGAATTTTTGACCATTACGACCCGTGGAATGGTACCTTACATTGAGCGCAATATTTTGATTTCCAGTAGTGGATAGGTTGTAGCTAAAGTACCCTCCATTGGAGGCTTCGCGCCAAAATTCATCAGCGTTACTACCCACGCGGGAATTTTCGTGCCGAAGCGCATGATCTACCTCCGGCTGCTGCTCACCAGGAGTGACAAAATCTACCGTCCGTTTGTCCAGGGCCAGTCTATCCGCCTCCACTTTTGAAACAGAGTCCAGATAGTTTACGTATTGTAGCGGGGACAAGGTCATCCAATAGGCCATGTATCTTGAATCGTGAATTTTATAGAAAGGTTCAAGGAGTAGTTTTTCTGGATTAATGATCCTTTCATTTGCAAAGGTGAAAGAAAGCGGACTTCTTCCCTTGACAGGTACGATCTTTTCTGCTATAGCCTGCAGGTTATCGTCAATAATGATGGGTGCTTTGTCGACAGCCAGTTTTTGCCCTCCCGCGATATGACCCCAGCGACTGTCGTCGGCAACCAGCCCATTTATTTTTTCTGTCTCCGTTTTGGCTGCTAAAAGAATTGGGCCATGTAGTATGGCTACATATTCCGGTACATTTGGCATGCGTTCGATGGAGGTTTGCATCGGTAAGACAACCTTCATGACATCTCCCTTTTTCCAGGTTCTTTGAATTGCAATATAAGAGGTCGATAACTTCCGATAAGGTATCACCTGACCATTGATTAAGATTTGCATAGCTCCGTCTTTTACCCAGGAAGGGTACCTCAGCATCAAGGTGAACTTTGCAATTCCGCCCGTTATCATAACTTTAGTTTGCTCCTCTTCCGGGAAAGAAGTTTCCTGCTTCAGCGTAATGCCCTTTTCCTTCCAGTTCAAGGTGGAGGCGATAAATAAATTCAGGTATAAGGAGTCTTCTTTATGGGTATATATAAATTCATTGTATTTTCCATGATTTTCCATCCCACTTCCTACGCAGCACCACATGGCTTCATTCGGAGCAGAATACACCCGATAATGCCTTGGTCGTACCGGAGTAAAGTAAACGTAGCCCCCATGTTCAGGGTGTTGGGTTGATAAAATGTGGTTGTACAACGCCCGTTCGTAGAAATCTACATATTTTGCGTCCGGATGTTGCCTGAACAATCCTTCAGTAAGCTTCAGCATATTATAGGTGTTACAGGATTCAGGCCCTTCAACATCATTTACAAAGTCTTTGCTGGCAGCTACACTGGGAAAAAACTCACGCCTGCTGTTTCCACCAAATGCCAGAGACCTGTTTCTTGTTACAGTCTCCCAGAAAAAACTTCCAGATTTTTCGTATTGAGCGTCCTTACTCAGTTCAGCTATGCGCTGAAAACCAATAGCTTTTGGCACCTGCGTATTGGCATGTTTGTTATCCAGGTCATCCAGGCCTTTTGATAAAGGGCTGAGCAGCTGATGGTGTGAAAACCGCTTCGCCGCTTTAAGATATTTTTTATCGCCGGTAATTTGATAGGCATCGGCTAATTCTTCGTTCATTCCTCCATGCTCCGTATCGAGCATGGCTTGCATTTGTTGATCTGTAAGTTCAGCGGTCAGATCAATTGCCCAGTCGCAAAACTTCAAAAAGATTTCTTTAGCCTCCGTATTGCCTCCATATAACCAGGCATCGCGCAGGCCTGCATACATTTTATGTACGTTGTACCATGGAACCCATGCAGCACGATAAGCTTTAAAATCTCCTTTTTTAAACGTAGACCATATTTCATTACTATTGGGAACTCCCCCAACATAACCCTGGCCCCAGCCAGGATGAGCTACTGTATTGGCCTTCTGGCAAGCTTTCAATTCTGCTACCATGTAATCCATACGCCATTTGCAGTCGGGATTTTTAGTGGAAGCATAGTTGAGTGCCATGGCTGTTAAATAGTGACCACCGATATGCCCATCCAGGCCTTCCCAGTTTTTATAACTAGGTTTTTTAGGCGGGATTCCTGCTTGTTTCAAATATGGGGCGAGCAAACGATCTACATCGTACGCTAAAAGCGTTTTAATATTGAGATCTCTGGCTTTCCTAAAAGGGCCGTCCGACAGTTTAACCTGCGCTAACGGGAACGTATTCTGATACAGCTTCTCCTGTGCATGGAGTGGTCCATTCAGCATCAGCACTACTGCGGTCAACTGACCAATCTTGCTACAAAATTCCTGAAGATTTGTCCCGCTTAAATATTTCCACATATCTATATCCAAATTACAATTAACTAAACTAACTTTTAATTCATCAAGCTTCGCAAGCATCAGCTGACAATTATTGTAAGCAATATCGGCTTTTCACCCACAGCTTTCCAAAACTGTTTAAGATTTTCGTCTACCTTATCTTTGTATTGCTTTTATTCGAACCAATTTTGGTTGATGGCGGAGCGCCGGCAACCGGATATTTGGAAAATGAGGAAGGATTGACAGGCTTGAACAATAACTGAGAGAACATGTATAGCCCATTTTTCCAAACTTTAAAATCATGTACCCCAGGTTCAATGAAATAGATATGAGGTACATCATTTTCGATCAGATAATCGTGCGTACGTCTGCTGTTTACTACCAGATTGTCACTGGCACCGCAGGAAATGAACAGGAGCTTCAACATCTTTCTGGCTTTTTTTGGATCTGGAACCAATTCGGCAGCTGGTTTAGTATTTGGCGCTGAAGAGAATCCGCCCACCCAGGCGAATTTCTGGAGGTTTCCCAACCCAAAATTTAACGATTGTCCGCCACCCATCGATAATCCTGCAATGGCACGGTGCCGGCGATCGGTATAAACCGGATATTTTTTTTCTATGGCAGGAATCAGGTCATTGAGCAAATCCTTTTCGAACTTTGAAAATGCCTCAATCTTGTCCCTCGACATGATGTTCCCGGTCGCCCGATCATCCTTCATTGCTCTGCCGTTGGGCATCACGACAATCATGGGTTTCAGCTTTCCCGCTGCGTAGAGGTTGTCTAATATCACTTGCGGCTTTCCTCCATTTAACCATTCCTTTTCATCACCACCAATGCCATGCAATAAATACAGGACAGGATATTTTTTACTTTTCGAAAATCCCGGTGGTGTGTAGGTGATGGCTTTTCTTTTGTTGCCTACTGTTTTTGAATTATAGAATATGGTATCAATTTTACCATGCTGTATCACAGCATTTTCTACATCGAACCCAGGGCTTGCCGGAGCAATGATACCTTGTGCGCAGACAGGGATACTGAAAATCATGCTCAGACCGAAAAGCAGCGCATGTCTGGCATAGATTGGTGTCATTAAATTCGTCATATTTGGTTTATAAATTGTATGATGAACCAGGTTGACCGATCTTCATCGTGCCCTGTGTGCAAGCACAAGGTGTCCCTATGGGCCATTTGGGCGGGATCGGCAGTATAAATTGTTTGGATAATTGGATCCTGAGAAAAAACTACGCATGGTGGATCTTTTTGAAATTGAAAATTATATTTTTTTTACATCACCCAATAACTGCAGCATTTGATGCGCATACCGTTTACCCAGTTCTCTGCAGCCAGTTGCATCAAAATGCAATTTATCTGAATCGGCAGTACATCCCTGAGAAGGAACGATGTATGCATTGGGGATTACCTCTGGCAGTTTTGCGATAATTTTATTCATACTTGCACAGGCACCTCCCTGATCTGCATTTACCATTTCTCCCGCCAGAAGCGGTACTGAATTCGATTTCAGATGAAGGTCTTTCAATAAATGATCATAGACTGTTTTAACCTTTTGAGTCCATAGGGTGTCTCCGGTATTAGATTCACCCTGGTGCAACAATATGCCTTTGATCACGCCATTCGTTTGTGCTTTTTTGGCCAGCTCTACCAATCGCTGGTAAGGATCGCCATCATATTGACTGATCATGCCCTTCATCCACTCGGGAGCGGTTGATAGGTAATCTGGATTTCCGGCCCTATCAAAGAGCTCAATTTTACATCCACCAACTGCCACATTTATCACACCGACTTTGATTTTTTCAGGCAGACTGGCCACCATTGTTCTGCCAAAGTAGTCCGCCGGGCTGAGCCCGGTACTGCATCTGCTCAAGGGAGGTATAGCAGTATACCAGTCGCCTTTGGTTCTGTTAAGTGCTGCACAGTTTACCGCGGCCAGTACTTTAAAGCGGGGATTGACATTGATTGTATCCTGAGCTTCAATTCTGGCGTGCCCCTCCATATTCGATTGTCCGAGACACAGGTATAAGTGGAAGTTCTTATCCTGCGCATGGCCCTGCCTCATACCTGGCATGAGCATAAAAAAAAGAATAAAAGTTATTTTCATATCCATAGAATTATATTAAATCCCGCCTGTACAAAGGAACAAATCTATCCAGATCAGGAATTACTCATCTGTACGAAATGGTGAAGCGGGTAATTTTTCTGCATTGTATAAATTTGGGTTAACCGGGTTATCTGACCATGCGTAACGAATGAACCTGGGACGCTTGATCTCAGCAGACCATACCACAACAACATCATTTTCGATTTTAGCACTGGCCCATACAAACTTTTTATCCTCAGCCGCGATTTCAAATTGAGAAAGCGGCTCTCCGTCAATTGTGATCAGGCCACTCCCCACCTGGTTAAAACTTACCACAATCTTATCTCCTTTAATTTCCGAAGATTGATAAACAGGCCCTGAATAAACAAGATTTTTCTCCTTGTAGGTAGCGTGTCTTGCAATCAGCGCGAGTCTTTCTCCTACGTCTTTTTTGTTATCTGGATGGATATCGTTCCATTCCCCAAGATCAATTGTTACCGCCATTCCCGTAAATGGCACTTTGAGGGTTTGCAATGCGGCTTCCCGGATCAGAGCGAATTCACTTTCAGCAGGCTGATAACACATATCCCCGTAATTAGGCAGCTGGACATAGAAAAAAGGCAGATCGGGCCTGTCAAAGTTTTTCCGCCAATCCCCAATCATTGATGGTAATAATTTTTTATAAATGCCTGCATTTCCAACATTGCTTTCCCCTTGGTACCACAATACACCTTTTAAATTACAGTTTGTTAACGGAGCGATCATTGCATTATAGCGTGCGGCAGGCGGGGCTTGTTGCAGGGCACCAGCAAATCTTGTCTTATCCGCAGGGATATAGGCCTCTCCTACCTTATAATGCCATTCTCCTTTTAAATCAATACTGTGACTACCAGCCTCAATATAATAAGGTTTATCCGGCACAAACCCTCCTTTTCCAGCTGAATTTTCTACTCTGATCACAAAGATATTTTTTCCCGGTTTCAATACACCTGGATTTAGATGGTATCTCCGCTGCGGATATTGATATCCTGTACTACCTACCTGTTGGCCATTTACGTAATATCTATCCGCATCAACAATCCTTCCCATATGGATGCGTGCAGGAATTCCGGCCATAGCAGGAGGAACATCAAATTCTCTACGGTACCAAACCACTCCATCCAGATCACGAATCCCTTGGTCCTCCCAATAACCCGGAATATTGATATTTCTCCAGCCTTTGGGGACATAATCAGGCTCGTACCATTTGACACTTTCATTTAAACCTTTATCGGCGCTTATCATCTTCTTAACCGGACTGGAAGAAGCCATGCGATTGATGCCTTTTACATATGAAGTATCTTTATTACGCAAAATTATTTCAGACAGGCCATCGAAATCCCTTAATCCATCCTCACTTATCCATGATTCTATTGATGTACCACCAACACTTGAGTTGATGATGCCAATGGGAATTCCATATTTCATAAAGATTTGTTTTGCGAAGAAAAAGGCCACTACAGAAAAGTCATTGACATCCGTCGGATTAGCCGACTTCCAATAGCTTCGCGGAAGATCTTCTGAAGGGCCGGTAAATTTTGTAGCGGGAGAGATCCAGTATTGCCTGATTTCCGGATAGTTTGCATTGGCGATGTCATCAGCATAGGTGATGTTATGCAACCTCATCTGGTGAACCATATTAGACTGTCCGGCACACAACCATACATCCCCAACTAAAATATCCTTCAATACAATGGTATTTTTCCCTTTGAGCTCCATTTTATAGGGCCCACCGGCTTTCATGGCCGGAAGTTTTGCGAGCCATCTCCCATCAGATGTGGCAATGGTTTTTGTATTTTTACCATTAAAGCTGACATTGACTTTTTCTCCCGGTGAAGCCCAGCCCCAGATTTTAAGTTCAGCTTCCCGTTGCAATACCATACTGTCGCATAACAAATGTGGCAGCCGGATCTGTGCGTAGCCCTGGGCAACAAGGAAAAAATTAAAGCATAAAAAAAAAGAAAATGGCATCATTTGGCTCAAACGTCTGTCGTATATGTCTATTGGTCAGCGCTTCAAACCTACTTTAAACAAAAAGGAATATGGAGCAGTTTTGTATAAATTGCAGGCATAAATGTTTAAACTGCCGAAGAAGAATCTACCGGAGACTAGACTTTAATTTCCCCAGCAAAATTATCATCTGTTTTACGTCTTAAATGCATAAATTCTGAAGGTTGCATGTTGAATTTAGCCTTAAAGGATTTGGCAAAATAGTTTGGCGTAGCAAAGCCAACCATATAGGCAATCTGAGAAACATTCAGATCGCTCTTTTCCAGCAAAACTGTTGCCTTATCCAATTTTACAGATCTGATATATTCCACAGGTGACTGTCCTGTCAGCTCTAAAATTTTATGATATAACGATCCTCTGCTCATTCCGACATGTTTTGCTAAATCTTCAACGGAAAGCTTAGGGTTATTTAGATTTTCTTCAATATACAGTACGACTTTATTTAACAACCTGTTACTATGAGATTCGATTATAATCTCCGGCGTTTGAACCTTAATCTGTTTGGTATAGGTATCTTTAAGGCTTTTATTTAGTGCGAGCAGATTTTTAATTTTCGCATTAAGAATTTCAAAGTTAAACGGTTTAGTTAAATAGTCGTTCGCCCCTGTTTCCAATCCTCTGATCTGCTCTTCTTCTCCAGTCAATGCAGTTAGCAATACAATCGGGATGTGGTTGGTCCGTTTATCGGACTTCACTTTACAGCATAATTCTATTCCATTCATGTAGGGCATATTGATATCACTTACAATAACCTGGGGATGGTGAGCTAATGCCTTTTGCCATCCTTCCTGCCCGTTACTTGCTTCATAAATCTTATAAAATGACTTTAAACTATCCTTTAGGTAAAATCTGAAATCCTCATTATCTTCCACAAGTAAAACCGAAGGAACTTCTATTCCGTTTATGTTTTCATCCGTATCAGCCGTAGTTTCTTGGTCCGGGCCTGAATTAATGGAACTCGAAAAATCAATGGTTAATTCATCGGGAGCTTCATTCGTAGTAAAAGGGAGCTCAATGATAAAACTGCTGCCCTGGCCAAATTCACTTTGAACAGATATATTACCGCCATGCATTTTGACAAATTCCTTAACAATCGACAAACCAATTCCGCTGCCTTGGTTCAAAATCGGTGCACCTGTATCAATTTGGAAAAACCGATCAAATATTTTTTCCTTGTCTTCTGCAGAGATACCGATACCCGTATCGGAGACCTTTATAATCAGTGAAGTGGCTTCATTCTTGAAACGGTCATTTTTCTCCAGCTCCAGGGAGATTGTTCCACCAACCGGCGTAAACTTGAATGCATTAGAAAGCAGGTTAAACAATACCCGTTCTATTTTATCCTGGTCGAATAAAGTATAAAAGTATCTCAGCTGGCTTTTAAATATAAGCTGGATCTGCTTACGTTCGCTGAGATCGTTAAATGATTCGAGCACTTCCTTTATAAAAGAAACAATATCGACTGCTGAAGGATTTAATCTCAGTTCGTGATCTTCCATTTTTCTGAAATCAAGGATTTGATTCACAAGGTTCAGCAATCTCCTTGTATTTCTTTTGATCATGGCCAGGGGGCCGGCAATTTCAGCATCTCGCTTTTCCGTTAGCAATTTTTCAACAGGTCCCATGATCAATGATAGCGGCGTCCGGAACTCATGGCTCAGGTTCGTCAGAAATTTAATTTTTAGTTTATCTAACTCCCGTAAACGCTCAGCCTCTTTACGCTCT
This sequence comes from uncultured Pedobacter sp., assembly GCA_946478755.1. Next base: position 1,633 of record CAMLDJ010000020.1, on the reverse strand, counting down.
TCTTCGATCAACTGCTCGGCCCTCATCTTTTCCTGAACCTGGGCGAATTTTAGTTTCAGCTTTTGAATTCCCCTGTGTCTGACATATACCAGTGTACCAACGATGACCAACACATAAAAGATATAAGCATATATGGTTCGCCAGAAGGGTGGCATTACATGAATTCTGATCGCAGTTTCGGCCCCATTCCAAAGTCCGTCATTATTGCTGGCTTTTACATGAAACACATATTCACCGGGATCAAGATTGGTATAGGAAACCGACTTGGAATTCCCGGCATCTATCCATTCATTGTCAAAACCTTCCAGACGATACGAATACCTGTTTTGTTCAGGCGCTGTGTAGTTTACGCTGACATAGCTAAGGGTAAAATTCTGCTTATAATCTAAATAAATGTCTTTAACGACCGAGATGTGTTCCTTTATAGGGCCGTCTGCAGCGGCAACGACTGAAGTATTGGATATTTTCAGATCAGTAAAAAGAACCGGTGGAACATTTTTATTTTTCTTGAAATATTGGGGATTAAAATAATTGAAGCCATCCGCACCGCCAAAATAGATTTCTCCGTCTAAAGAGCTGAAACCGGCACCAAGAACAAAATTGTTATTTTGAACACCGTTGTAGATCGTATAATTGGTAAATTTCTTTGTTTTAAGGTCGAAACTGCTGATGCCTTTATTTGTACTTACCCAGATTCTTCCTTGTTTATCCTCAACAATTGCATAAACTGTCGCGTTGTTTAATCCATCTTTTCCAGCGTAAGTAGTAAATTGATTCGTCTTGTTATCAAATAGACTTAAGCCTCCGCTGAATGTTCCAACCCATATATTTCCTGACCGGTCTTTTAAAATAGACATGGTCAGGTCATTTGGAAGTTTGCTGTTGGCTTTATTGTGCACTATGAACCTGCCGCTATCCGGATTATAAACGGCAATTCCCGAACCATAAGAGCCAATCCAAATATTCCCCACCTTATCCTCTTCAATAAATCTTATAAAATTATTGCCCGGATAGTCCCGTTCATTTATTGCTTTAGGATTTTTGCAATATTTTACAAGAACTTCATCGTTCGCATTTAATACGTTTACCCCACCCCCGTTGGTACCAACCCAAATTTTTCCTTCCTTATCTTCTTTCATGCAAAATATATCGTCTGAATTCAGGGCAGCAGGACTATTATGAGGCGTAATCTGCCGGAACCGGCCGGTTTTTAGATCCATAACTACCAAACCATTTGAATAGGTTCCGAGATACAACTGCTTAGACCTGGTAATTTCCATACCCATTATCGAAACATTACTCAGCGTAATTCCACTTCCTAAGGAGAAATTAAACCGTTTAAACAATTCTGTTTTACGATTAAATAAATTAAGTCCCCCACCATCAGTACCCACGAAAATCTCATCGTCCCTGTATGCGGCAAATGAAGTTACAACGGAAGCATTAAGGCCATGTTGGTCAAAAACATTACTTTGTTTCAGTTGAAACAAATTTAAATTTGTGTCGTATTTATTGACTCCTCCATGATAAGGTCCCAGCCAATAAATACCCTGGTCATCTATGTAAATACAACTTATAGACTTGCCTGTTAGAGAATATATATCCCTTGAGTCAGGTTTACACCTTATAATTC
>CAMLDJ010000019.1 GCA_946478755.1 uncultured Pedobacter sp. | reverse complement strand
AAGAAAGATCTCTTCCGTTTTTCGATCCTGCACTACGGTCGGATTTGCCCAGGATTCCTCTCCTTTACTTTCGGCAATAACGATTGATGCTGAAAAACTACGGCCTTTGTCTGTGCTTCTTTTCAGCACCAGGTGATGCGCACCATCGTCCGCACTTTTATCTATCCTGGCTTCTGCAAAGGCGAGTATGCTGCCTTTATTAGTTACCGTCAGCCCGTATACAAAATGCGCAAACATATTGTTCTCCTTCTGAGTCCATACGGTGGTCTTGTAAATGTTTTCTTTTGGCGATGTTCTATTTGCTTTATGCTGACCAAAGTGAACCAATGGCCAGGCCAGGCATATCAAAAAGGTTAATATCTTGCTATTCATCTGTCTATATTTACGCTATTTCGTTTATTTTGTCCTCACAGTTATCACTTCTGATTTACGAATGGCAGGCCGGACCGGCAAATCTCTACCAGAGATCAGAAAGAGTTTGCCCCGGGGTGTAGCACTTTTACGGATATGTGTATTATCCCCTCCGGTGAAAATATCCAGGTATCCGTCGTTATTCCAATCAGACAGGCTAATGCCTCCATTGTGAAACGAGATGAGGTTAGATAATTTTACAGGCTTTTCAAACTGCATAGGTTTGTCGGAAGCCCGGTAATAAAAAATCCCGCCACGTTTCCGGTCAAAGGCATAATATACCAAAAGGTCAGGTTTTCCATCCAGATCCCAATCGGTCATTGTAAATGAACTGCGACCATGACCAATATCCAGAATTCGGGTCTTAATCTGAAGCGGCTTTCCATCATAGGTTAGAAACGTCTCTGCTTGCCCCAGCTCAGCGGTTCCGTTCCCCGGCCAGAGTTGAAGTACATTTCGGTCATCCATGGCGATCAGGTCAGGGTGTCCATCTGTATTCAGGTCCGCAACTGCTGGCTGCACCCGGTGTGCTGCAGCTAATGGTTCTCCGCCAACTTTAAAGGCGACTGGCTTTTCAAAACGGAGCTCTCCGCGGATCAACTGCCCTTTCAGAAACAGTTGCCTTAAGCCCATAGAACCAGTAAGCATATCGCGGATACCATCCCCGTCCCAGTCCGCAAGCCGAGGAAGAACCCGTTCCAAATACCACTCCATTGGTCCCCAGACTGACCCAAGTCCATAGTCAATACTATAATATTCCAGCGGAGATCCATCCACAAATTTCAAAGGTGCTGGTATTGCCCAAACCGGTTGCGCATTACTGCCTGTATTGATGATTACCTTTGGCGCAGCCGGTTCAGAGCCGACAACCATATCTGTATCGCCATCTCCATCCCAGTCTATAGGTTCTATCGTACCGATGCCTAGCGGCATCACCGGACTATTTTTATCACTGGCCATCATTAATTGTACCTGTTCAACCCAGCCACCGTTCTTCTGTTTGAATCGAAGGATATTGTCTACACAACCAAAATAAGTACTTGCCAATAGCTCCGGACGACCGTCGCCGTCCAGGTCTGCAAAGCGCGGATGGATCGCCTGAATACTCCGTATCGGGTTTTTATGAGCATCAGCAAGCAGCCCCGCATAACTGAAACTTGGTTGTGTTCTTGTGCCGGTATTCCGGAAATATAGCATACCTGGTTTATGCTGGCCCACCACCAGATCCATTAGCCCGTCTTTATCCATATCAAAAGCAATTGGATAGGGAAAGCCGAACGGCGAGATCGGTGAGCCATCAGCCTGAATAAGCAAGGGGCTGTCAAAGATCAAACTGTCGGCGGACGACCTATTGTACATCACATACAAACGGCTGGCGTTGGGGTTCCAGGATGCCTGAGGATTGTTATAACCGGCAGCAAGATTCAAAGAAGGTTGGGCAATGCGTGGATGTGAGCTGCCTACAACAAGATCTTCTTTACCATCGCCGTTCAAATCGGCTACATCTATCGTTGGACTTATCCAGCAGTCCAGGAAATTTTGAACAGGTTTTCCCTTTGGGTCGAATGCCTGCATTACCTTCCATTCTGTTTTGCCTTGCAGCCGCACAGGTACAAACATATGAAGCCCCAATTGCTTCTTGCCTGCGTCACTAATCTGCTTATGGCGCTCAAAAGCAATAAAAGAAGGTATGCTTTCCTGAGCTTTTACGCCCGAATGTCTGATAACAGAAAAAAACCTTCCTACACGCGCATCCTTGAGCACAACCTGATTGTGTATAAATACATTGTTAAACCTCGGCCTTTTTTTACTGCCGATATTTTCTATCAGGGAGATACCACCACCTGTCGTCATCATATCCTGATCGCCATCCCCATCCCAGTCCATAAAAAGGAAATCGGGTGCCCCTATTACTGATGCAGCCAATGGAATGTCTTTGTCCTGCCCAAACACAAATGGCTTAGGCACCACATTTTGTGCCTGCAGATCGCAGACAACAGCAGCCAGCGCTAATGTAAAAATAAGTTTTATGTGAATGATCATTGCTCTACGGTAACCCAAACTTCTTTAACTACTTCTTTTTGTACCTTTCTACTGGTATTCAGCGCAATAAAGGTCGCCTTGTAAGTTCCTGGAGTAGAATATGACCAGGAGAAAGTTTTAGGCGTGCTGCCCTCGATGGATTTTATGTTCACTGCGTTCTTTACATGCCCGAGGGCTTGAAACACCTGGAATCCCCGGCTGATCACCCAATCGTCGTCCGATTCTTTGTTGATGGCGTTCGCAAGATGAATCAACCGGTGGGAAGTAGCCGTTCCCGTGTTAATTGTCCATTTACCGTCCGCTCCCTGAGATTCAACGACCTGAAACAAACCTTTTTCAATGGTGGACGTAATTTCAAAATCTCCATTTCCCGGAACCTTATTGATCAAAGACATGCGGCCCATATTCCAGTACCGCTGCGCAGTACCGGCAGCATTTTCCGAAAGGTACCTGAAGGCCAGGTACATTGGCTTGCCCTTTACTTTCAAATCATCCAGAATGATTTCTCCCGACACTACATCGGCATTGGACGCGGTATTGGAAGGCATTTTTGCTCTGTCGGTGATATCCGTCCATGTTGCTGTCTTTACGGCCTGTTCATTATATTCCCCACTAAAATCAGTGGAGATCAATACAGAGATATTTCTAGGTAATGTTGCACCTGCACGGGTCTGACTGTTAAATTGTAGCGTCAGTGTCCCCTCTTCAGAGGAGAAAAAATTCCGTTTATCGTACTCATGCCCTGCTTCCCCTGAATAGAAGGTGATGTTATCCGGCACTCCTGATAAGTTAAACTGAACACTGTCACTCAGTTTGTATGTTGCTTTCGCGACAGAAACCTGAAAATCATCTGGTGCCTCTATCTCTTTTTCTGTACAAGCTGCAAAAAGAAAGCTTAAAACAGATAATGCAAATATTGTCTTTTTCATAACATCATTATTAAATTTCACAAATGAATAGTCCATCAATAACCAGGATTCTGTTTAGCCTGGTTGTTATACAACAACTCCTTTTGCGGAATAGCCAGGTTGTAATCTTTGTCTGAAATATTGTCTGACGGGTTTGTATAGTGGCTCAAAAATATATTTGAAGGCGCAAATGGCGTTTTTGCTGCAGGCACGACCGGCGTACCGTCTGGCTTCAGGTCATTGCTTCCCGATGCGACCTCAACACCCATCTGTTTTATTCTCAACTGGAGAATGCCCCAGCGCTTTAAATCCTGCTTTCTTAAAAACTCACCATTCAGCTCCATCAGACGCTCATCCTGGATAGCCGTTAAAAAAGCGCCTTCCCCTGTGGTTTGAGCAGTAGTTAATTCCCCGTCGCCATTTAAAGTGACCCTTGCAGAGGCACCACCGGTGCCAGCAATGGCCACCGTCGTATTCTGTCCATAGCCTCTACCTGGATTGGTCACCCTGATACTGGTCACCTTACCGCCTGAAATTACGGCAAGGGCAGTTGCGCCTGTACCTGTTCCCGTAACGGTTACCGCAGGCGCTGTAGTGTAGCCTGCACCTCCGCTGATCACTGCTATGCCGGTTATGATCTTACTTCCGGAAAGTTTTCCATAAGCCCTGCCCCTTACCTGGTTAACCAGGTTAATGGCTTCAGGCGTCGGACCATCATTCAGCTCGTTCTCTGCTTCGGCCAGCATCAGCAGCACATCCGCATAACGAACTATCGGATAGTTAGTCGGACTTTGTGTAGCCACGCGCGGCGCATTCTCTTCACTTCTTCTCCATTTTCCAGGATAACGTGTGTAATACAGGTTGTAGGCAATAGCGTTCTGCGCCGGTGGCGTTGTTTCGTCTCCACCAGAATATTTGAAAGGCGCCACACACCAATCCCTCCTTTGGTCAGGCGAAGCATCCGCTGCTGCATTAGTTGCCGTGGTAAAAGCAAAAGACTCATAAGTCCGGTATAGGCGTGGATAAACATAAAGCCTGCCGTCAGACTTGCCCGCAACATCGCTGCTGGTGGGTATGCCTACACGTACCTGACCTGGAGAGCTCTGATCAGGCGCACCGGAGTTTACATAGAAGCCAACTTCCCATATACTTTCCTTATAGGTGGCGTCATACTGGTCCTTGCATTGCAACTTGAACACCTGCGTATAATCCGGGTTCAGTTTATGTAATCCCGAATTGATCACTTCCCTGGCCCATTTTGCAGCATCTGCATATCTTCTGGTATCATTTATCGGTTCTCCTGCAGCATAAAGACATACCCGGGCCAGTACCGCCTGTACAGCCGTCTGTGTTACTCTTTCTGTGTAATCAAAGGTGGTTGCTTTCTGATCATTGAGTAAGCCCTCGGCTTTAACCATTTCATCGATCACCCAATCATAAACCGCCTTTGAAGAGGTAAAAGGCATATTGGTTTCCTCCGGAGACTCGGTCGGCTTGAGTCTCAGCGGCACATCTCCATACCATTGGGTAAGCATGAAATAGTAATAAGCCCTTAAAAAGGTCGCTTCTCCTTCAATATGTCTTTTCTCTACCGCTGTAATATCCGCAGGGGTATTCAGATTGGCCAGCACTACATTTGCCCGGTCAATTCCGGTATAGAGTGTGGCCCATACGCTTGCCACCTGCGGATCAGCCGATGTTGCATTGTACCAGGGTATCTTGGGTACATTGCCTGAGGTGGCATAGACCAGCTCATCCGTGGTCCCTGTAATTAAATGCTGATAATTGTCGCCATACAGCGCGTTATTTTTAAGTGTGCTGTAAACCCCTGTCAGCGCAGCTTTTAAATTTTCCTTGCCGGAAAAGAATTCATCAGGACTTAAAAAATCTGTTGGCTTTGTTTCCAAAAGCTTTTTACAGGATTGGAGCGATAAAACCGATACAGCAGCAATTATGGCTAATATTAGAAATCTTTTTATCATGTCAGTATGCTTTATGTTCACGATTATAAGGAGAGATTTAAACCAAAAACTATTGTTTGAGCGATGGGATAGGCAGAGAAATCAAAGCCGGGCGACAAGCCAAATCCCTTGGTAGAAACCTCCGGGTCAGGACCGGAATAATTGGTCCAGGTATATAAATTCTGTGCGGAAACATATACCCTGGCAGATTTCAGCCCTTTGATAAAGTTATTTTTAAAATTGTATCCCAATGATATCGTTTTTAGCCTGAGGAAGGAAGCATCCTCAATATAATAGGTGGATAAAACTCCGGTAATACCAGCTGATCCACTTCTGGGAACGTTTGTATCCTGATTTTCAGGCGTCCATCGATCCGCATAGCTTGCCAGGAGGTTTCTGTTCAATGCTGCACCATTTAGCGCCTTCAGGAAAATATTGTTACCGTTAAGCACTTCATTGCCATAAGACCATTGAAAAAATATGTTCAGGTCAAAATTCTTATACGCGAAATTATTATTGAAGCCCCCGGTATGTTTGGGATAAGGATTTCCGATCATGGTCTGATCCGCGTCATTTACCATCCCGTCATTGTTCAGGTCTTTGTATTTGGCATCACCAGGCTGCCTTGCGTTCGTGCCCAAAAGGCCCGCCGTTGCAGGCAGCTCATTTTTCAATTCATAGCCCCCGGGAATCTTATTAAAATCCTCATACTGATATACGCCATCATATACAAAACCATAGTAGTGTACCAGCTGATTGCCGACCCGGCTAATCCAGGCAGGACTTGAAAAGTTGGTTGAAAAATTAGGAATCGATGTCATTCTCAGGTCTTCACCGTTACTCAGTGCAAGTAATTTGTTTTGGTTAAAGGAGATATTGATATTCGAATTCCAGTTAAAGTTTTTTGACGTGATGTTCTTAGAATTTAAGGTCAGTTCCAAGCCTTTATTCTGAGTTTTTCCAATATTTACGGTTGCTGAACTATAACCCGTACTCGAGGAAATCTGGGAACTTAGCAATAGATCATAAGTACGCTTATAATAGTAATCCATTTCCAGTTCCAGCCTGTTCCTGAAAAAGCCCAGCTCTATCCCTGCATCCAACTGGCTCGTACTCTCCCATTTCAGTTTCTCATTCCCTAACCGGTTTTGGTAATAGGCCGGTGACGAAGAGGTACCCGAAGACCCGAAAGGGTAATAGGTGCCCAATATAATGCTTGTCAGATAACCAAAGTCGGACACCCGGTTGTTACCGGTTACCCCGAAGCTGGTTCTTAACTTAGCATTAGATATAAAAGAAAGATTTTTCATAAAATGCTCATCGCTCAGCCTCCACGCAAAGGCTCCCGAGGGAAAGTAACCCCATTTGCTATCTGCAGGAAACTTCGACGAGCCATCTGCCCTGAACGTTGCTGTAAATAAATATTTTTGAAACAGGTTGTAATTGACTCTGCTGGTAAAAGAAACCAGTCCCCAGCTGGTACTGGAAGATTCTTTATCAAATATAACACCCTCGTCCAGACCGTTTATACCCAATGCCTCGTTAGGTATCAGATTGGCCTTATAGCCAAATCTATTTGCTTTCCTACTTTGAACAGAAAATACGCCAACTGCCGTTAACTGATGGTTTTTGTTGAATTTTTTCGCATAGGTCAGGCTGTTTTCGTTCGACAAGGTTACGACATCATACTGCCACAATCCCCCGTTAACACCGTTCGTCCTGCCCACCCCTGTTAGCGGACTGCCACTTCGCGTTTTCGAGTTGTTGAATAACTCCGATCTGGTTCCGGAAAAGTCTGCACTTCCGGTAAACCTCAACTTAAGGCTCTTCGACAGGTCATATTCCAGGAACCCGTTCATCGTAATGTTCCTGTTCATACTCACATCGTACTCATTTTGTACAGATTTCAGCGGATTATAAAGATAGGTTTCCGCCGCGGGATCCACTTCATCTTCCTCCAGATTCGTATCATAACCAGCAATAGGCCGGTAGGTCCATGCCCCATAAAATAAATTATTCTGCTGCGTATTGCCCGAACCTACCGCTTTTGAAGTCTGCTCTCTTGGCTTAATCCCACTAATCTTTGAATCTGCATAATTTACATTAAGTCCAACCTTAAATTTGCTACCGATCACCTGATCGATGTTGAAGCGTCCCTGTAAACGGTCAAAGCCACTGCGTATTAGGACTCCCTCCTGGTCTAAATAGGATAGCGATAATGCGTATTTTGTTTTGGGGGTGCCACCGCTTACTCCGAGGCTATGGTTTTGGAAAGCGCCTGTGTTCACCATTCTGTCAAACCAGTTGATCCCTTTTACATTTCTAAAATCCTCTAAGGTCCGATCGGGGCTAGCCGGATCACTGTCCTTAAAATACAAAGCGGCTGTTCTCTGCGGATCAATCTCCAGTTGCAACTTGATGAATTCATAAGGACTTAATACATCCAGATTGGCCTTGCCTACGTCAGAATAACCACCATTGCCTGTATAGGTTACACGCGCGTCACCCGTTTTGCCTTTTTTGGTGGTGATCATCACCACACCATTGGCACCTCTGGCTCCATAAACAGCTGTTGCCGAGGCGTCTTTTAAAATATCGATAGATTCAATTTCTGCTATATTTAAGGAATTGCTGTTAAAATCCTCCATCGGAAACCCGTCTATAACATACAGAGGAGCATTGCTGCCTGTTAAAGAGTTATTGCCCCGAATGACGATATTTAAGCCTTCTCCAGGCTGTCCGTCAATAGAAGATACCTGCACCCCTGCAACGCGCCCCGCCAGGGCCTGCTGGAAAGAGGCAACTGGCGCCTTGCTGAGGTCGGTCAGGTTTACCGAAGCAACAGAACCTGTGAGGTCTTTTTTCGCGACAGATCCATAACCCACAATAACCACCTCATCCATTGACGCAGATTCCTGTTCCAAAGCAACATCTATTTTAGCGCGCCCGTTGAAATTGATCTCTTTGGTTTTGTATCCCACATAGGAAACAACCAGTATTGCATCAGGAGCGGAAACAGCAATCTGAAAATTACCGTTGGCATCAGATTGGACAACGTTCGTCTTACCTTTTTCAAATATGCTTGCACCGGGCAGCGTCTCCCCATTTGCAGCAGCGCTTACCCTGCCGGAAACAATTGTTTTTTTCTGCTGCGCATACAGAAACAGGCTTTGTCCGGGAAATGAGAGCATAAGAATTCCCGTAAGCAAAATAGTCATGCTTATTTTCATACTGTTTAATTTAAAGGTTATAGTTGGTTTAGTCTATTATTTCATTATTTGCTAATATGTACTACATATAGAACAAATAGAATTATAATATTTGTATTTTCCTAATTTTTTAACAAAAAAAAATCAGATATATCGCAGATAATTTACACGACGAAAAAGCCATGACTATTAACTACATGATCTGATTTGGCTAGCCTTGCAAGGGGGCTAGGTATAAGAAGACAAAAAAATGTATAGCGCTTATTTTAACCGGTCATTTCTCAAATGACACCTACCAATTACCCGGTGATCTAATGATCCGCTTTTCGGGTTAATTGATCAAAGCGGGGCTTTAAATGTTCGTACATTCCTTTTCTAAAGTCTTCCTTAGTGCCATTTTTTAAGATATCTACTAAACCCCGGTGATCTACTGATCCACTTTTCGGGTTAACGACGTGGGTAATTGCGTAAGCAAATACAGGCATGAGCATAATCTGGAATCTTTTAAGGGTACTATTGCCAGTCATTTCATATAACTTGCCGTGAAAAGCAATTTCATTTTTTACCTGAAAAAATTTATCATCATCAACTTCGTTCTTGGCGATTACCTCCAGCTCTGCAATGTCCTTATCAGTCATCCGGGTATATAAGAGATCTGCCAGCCCCATTTCTACAACAAGCCTTAGTTCATATATATCGCTCAGGGTTGCATCATCAATGATCAAGGGATCCAAAACGCGCTCAAAGGCCTGCAAAATATCCGGGCTTGCCAAAACCATTCCTTTACGTTTACGTGTTTCTATCATGCCTAACATTCTAAGTCGACTCAAGGCCTCTCTTACTACATTCCTGCTAACGCCCAGTGCTTCCGCAAGATCAGTTTCTTTAGGCAAAGCATCGCCAGGCTTAAATGACATTATTTTTAAGTATTCACGCAATTTTAATTCTACAGCATCAGCCATGGTATTGGATTTAACTGGCCCTAAATTCTTCTTTAGATCATTCTTCTTTTCTTCAGTCATCTTAACTATTGATTGCTATTATGTCCTACAAATATAGAAATACCTATCATCTTTAAGCAATAGCATCATACTACGCAGTTACCCTGCTTCAATTCGAAACGATTTGTACAAATGCGGTTTCATACAAAAGGCATCAGCTGATTAAAAGCTAATGCCTTTTGTATAAGCAACATATGATCGTAACTTCCGGAAAAAACAATAATAGATTTAATGACCCGGCTGTTCGACAAATCCTGCAGGTCTGTTATTCTTGCCCATTCGATTTTGCAAATTGTCTCCCAGATCATCGCGGGCGGCTTCCGCCAGTTTGTTTAATGTGGCCACCATTTCAGGATATTGCTGGCTTACATCATATTTCTCGCCGGGATCACGTTCGAGGTTATACAAAGCCAAAGGGAATGCCCTATCCTCGGGGGCTAGACCAGGTAGGCCATCCTTGCCGGGCAAATTTCCTTCATAGGATCTCCCCGGATGAGGAAAGACCAGCTTCCAGTTACCTTTTCGGACAGCCTCGAGGTTATTTTTACGATAATAATATAAAAATTCATCTCTTGGAACTTTCGTGTCGTCACCCTTCAATAAGGCCGTCCATTCCACGCCATCAATTCTTTTTTTGGGGAGCCTTGCACCGCATAGCTTTGCTACAGTTGGCAAAATATCCATGGCTGTTAATAATTTATTGCTCACTCTTCCAGCAGGGACCACACCCGGCCATCGCACAATTAGGGGAACCCTTTGTCCACCCTCAAACGAAGTCCCTTTCCCTTCCCGAAAACCTCCCGAAGAGCCGGCATGATCACCATAGTTTAACCAGGGGCCGTTATCACTTGTAAAGAGGACGATCGTGTTGCTATCTAACCCCTGTTTCTTAAGCTCTGCTAATATTTCCCCAACAGACCAATCCAATTCCATTAAGACATCGCCATATATACCCCGCTCACTTTTACCCTTAAACCGGGCTGAAACAGCAAGCGGAACATGTGGTAATGGATGCGGAACATACATAAAAAAAGGGTCCTTCTTATGCTTACGGATGTAACCTATTGCTTTTTCGGTAATCGTTGTCGTTAACGCTGAAGCATCTTCCAGACTGTTTATTGTTTTTATAATTCTGTTCCCTTCATACAAGGGCAAAGGTGGGTATTTAGCCTTGGCCTGATTGGGATGATGCGGCCACATGTCATGAGAATATGGGACACCATAATACGTATCAAACCCCTGTTGTAAAGGAAGGAAAGCCTTTTGACTGCCTAAATGCCATTTCCCAAATATAGCTGTAGCATAGCCCTTTTCTTTTAGTAGTTCAGCCAGCGTTTCTTCTTCCGGATTTAAACCAGTTGCAGAACTGGGGCCCAAAGCCCCACTAATCCCGATCCTGTTAGGATAACAACCTGTAAGAAGCGAAGCACGGGAAGCTGTACAGACCGCCTGTGTAGCCATAAAATTGGTAAACCGACTTCCCTCCATGGCCATACGATCGATATTTGGAGTAACATAACCAAGCGCCCCGGTTACAGAAAGATCACCGTAACCCATGTCATCAAGAAAAAAAAGGATAACGTTCGGGCTTTGAGCGGATGGTTTGGTTTGTGAAATGGTTAAAATAGGTAAACAAGTCACTATAAATAAAAAAGCAAAATATTTCATAGCTAAATTTATCATTCTATTTTATAATTATGGCCTTGAATGAATGTAAATTCATGCGCATGCTTTCTATACTGTGATCTGACTCTTTTACCGGTGTTGATATCGGTAATTACCGGCGATTTATCATTGTGGATCGTTATTGAAAAATCAGATTTATTTTTTCCATCCTGATCGTAAAATTCCGTTTTTCCTTTAAATCCCACAGGATAGACTCTCGCTACTAATTTTCCATCAATCTTTTCTATCACTAATCCCGTTCCTCCAACAAACAAAGGTGTTTTATCTACGGGCATACTAAAGTTCCTAAGTAAAGTTTGCCCTTCATAAGTCTCGCCGCTGTCGTAATCAATCCACTTTCCTGCAGGAAGGTATATATCTCTGGTGCTGCTTTCATTGTAATCGTTGCCATACAGCGGAACGGCAAGCAGTGCTTCACCAAGTAACCATTGATATCCGCGAACTTCTGCATTTTCACGATAATATGTCGCTGAATCTTTGGGATAAGCCAATGGCAACGGTGTCATCGAATAGGGGAACCCGGTTAAATAGGTTTTAACGGCTGCACTATAAATATAGGGGTGTAGTCTTTCATGCAATTGTGCTGCATTACGACAAACAGCTAATACCTGTTCATCGTTGAAGTTCCAGGGCCCATAGCCAAATGACATGGAAGGATTAACCGCAGCATACCGGGCACTCCGCATCAAATATTTTTTTGCTTTTTCCTTTTGCGGACCGCCTTCTAATTTTCCCAGTCTCGTGCCGCCAACAACATCTGGATACACATAGGGAAACCCGCTGTAGGCAAAAGAAAGTCCGTTAACAGGGCCCCGATCCTGATCTTCCGGATAGTTAAAATCGTTATAGCGGTGCAAGTCCATCGGCGAACCGATATAGCCATTTCGGCCCATCACATATACCCCGCGGTTCATCAGTGCACGATTCACAGCATCCAGTTTATTGTCCTTGAAGTCCCTCGTTTCATAGCCATATAGATCTTCTTTAAACCCATCTACGCCTGCTGCTTCCCATTTTTTGCAGAGGTTGTCGTACCAGGCTACCGCAGCTGAATTGGAAGCATCCAGAAAATAGCAATCAGTTTTAGGAAATGCCGTTTTAAACAAATATGGAATTCCGTCTTTTTTCAGGAAATATCCATTTTTGATCCCTTCGTTAGTATATAATCCATTTGGTACAAATGCGATTCGCAGGCCTATGATAAATTTCAAGCCCTTTTTATGAAAATAATCAATAAAACCTTTCGGATCAGGGTATCTAACCCGATCCCATGCTCCGAAACTCGTTGTGGTCGCGTGTTTGGGCTCGTCATTAGGCCAGAAACCAGATCCAACGACCATCCAGCTTAATGGAAATCCCGCTTTGATAAAATGATCCACATCCTCAGAAACAGTTTTATAGTTAGTATTCCACTCCAGGGCGCCCCATGCTTCCCATCCTACGCCAAACCAGGAATATTTAGGAAGATAAACTTGATATCCTTCCGCATTTCTTACCTGCAGGTAGTCGGCATAGATTTGCCTCACATCGCCTATGAAATAATACATGGCAGGCATAGCCGGTACATTGAAGCTTCCCTGGCTTAAATCTTTATTACTTATTTTAATGATCTTTTTATCTGGTTCAATATTGATACATGCTAATCCTTGTTTTGGGAAAATGACAAAATTGCTGATCAGCCTTGCTTCCCTGGCCAATACCGACTTGGCACCGAATTGTCTGTCGGTGAAACCAGAAATCTCTGTTGTATGGGGTTCACGAAATGCGGCATTATCTGCCAGGCCGTATGCCGGTGCCAATCCCTGGGTACGGGCAATTATAGAACCGCTGATCAGCATAGAACCCATATAGTTCACTGCTACTTTGAAATAATTGTCGTATAAGAAAAGATGTACCCCTGCCTGAATGCCAATGTCATTAGTCACGATAAATTTTGCCTCCTTATCGTTTTGGCTGATGAGTTTCGACTCCACAACATTCGAATTGAGCAAAACCAGTCCGGATGCAGTATGCGCCTGCAGTAACGTGGTACCATCGGGTTTTAATATGGAATACCTGAAACCCTGTTTAACGATCCGGATGCTATAAGCTTGTTTTTTAAAGACCCAAACCGAATCGGCTTTACTCAGGTGACCTGTGTTATATTGCTGCTCTGCTTTATACGATATACCCTCTGGTCTATTCACAGCCAATAACAAGTTGGGTAGCATAAAGCTTAGAAAAAAACAGGTAAATGTTAGGAATAAACGACTAGATTGTTTTCTCATATGAGTAAATTATTGGACGATGTGAACCCCTCTGATCAAGATCTTACCAAGGTAAATCACAGAACGGTTATACTTATCAGGATTTGCTGTAATATCCTGAAGTTGATTTTTGCCTAATATCTTTCGCTTGTCAGGTCTTTCCTCAGAAAGCTTCAAGGTAACCTGATGCAGACCTTCAGGCAGCTCGATAACTATAAACTGCCCGCGGTAGCGGTTATTACAAAAAGCATTAAACCGGTTGAGCTGATCTCCGGAGCCTGAGACGATTTTATAAAGATTTGTTCCCTCCTTTTTCAATTTAACAGACTCACCATCCACCAGCAAATCAAGCTGACCAGCTTCCGGTCCGCCGATATCGAAAAATCCAAACATACTTCCTTTAAAGGTAAAGCTAAACGACTCTCCTGGGTTCTCCGCCTGAAGGAGATAAGGAAACCATTCCTTGTATCTTGAAAAGCCAATTTTATCCGGATCCTGCTTCTTCCATCCGCCGGAAAATTTAGCAATGGTTAGCGGCGAAAACATTTTAGCATCCTCCCAGTTATTTGCATGAAGTGGTTTAGGCAGATTCTTAATCTTTCTGGATTGTACCGCTTTCATCCTCAACATGGACCTCGCAATCGCAGCAGCATAAAGATTACCGCCTTCCTCTAGTGGATGAACACCATCCTGCGAAAAAACCATCGCCCCCATTGCTTTTTTAGGATCTCCTTTTTCTATCAGCTTACCAGCTTTTGCAAGCATTGCGGCTTCTTTGGCCATATGGACAGATGGCAGGGCATAATGATCGGCTATACTATCCAGTCTCCTGATCCCTATTGGGATCTGACCGTTTTCATATTCTTGCAGCTGCTTCGAGGTTACGGTATAGATCAGGCAAATATCAATCTCCGGATTGTATTTTCTGGTTTGGCGGATGATTCCTTCTACACCGGGAACAAAACCGCCGTTCACGGCAAATTCGATAAACAACAGGTCGGGATTATATTTTAATACCTGCTCATAAAGCCGGCAAGCACCTAAATCTGCATCTGTGCCCGATACACCTGCATTAATCCCTTCCATTTTAGCAGAGGGGAACAGGCTTTGAATGAATTTTGCTGACTGCATCCTGTACATGTTATTGCTTCTGGTAATGCTCCCGCCCAAATAGGCAATTCTTAAAGACTTCCCTTGCCTGGCCTTTTTAAAAAAGAACGGCAGCCCGTTACGCACATTGCACTCGTTATCATCCTTAAAACTACCTGGTTTCACTACCGGTGCAGATGGATCGGCAACGTTAAAAAAAACCGCCGGCGCATCAGACTGACTGGCAGCAATCAGTTTCTGCTCCTGGGCAATGCCGGGAAATGACATCAAAAGCAATACAAAAAAAATGTACAAACGATACATATAGCTAACTTTAAGATTTTTGATAACAACGTATTTCAAATAAGGATACCGGTGATTGTGCATTGCTGTTCTCTACTACAAATTTCAACTGATTGGTACGCACCGGCTGATCCAGCATAATGGTCTGCTGTGCCTGGTGGTTATCACTCAATCGCGCGATTTCCTGCCCATCATGATAAACGATTACATCTGTTGCACAAAAAGGTTGTACAGCATCTGGCTGACGCATCAGCACATTTTCCATGGGATGATCATAGTCACAATCGAAACTAAGTACAATCTGACTGACCGAAACCTCCTCTTTCCAATCTATTGTGATTTCAGGCGAGCGGTCTTTGAAATCGGCCACCCAGGCATTGGGGCTGGAAACCGGGCGTTGCAAGCCATTCCGCAAATTATCTGCCTGGAAACAATCCAAAGCCGGATCAATGCGCATAGCGATGTTATGCCCTTCCGGTCGCCTTTGCGGGCACCAAAATTCAAAACTATCGACACCAATATCCTCCGTTGGTTCCTGCTTGCCGTAATTAGATACCGCCGGATTAACGCTATTGAACACCGACAACAATCCGCTTATCCGCTGGTCACTGTATTCCAGTTCAACCTCTTCATTTTTCATAAAGCAAACAAAGGCGTAACAAGCTTCCTCAAAAGTGATATCAAAATCCAGCTCCAGCTCCTGCAAGCCTTGCTTTAGTTCCAGGGTTCGAACTGCTAAAGTCACATCTGGAGTATGATTGTATGCTTTCGAGCTTTTTCTTAACTGAACCTGCAGTTCTGTAGCTTCCATTGCATGAACATAGACCTTTATCAGGGGCATCTTACCTGGCTGCACAGGCAACATTTGGCCGCCAGAATGCTTGAGAGGCTTCAGTATTCCTGCTGAAGGAATTTCACTGATCAGGAGCCTGGAGGAGGCCGTAACTGAAGCAGCCTGGAGAACAAGGTCCTGATCGTCCCGCAAAGTTAGCCCTGGCAAATGCTGACCTTTTTTTAACAGTTCCAGCTGCAATTCTTCTATATATCTTTTTCCGATTTCGGCCGGACTTGTCTGGTATTTCTTACACAATCCCGCAGCCACCCCTACTGCCTGGGCACCATGCGCACAAGTAGCCATTACCCTGCTGGAGCCAAAAGCGACGTGGGTAGCACTGATGATTCTGCCGGCTAAAAACAGGTTATTCAGATTACGGCTGTAAAAAGAACGGTAAGGAATACCGTAAATTCCTTTACTGTGCCATTGGTTGCAGCCAGGCAGCTCACTAAAAATCCCATCTGCCGGATGCAGATCAATACTCCATCCTCCAAAAGCTACGACATCATTAAATGCCGTCTGTTCTACAATATCTTGCTGTTTTAGCATATAGTCGCCTTCAAACCTACGGCTTTCCCTTTTGCCCGGAATAGTACCCACCCATTCCAATCCCATGGTTTCAGCTTCTGGAAAATTGCCTGAATTTTTAATGTAGTTCCAAACGCCATAAACCACTTTCCACAGCTCCCATTTAATCTCTTCTGTAGCATGAATGGTATCCAGTCGCCCCCCATATTCCAGCCACCACAAATTGCAGCCCTGGTCTTTCACGGAAAACTTTTTATACCTTGGAATACTGGTGATGTCTGTCAACGCAAAGGAAGGCGGTACGAACTTAACTGGCCGTCCGGTATCTTTGGTATAAAAGTAGAGAGAATGCCCCAGCAATTCACCATATTCTTTTGTCGGTGCAAACTTCTCTCCAAATTCCTCTCTTGATTCGGCACCCATCCTAAAAGCTGCTCCCGCCATAAACCCGACGATACCGTCGCCGGATGCGTCACAAAATAATGGAGACCGAACCTCGTATCTGGTGCTGTTCTGACTGCAAAATGCATGTACACAGTCTATGGTCTCTTCATTCTTTTTATCCAGATCAAATACTGCCGTATTGAGTAGCAGAGTGATATTTGTCTCTTTCTTTACCTTCTCCAGGAGTATAGTATCGTATATCAAGGGGTTGCTATCTTCATTGCGGTAGGCATTCTCCACTAATATTTCATTGACTACCCCTCCTTCCCGCGCCCATCGGTTGTTATTCCCCATGTGAGAGGTAGCACCCAGCACCCATAACCTCACCTCGCTTGAGGAGTTGCCGCCGAGTACCGGGCGGTCCTGGATCAGCACCACTTTTAAACCTTGCCTGGCCGCTGTGACTGCGCAGCATACACCTGCCAATCCACCGCCGACAACCACAAGTTCCGTACTTAAATTTACCTGTTTTGCATATCTTTTCTTTGCAGGCGCTTCTATAATCATTCCGTTTATATTTTTAATGTTTTAACTATACTTTATTGATTTCAGCATTTTCGGCCAGCATCCTGGATATGGTCTTCTTAGCCTTTAGAGAGGATACCCATGGAATTAAGGATACCAGCAAGATGCCCAGGCCTGTAATGAAAGTAACCGTGCGTCCCGAGGGGGCCAATCCGCTAAGCACAAAAAGCATTACGGCGGTCACCAGCAAAGAGAATGCGATGATCTTCAACCCAAATTGATTCTGGCGTTTGATCTGAAGGGCTTCGCCGATATCTGCAAGCATTAACTTGCTTTCTTCTTTTCTTGTCAGTCTCGACTGCTCATAAGCCAGGTAATCCTTCGACGCACTTTTACGCATCATCAGCAACTCATTGATCAACAGCAGGAGCACCGGCAAGCCCATGCCCAATACCATTTCGGCTGCTCTATCCAATTTAAATCCATTGATAAGTGGCAGTACCAATTTAAAGAAAAGGTTTATTAGCAGCGTAAAAATGGTAATCCTTATCGTCACATATCCACTTAACTTTTTGGAAAACAAGGCCCATACCGGCGGGGCCATCAGTGGACCAGCTGTGATCGCAGCTACCGTCAGCACTACTTCTACCATGCCCCCCATTACCGGTACAATCAGTGCAATAATGATCATCAGTATACCCAGCGCCCAGGAGGATAGCCGCGCTACCTTCATCAATTGTTTATCAGTGGCCTTAGGCCGGATCACATTTTTATAAATATCATTGGTAAAAACTGCCGACACCACATTCAAGGTAGTATTGGCTGTTGCCGAGGTAGAAAAGTACATCCCGGTAAGCATTAGCCCCATTAAGCCGGGGGGCAATACCAACTGGCATACCTTCAGATAGGCGTTTTCGGCATCCAGCCCCTGCAAAGAAGGGTCGATTACCTTATACAACATAGGTGGCAGCATCCAGATGACCGGGCTGATCAAGTATAAAGCCGCAAATAAATAGGCGACCTTACTGGCTGATTTCGGACTGTCTACACTGGTATATCGCTGCACAAAGGTCCAGTTTCCTCCGATATAAAACACATGATATCCTGCAAAAGCCAAAACAAACCACAAGGTGTACTCTCCATTGAGCAGGTTAAAAAAATCCGGAGGTGCATTGTCCACAAATGCCGCAGCCCCACCTACTTTTTCAAAGGCCAGGGGTAAAATGATCAGTACAGCAGCGGTCAGTACCACGAACTGCAAGATATCTGTCACCATAACCGCCCAAAGGCCACCCGCAGCGGTGTAGGCAATCATGATCAATCCGAGCACAACGGTTGTTTCTGCCAGGGGAAAACCCAGCGAGGTACTAACCAATTTGGCTACCGGGTACAACACTGCGCCTTTGATAAACAAAGACACCGCCATAAAGATGTAGATGTACAGTTTTTGTACACCGCTTCCCAGCCGCTCCTGAATATATTCCGCCGCCGTTAAATTGCCAGTTTTCTTCCATCTGGGTGCAATAAACAATGCAGCCACCAGCGCGCCGAAAGCCATTGTCCACTGGATGGTAACCGATGCCCAGCCGTATTTATAGGCCACAGAGCCCCAGGCTACAAATGTACCTGCAGAAAAGAAGCTCATAAAAAGTGAAAGCCCTCCGATAAACCAGGGTACTGCCTCTCCGCCGGCAAAAAAGGATTTCATATTGACACTGGTTCTGGAAAATAGTAAACCTATACCCAATATAAAAGCGGAGAAAAATAAGATAACGATAAAGTCTAAGGATGAGGTCATGTCAAATGATTAAAGCTCTAAATGAAATTGTTTAAAAAATGTAAGTTTAACCGGGCCTGATAAACCTGAGTTCACCAGTGGGTCTTCGGTGCTATAGTGCTTCCAGGTACTGAAAGTAAAACGATGATCGGTTCTTTTAACCTTAGGATTACCCAACCACAAAGGCAGTTCAATGAGCTTACCCGTCGTAAATTTGTTATTGCTCAGGTCGTATCTGAGATCTGTATGGATAAATTCGTCGCCAATTAACCTGTTTATCCAACGATTGGCAACCAATATTTCAATCTCGTTGTCGCCTTTTTTTAAGAAGGAGGATATATCTAGCTGGTAAGGTTTTTTCCAGATGATGCCGGCTGATCTTTGATTAATACGCACTTCGGCCAAATCATACAAGGCTCCAAGCTCGAGCATAACTGCTGCGCCCGTATCAATTGTATCCATGTTAAACCGGTTTTGATAAGATACTGTTCCTGAATAATATCTGATTGCCGGCTTGTCGATGTTTTGCCAAAGGCTGAGCTGATTCATTTTATAATCGGCCGGGGCATTCCTGCCATCTAAAAAATTCAATGTCCAGGGACCCCTTAAAATTTGGTCAGCCTTGCTTTTTACCAGAGTTTTGTGCTGACTGCTTCCGTCGCTATAAGCTAAATCAACCGAAGCATTCGCGTCCAGTCTATATAAATTTTCGTCTGAATTTAAGGACGCGGCGAAATCAGCATTAGTTGCGGCTTTAACGATCCATTTTTCAGGTAAGGCCTTGTTAAAAACAACAAACAGCGCTGCTTTCGGACCCAAATGTAGCGGGATGTTCACCCTATTTCCGATGGTATCAAAAACTGTGGCATTCCAGGTTTTTCCAGTTTCTGCATCCCATATTTCTGGTTGCTTACCCTGATTACGAAAGCTGGCGGTTAAATCTAACCCATTATCCCCTTGGTTGCTGATCAAGTAAATATCGGTATCCTTTGATTTCTTATGGATATATCTGACCGGGTCCCTGCCATCCGAAATGATCTTAACGTCAGGTTTTAGTCTGAGGTCAGCCATGATCAGTTCTATAGGCTTGCCCCAATACACCTTTCCTTTCCCATAGTGCTTAACTAAAACAGATTTGCCATCCAGATCACCCCAGATCTCTTTTACCAGTTCGTCAAACTGTTGCTTTTTTGTTCTGTCAGCTCCCTTTGGAGAAGCAAGTAGTGGTGCTCCGCTAATGATCGCTCCAGACCTGAGCAGCTTTTGTAGCCTCAGCAAAGTTTCCAGTTCCATGAACGGATAATCAGGCAACACCATTATTTTGTAAGCCGGACCAGTTTGTAGCCTGAGCTCCCCATCCACGACTTCAATTTTCTTCAGATAGGCAGGATAAATAATATCGAAATTGTATCCTTTTGGCAAAATTGGTGCCTTGGCAGGATACTCATAAATGGCATCATTGGAAGATAAAAAGCACACATCTGCTACAATATGCCCCTGCTGCAATAAATACTGGCTTCGGGTAATATAGCTCATCCAGCCTGTTCCATATTTCCACCAGGTATTTGTTCTTCCAAAGTCGGTTCCATATCTCCCCATGGTAAAACCAGGAACAACATCGTAAGGCTGGTGTGTGTAGGTATGAAAAATAAAACGGTTAATGCCTGTGGTAAAAGCATAATCACCAATAGTTTTCATGCTTTCCGGTGTGCTTTGCCATTTGCCAAACTCAGGTTTCGACGTAAATGCTTCGGCAGCAACTATATTTTTGCCTAAAATATTGGCGATGGAAACAGTTTGTTTAATCAGTTTCTCGCGGAGCTGGATGCCATCTGTCCAGAATTCGTTCATTGGCACATCTACATAGGCATTGGCATGCGCTGGAGACATGGGCCCGCCCTGAGATTCGGAAAATATTTTCAACTGATGCTGATTGGCTAACTTTTGCATTGTTCCGTAATAATTTTCGGCAAACAGCGTAGTAAGTGTTTGCTGAAAATCCCAAAGCACAGCTGATGTCCTGGCCTTACTCTCTATCATTCTTCCTGTTAATACCGGCAAATACGGGATCAGTTTGTAATTATTTTTATCAGCGAAGTATTCCGGCAGGTTTGCCGTCCAGTTCTGAAAACCACCTTCAAAGCTGTCATATAAAACACCCTTAAACGTTCTTCCCAACAGCTTACCTGCATCCTTTATGATCCGGCCCAAAGCATGATTAAATTGAAAAGCAACGGCTTCAGGATCCAGTTTATCAACTTCATAACCTGTTCCTTCCTCAACCGCGGGATGAATAATTTTACCAGTGGTGGTATAACCGAACCTTAAAATTGTCCAGTCTCCGGCAGGAGGAGTCCATTTCAGTAAACCGGTTTTAGCATCAACAAAACGGGTTACCTCAATAATTTCATCCGGCTTAAGCGCTGATCTTTTATCATTTGTCAGGACATCGGCTGTTATAAACGGAGATTTCGACATTCCGGTCCGCGACTTCCAATCTTTCAATCCGTAAAGATTT
The DNA here is from genome assembly GCA_946478755.1 of uncultured Pedobacter sp. The sequence continues at coordinate 20,700 of CAMLDJ010000019.1, read as the reverse complement.
TTAAACCCGATTTCATTGATGCTAAAAGATCTCTTTGGATGATCAATAGAGAGTCTTAAAAATTTGATTTTTTCCGCTTCAAATGGAATTGTGAAATTGCCTGTTGGTGCCTGATGATCCGCAAAGTTAAAAACAGCTGCCTGTTTGAATTTGACCCCGTCATTTGAAATGCTTATCGCACCTTTGAAATCAATTTTGTTCGCAATGTCGGATAGGCTGATATTCAGTGAATTCATATTCCCGACAGATTTAAACTTAAATTCGATAACCATCGGATCTGACCCGTTCTTTTCGAAAGATATTGAAGTTTGAAGGTTATGATCCACCAATTTCTTTAACTCGCTATGGGTTGTCGCGTTGCGCAGACTAACCGTTTCAGCGCTAAGTTCTTCTTCCCTACCTCCTGCAGCTGAAACGGCGATTATGGCTATATCCTTATAAAAACCGCTTTTTGTAAATGGAACGGCTAATTGTGTTGATTTTGAATGGTTTGCCTTGGTTTCACTGTATACCAGTTGTTTCATGGATTTCTCCAGGGTAATCCAGGGACCGCCAGCTCCCGACCAGCCTGGACTATTGGTCATGTAAAATTCCAGGCCAAGGCTATCACATACCTGCATGGCATAATGTACATGGTTGAACCATGCATCACTTCCATAGCGGATCGGTCCTTTTGGCAGGTACATATGGGTATCAAATAATTGAACACCACCAATCCCAACCCGTTTCATGTCAATCAGGTCTTTTTTAATGCCTTCCCTGGTTACGTTTCCATTAATCCAATGCCACCAGGTCAATGGTTTTGAACTGTTGACTGGATTTTTAAACCTTTCTTTAGACAGCATGCCGGCGTTGGTCTGGGCAAATAGGGTAACCGGAAAAACCGAACCAATAATCGTCACAACAGCGACCATCAAAAAAAGTCTTAGCTTCAGCTGGAGGTATGGTATAATGCCCATCAATATCTTTTGGTCCTTATTTTCCGAATTAAACATTTTTAGTTACCGAGTTTCACCGCGGTTGAACTTATCTTTGAACCATCTTTCTTAACTGCTTCCAGTTGAATTGTGATCGAATTATCCCCATTAGGCAAGTCCACCGTAAATTCAAATGGATAGTCCTGGTCAACGATAGTCGCTTTTTTGCCACCTTTTAAACTATAGCTCATGTTCACTTCAGAAAATACTGTATCGTCATCCTGCAGATAGACATAAGCCTTCGACCTGTTTCCAAAACGGAAAGAAAAAGCTTTCGCATTTCCCAGGTCTATATCAACCATGTCATTTTTCACAGTAGTTCCCCTGGCCAGCAATTGGTCCTGGATTTGTATGTTTGGTTCTGTCTGCTCAATTTTGATTACGGTGAGACCATTGGCAGCTACGGTAACCTGAAAACCATCCGCTCCTACAGTTTGTCCTTTTACCCATTTATCTCCCTGATGAACAGCAATTAAAGCCTTCTCACCTGGTTTTACCAGATCCTGGTTTAGGACAATTGACGACTTTACAGGCTGCGCGGATTGATTCATAAATGCGATAAAAACACTATTCCCTCTTCGGCCGGAAATGTAATTCAGCTCCACATTACTGCTGGTAAGTAATTTGGCGGGCATCCACAGCTGTACATCCTTTTCATCATAAAATACGCCGGTCTTACTGCCATAAAAATTACTTTGCAGATAAGCATAACCTTCTATAAACTCTGCCGGAAAATCGATCTTACCTTCCGATCGTACAAAGGCATCGGTAACCAGATAGTCTAACAGCATAGAAGCCATTGGAAGAATATGGTTATAATGAAAAGAATTTACACTCTGGTCTTTATGATTGTGTAATGGAAAATCCAGTTTCTCATAGGCTGTAGTACGTGCGGTATTGATGTGATATCCCGGAAAATTACGGTAGCGACCAATGATTGCGGCTTTCGCTATTTCCCTTAAATAAGGATCATTGGTGTAATAACCAAGCTTTAGCATCCAGGGTGCATAATTGGCCATAAAAATGGCCCGATGCCCTGTGCTTGTTCCTGAAGACTCCGGCGTAAGGCCGATCTCCGATAACCTCCATGCCGGTGCCTTTTCCTCGGGATAATACATTTGTTTATGCCCCTTAGATTTCAAATACCAGTACATTGGGGCTTTTCCATCCTTGTTCACCGTAATCAAGCTATCCGGAATTGCCGGTGTCATCCAGGTAAACATGGCATAATGCCTGGCCCCCTCATGGGCGGCATCCAGGTATCGTTTAATGCTTGTTAGCTCATACAGCTCCATCAGATCGATCCACTTGTTGGTAAATGTTGGCCAAAAGAACAATCCGCCTGCTGTTTTATCGCGGAATGTTTTCTGTGGATCCTGCACACGTGTTTTAAGATATTCATCTGCCCCTTGTGTAGCTTTCTCCAGATAAGCTTTATCTCCCGTAGCTTTATACAGGTGCATGGCGTTCATCCAGCTGTTTCCATTTTCTTTCACATCCAGATTGCGTTCCCTGGAGTGAAAATATTCCCTCTTCGCCATCTCTTTAAACAGGGGATTCTCTTTATTGAATACATTATACAAGGATACCAGTTCAGAGATGGGCGCTACAGGCCCTTTGAGCTTCCGCGAGGGGCTCTGGATCTTTTGTGTCGAATCCAACGAAAACAGGAATTTTTCTCTTGATAACATATACTCGATCAGTGGATATGCCCGCTTGTCAAACATCGTTTTGTTGTCCATTACCATGGATAACTCCAGCGGGTTTAAACTGGATACATTCTTTACTGCACCTGGTACATCGGTAGAGTAAGCACAGCCCTTCAGTGAATCCACAAAAAGCGCATATTTACTCAGCGAATAATCTGTAATATTATCCAGTGCCTGGTTTAAGGAGGCGATATCATTTTTGCGGTAATCTTTAAACCCAAAATAGGCACGGGCGATCTTCTCATAAGCCTTGCTGATCATCATCGGTTGTACAAGGAGATAGACCTGAAATGCAAATGCAGATCCGGCTTTCATTTCTGAATTCATTCCCCCAAGGACAGGTGCATACACTGCGTTTTGCGCGTTTCCTTCCTGATTGCGTAGGGCGATACCGAACTGGCTGTTGGTGAGTACGGGCAAAGGATCAAATGGCAAATACTTTGGTGCGGCCATTACCCCTAGCGTGTTTTTACCATCATACAATAAAGTGGTTGGCACCGGACTCATGTGGGCAGTGGTCAGATAAGGTTTATCCGGAAACCGCATTTCCTGCCAAATAAACGGTTGCCATATCTCCTTAAGCGCTTCAGGCTTAAACGTAGGGGCACCGGTATATCCTACAGAGAAATATCCGTCTGCACGGGGCTGTAAAGTGAATTCAAGAGAAGGATCCTTTCCTTCCAAAAGCACCAGCTTTGCGCTAAAGTCAAATAAAGGATTGCTTTTATACTTAAATACCACGGTGTTCCCTTTCTGTGAAATACTTACAGGCGTTATCGCTATTTCCTTTGCACCATTGGCAATATATGTAGTCCGCCCGCCTTGTGCACTCCGCAATATCTTATCGTCAAATCCATCTCCGGCTACCGAAGCATCGGTCTTGGTTTGCTTTAGATCCGCTTTCTTTCCAGGATACGTTTTCCAGCTAGGTACATTGTAGGAAACACCGTCAATACCTGCAGGACGCAAAGCCATATCGGGATCTTTTTCTGTATAGAGAATGCTAAAGTTTCCGTTAAATGCGTAGGCAACTGAACGTGAAGTAATTTCAATGCTTCTGTTTTTCCTGGAAACGGAATATTTCGTCTGGCCCTGCATCAAAGCGGGCCAGATGAAAAGGGCTAATAATGTACTGGTTATCGTTTTAAGCTTCATATCTTATTAAAAAATCATCATCCTTACCATCCTTTGTTTTGCCAGGTAATTTTCGGATTGCTTGTTAGTTCCAAGGTAGGTATTGGCAACAAAAGGTTCCGTTCGGTTGTGTTTTTGGCAGCAATTGATGCACGTTGCCAGTTCGAAGGCGCAGTATTGGTTACCTCAGTGATGAGCGAACTCATATTGGTAAGGTACAAATCCCACCTGATCAGGTCGTGCTTACGTAAGCCTTCAAAAGCAAGCTCTCTTCCACGCTCATCCTGTACTTCCTTTAAAAAATCTGCTTTGACCAGACCAGGTGTAACATCCGCAATCGCATCTGGTGTTGTCAACGGCTTTCCATACCCTCTTCTGCGTACCTGATTTATGGCGTCATAGGCAATATCTGTTGGGCCGTGTACCTGGTTTTCGGCTTCGGCCTTCATCAGCAGCACATCCGAATAACGAATCACCGGGAAATTTGTGGAGTTATAGGTCCTGTGTTTCGGGGTAAGCAATTCATACTGTCTGCGCCATTTACCGATATTGCGGTCATAGATCTGCGAGGCCGTATAATTCACCGCAGCCGTTACACCCGCAGTAGTTTTATAGTAAAACGGCGATATCGCCCAATCCCTGCGTAAATCACCTGTTTTATACAAATCATATATTCTTTTGGTTACCCGCATGGCGCCGCCAGAATACCCAATTTCATTGTCCGGGCACAAAATACCGTTATCGATCCCTACCGAACCAGCAATCTGCTCGGTGCCTTGCTGATTGCCGTACATACCAATCTCCCAGATACATTCTTTCGGATCATACTTATCCTGCGATTGATTGATGAAAATCTGTTTATAATCCGGATTCAGTGCGTGTTTGCCAGAAGTGATTACCTTATCTGCATAAATGAGGGCATCCCCATATTTGGCTACGTCTTTTAAAGGCGCTCCGGCCATCTTCAGGTATATCCTGGCCAACACGGCCTGCACTGCGGTTTTAGAAACCACTTCGTTGCTAACCACCTGATCAATAGGCAACACCATTTCTTCTGCTGCTTTCATATCAGCTACAATCTGGGCATATACCTCAGCTATAGGTGAACGCGGCAAAGGTTCGTCCGTTGGCGATGAAGTCGGTGTGAGCTTCAATGGGATATCGCCATAATTGGTAACCAGCAAAAAGTGAAAGTATGCCCTCAGGAACAAAGCCTGACCTTTAAAATTATCGCGCTTGCTTTTATCAATCTGTGCATTGTCTATGTTCGCGATCACCTGGTTGGCACGGTCAATACCCTGGTAGCAACCTTCCCACAAGCGGCTCACATCCAGATTTCCCGCATCAAAATCATGTACTTTAAGGTTATTTGAGCTGATGTTGCTGTAGAAAAATTCGTCGCTTACGGCAAAATAACTCCACAGTCCCCGCTGGTACAAGCGGCCAAAAGTATCCACCAATCTGTTGTATGCGCCATTGAGTGCCCTTTGCACTTCCGCTTCCGTGTTGAAATAATTTTCTGGCGATACAAAATCCTGCGGTTTGGTCTCCAGAAATTTCTTGCAGGACGACAATGAGCAGGTGGTAAAAAGAAATGCAATTAAAAATATCTTCTTCATGTCTTTACAATTAAAGCGTTAAGTTCAAACCAAAAGTTATGGTCCGCATTTGCGGATAAGCCGATAAGTCAAAACCAGGGGTCAGCGCCGACTGACGTACCGATACTTCGGGATCAGGGCCGGAGTAATTCGTCCAGGTGATTAAATTCTGTGCGGATGCATATACCCGCAGGTTTTTAATGCCGGCAGTACGGAGCAGTTTCTGAGGCAGTGTATAGCCCAAAGCCAGGGTTTTCAGCCTCAGATAAGACCCATCTTCAACTATTCGTGATGAGTAGACCCTTGCTCCGGCCCCATTGGCGCTGTACAAGGTGTTGCTTTGGTTTTCAGGTGTCCAACGGTTTTCAAAAGAAGAGAACATATTCAGAAAGTTCCTGGCATCGGCACCTTCAAACACAATTCTGTTCACATTCAGCAAATCATTGCCATATGACCATTGGAAGAAAACATTAAGGTCAAACCCACCGTAGGTAAAATTGTTAGAAAAGCCACCTGTATGTTTCGGATTAGGGTCGCCGATCACTGTGATATCGTCGGCATTCACTTCTCCATCACCATCTATGTCTTTATATTTTACGTAACCAGGCTGTATAGCTGTGCGGGGCTGGCCATTGTTGGGCACTTCCGGCTTCAACTCATATGTTCCATTAGTCAACTGGTTAAAATCGCTAAACTGGTATACCCCATCAAATACATATCCGTTAAACAAGGCAATAGGTCTGCCCGGAATCGCGATATAAGGGGCTGAACTAAAATTCCCCCAGGTGATGCTGGTCTGCAGGTTCGGTTGCTCGCCACTCAGCTGCAGTACTTTATTTTTATTGAATGAAATGTTCAGGCTACTCGACCAACTAAACCTGTCGGTCTCAATATTCCTTGTATCCAAAGTAAATTCCCATCCCTGATTAGATACCTTACCAATGTTTTTAAAACCTTTCAGGTAGCCCATAGATGGAGCCAGGCTTGCATTGAGCAGCAAATCTTTTGTTTTCTTGTAGTAGAAATCCGTCGTAAACGTGATCCGGTTTTTCAGGAAAGCCAGATCCAGCCCAATGTCAGTCTGCTCGGTAGTTTCCCATTTCAGGTCACGTGTACCCAGCGCATCAGGAATGATTCCCTGCAAAGGTGCATTGTTAAACGTATAACCAGAAGCCGGAGTAATTGCATAGGAAGAAAGGTAGGCGAAGTCTGACACCCGGTTATTTCCGGTTTGTCCATAACCTCCCCGAATTTTCGCGTTTGACAAGAACTTCAGCGACTTCATAAAGGGTTCTTCGGTAATTCTCCAGGCTACTGAGGTGGAAGGGAAATAGGACCACTTGTTACCATCAGAAAACTTAGAGGAACCGTCTGACCGAAAGGAAGCGGTCAGCAAATACTTAGACCGATAGTCATAATTGATTCTTCCTAAAAAAGAAGCCAGTGCATTATCGGTCAGCTCTGATGCTGACCTTGATATAATTCCTTCATCAATCCCACTCATGCCAAGCCCCTCGTTAGGGATCTGTATGGAAGTAAAACCCGAGCTTTCAAAATCGACTTTTTGGGCAGTAAAGCCTCCCAGCAGCGTAAGTTTATGGTCTTTACCCAGTTTAGGCGAATAGGTTAGCGTATTTTCGTTCAGGTAGTTGCTTCTGATAGAGTTGGTGATTGATCCGTTGACGCCATTAACGCTACTGATTGGATTACCAGATTGGGTATTTGAATTATTGAACCGCTGGGTATTAATTTGTGAGCGTGTCAAACCCGCGGTAACACGCAGACGCAGGTTGCTAAGTATATTGTATTCCACATAGGTATTCGCCAATATTGTATTGTTCACCTGCGGGTTAAAAGTGTTGTTCGCCGTTAACAAGGGATTGAATCTAAGATCCGTATTTGGATCAACATCCGGATCAAACGGTTCATATATCAACGATGAATCGTCAGCACCTGTAACAGGTCTGTAGCCCCAAATGCTGTACATCAATGTTGATGTCGGACTTCCTTGTGCCGCGCCTACCTGTGTCCCATAGCTTTTGGAAGAACTGTAGTTTACGTTTAACCCCGCTTTTACTTTTTTACCTAGGTCCTGGTCCAGCACTACCCTGCCCTGATACCGGTTAAAGCCGCCATTCAGGATTACACCGTCCTGATCCAGCAAGGAACCGGAAAAGGAATATTTAGTTTTTTCAGTTCCACCCCTTACCGCTATGGAATGGTTGTGCATTAACGCTGTGCGGAACAATTGATCCTGCCAATCTACGCCCGGCATGCCCCTATAGCTTTCCAAGTCTCTTCCATTTGCCAGATAGATGGGCGTATACCTCGTTGGATCCAGGTCCAGCTGATATTTTACAAACTCATAGGGGCTCATCATGTCCATGCGCTTCACCTCATTCTGAATACCTATGAAGCCCTGATAGTCAATTTTAGGCTCACCACTTACGCCTTTCTTGGTGGTCACCATAATCACACCGTTCGCCCCTCTGGCACCATATATAGCGGTAGCAGAAGCATCTTTAAGTACCTCAATCGATTCAATCTCTGAAGGGTTCAATAAAGTATTCAGTGAAGTTTCGATCGGAAAACCGTCTACCACATATAATGGTGCATTGCTCTGTGAGATGGAATTATTACCCCGTATTACAATATTCAAGCCATCTCCGGGTTGTCCGTCACTCGCCGACACCTGTACACCAGCCACCCTGCCTGCAAGGGCCTGGTCAAACGAGGCGACGGGTGCCTTTTGCAAATCGGCCACCTTTACAGACCCTACGGATCCGGTCAGATCCCCTTTTCTGCTCGTACCATATCCCACCACGACAACCTCATCCAGTCCGGACATGGTTGCTTTCATCTGCATATCATATACGGTTCTACCAGCTGAAATCTGCAATTGCTGACTTTCAAACCCAACAAAAGAAAATTCCAGGGTGTGGCCCCCGCTTGCCGGTACGCGTAAAGTATAGTTTCCATTTGCGTCGGTACTTGCCCCGATAGAGAGGTCTTTAATTTTGACACTTACTCCGGGCAAAGGGGCTGAGTTTTCGTCCTGCACCCGCCCCCGGATGGTCAACAAGTCCTGTGCCTGCGACACGGTAATCGCCAGCTGGCACAACAGCGTTACCATGAAAAATCTCCATATTTTTTTGTTCATACTCTTGGTTTATATTTGGTTTATATTTGGTTTATATTGTATTATTTTCTATCCATTTTAAGATAGTATCTAAAAATGATTAGATCGTTTTATAGTTCTAAAATAGGCTTATATGTCAATAAAATGCAACTTTTAGACCTGATAAACAAACGATTTTCTATCTCAACCGTTTGCGGATACGTTTGCGGTACACAAAAATTATTTATTTTTTTTCGGCTAAAAACTCCTATCTTGGAAATTAAATAAACAGGGACCTGAATCATGCCGCGTGTCAAATGTGCCAAATGTCTGAAAGAAGAAACGGTGCTCCGCGCAGGTTTTATTAGGGGGAAACAGCGCTTCGTTTGCAAGGAATGCAATTACCATTTCACGTTGTTCAAGCAGCGCGACAACGACAAGCCGGAACGGCGGAAAAACCATGCCACTACCATTATTGATATCGCCAAAGTGATCGGTATCTCGGTATCTACGGTGTCGCGTGCCTTAAAAGATCATCCGGATATCAGCGCTGAGACAAAAAAGGCCGTAAAACAGATTGCGGCAGAGCTGAACTACAGGCCGAATACCCTTGCTCAAAGCCTGAGTAAGCGTGAAAGCAGAACGATCGGCGTTATTATCCCAGATATTGAAACCTATTTCTTTTCTTCCATTCTTACTGGGATCCAGAAAGTAGCATCCTTAGCAGGTTACAAGGTAATGATCAGCCAGTCAAAAGAATCACATAAAACTGAAGTAGCCAATACGCATGCTTTCATGACCAACTGGGTAGATGGGCTTCTGATTTGCCATTCCAAGGAGACCAAAACCTTCGAGCACATCAAACTTCATCAAAAGAGTGGTGTGCCCATCATACATTTCGACCGGGTTTGTGAAGAACTGGATACCTCAAAAGTATTGCTTGATGATATAAACGGGGCCTTCGTTGTCACAGAACACCTGCTTTCTGAAGGCTGTCGGCGAATAGCCCTGATATCGGGACCAGCACATTTATATGTCAGCAAGAAACGACAGGAAGGTTATGAGAAAGCCCTAAAAAAGCACAACGTTCCCTTCGATCAAACACTGGTGTGCAATACTGATCTGACCATTAAATCTATTCTGGAACATGTAGATCAGGCGCTTGAGAAGGATCCCACTATCGATGCCATTTTTTCGATATCTGATATTGGCGCGATCAGGATTATGGTCCATCTCAAAAAGAAAGGCATTAAAATACCTGAACAGATTGCGATAGCAGGTTTCGGCAACGATCCTATGGGCGAGGTTATCGAACCTGGTCTCACTTCTTTTAATCCTCAAACCTATAAAATAGGGGAAACAGTTGCCCACATGTTTCTGGACCACCTGATCAATGGGGAAAATCATGTGGTGCAGACTAAGATTGTGAAAGGCAACCTGATTATCCGGGAAAGTAGTCTGAGAACGAAGACCAGTCGCCCATAAGTAAGGGAACACCTTACCTGTTCATCTTAAGATAACATAAACATAAAATCTTCCGAACTGTTATGTCGTGGAATTTAAGGAACTTAGATTTATCACTTAAATATATGTATATGAATACTCAGGAAGTAGCTAACAAATTAGTACAGCTTTGCCGCGAAGGCAAGAACGAAGAAGCCATCGACCAGCTTTATGCCGACAATGTAGTAAGTAAAGAACCGAAAGGATCGCAAATGGAACTTACAGAGGGTAAAGAAGCAGTTAAAAACAAAACCATCCAATGGGAAAACAGCGTTGATGAGATCCATAATGCATCCATCTCTGAACCACTTGTTGCTGACGGTTTCTTTTCAGTGGTAATGGATCTGGACGTGACCTATAAGGAACATGGAAGAATGGCCATGAGTGAAGTTGCTGTATATCAGGTAAGGGATGGCAAAATCGTCACTGATCAATACTTTTACAGCATACCAGGGCAGTAGCTTAAGGGACCGAGGTTTTGAAGACTAATTCCAACGGGTAGCCAATATCTGTCCACGTTTGCCGCTAAATCCTCCTAATATTCCATTTTTAATTCCGGCCATAATCTTAATGATTTGGAACTGAGCAAATGGTGGTCGATTAGGTTTCGGTTGTAATCCGAAGTTTACACTGTTATAACTATATGTAAACTAGGTGTAAACTATATAAACGACCCTGTTATCACCCTGTTTAGACCCTGTTTGCACCCTGTTTACACATAGTTACTCTCCTTCTCTTTACAGAAAAGGAGAGCAGCCTAAGCAGTAGCTGTTATTAGCCTGAGGAAACTCCAGGCTCTATTACTTTTCAATATCCGACCAATCGAAACTTGGGTTCTCTGAAGGCGTTTTAGCATCTTTCATTAAAGCATAAAGCGCTTTGACGATGTTAGCATTTTTGATAGCCACATCATTTTTCTCGCCAATATCATCCTTAAGGTTATAGAGTTCCAGTTTTTCAGCAGATCCTTTCTTTTTGAAACGAATTAATTTCCAGTCGCCCTTAGTCAAAGCTTCTTTCAAGCCACCTTCATTGAATTGCCAGTAAAGATAATCGTGGGCTTTAATTGGTTTTTTCCTATTCAAGAGCGGTGAAAACGATAAACCGTCTATGTTTTTAGGAGAAGCGGTACCGGTCAGTTCGGCAATTGTTGGCAACACATCCCAAAAAGCCCACGCTGATTCGTCTGTTTGTCCTGCGCTTATCTTTCCTGTCGCCCGGACGATCAATGGAACTCTGATCCCTCCTTCATACAAATCTCTTTTTACTCCTCTGAAAGGACCACCACTATTGAAGTAAACCGGATCTGCCCCGCCTTCTTTATGCGGCCCGTTATCACTGGTAAAGAATATGTAAGTGTCATTTTCCAGCCCCAGTTTTTGAATAAGATCAACGATTCTTCCAACGTCAGAATCCAGTTTATTAACCATCGCGGCAAAAGTAGCATGCGGCTGCGCCTGACTATCATAATTTCCCTTTTTCTCGAATGGAGTTTCCGGTTGAAACTTGCTGGATCCGTCGGCATTCTGAAACTTCTTAAGTAATTCAGCGGGAGCTTTCAGTTCAGCATGGGGAAGGGTCAGTGGCAGATACAAGAAAAATGGCTTTTCTTTATTTTCATTAATAAAATCGACCGCCTTATTTACAATTAGATCTTCGGTGTATTTGGCGGTATCTGTTGGAACTTCCAGGGTTTTACCCCCAACTATCTCATATAAGCGGTCGGTATAATAATCATGGGCATGTGACTGGTCTAAATAACCATAAAAACTATCAAATCCCTTCAAATGAGGAGCGCCTTTGCTGTCCTGGTCGCCAAGCCCCCATTTACCAAACATGCCTGTTTTGTAACCATTGTTATGTAGTCTTTCCACAAGGGTCGTATCCTGAGCGCGCAAGGCACCTAAACCGTCTTTACCTTTAGCATTTCCGCGTACCCAGGCATGTCCCATTGTCAAGCCGGTCATCAGAGCACACCTGGAGGGTGCACAAACCGTATTTCCGGAATAAAATCGTGTAAATTTAATGCCTTCTCCGGCCAGCTTATCCAGGTTCGGAGTTGGAATTTTTGAATTCGGATTGAAACTTTGAACATTTCCGTACCCAAGGTCATCAGCGAGAATAAAAATTACATTAGGCTTTCGGCCGGTCTGTGCGCTTGACACTAAGAAACTGCTAAGCAGTGTTATCAGAACAGCAAATTTTAATACATGTTTCATCTATAGTATATTGTTTTTTAATTGTTAGGAGGAGCCTTTGACAATTTAAAGATGCAACATTTTGAAATGTAATGAAAGGAACTTAACACAAATCATCTTGGCTTAGGTCAAAATTACTATAGTTAGAACTACAAGGCCATGAGGGTTAAATTTTATAGCGAACGATTAAAGTTCGCTTCTCAGCAATTGCCTGAAAGCCTCCAGAAAACTGACAAGTGCTCGCTCCGTTTCCGGATCTTTCAATTTTCCATCCGGCACAAACTTTCCTTTGATCCCTTTAATCAGCATGGCCGATCCTTCGCTCAATTTTGCGCCCAGGGTCTGCATGATCAACAGGAGTTCAGCATGTCCACGCTGCCCATCTGCCGATGCCGTGATCAGCCCTACGGGTTTATCATTGAAAACAATCGTTGACACACACCATTCTAGTAAGTTCTTCAGCCTGCTGGGAATGCTGAAAATGTATTCAGGCGTGCACAACACAACACCATCTGAAGTTTCTATTTCTTTTAGCAGATCAACCACCTGGGGCGGCTGTGACTCTGTAAGTATAGGATCAAAATGTGGGAGTTCCTCGAGGTTATCTACGATGCGCAGGTCCAGCTCAGCTGCGGAGAGCTGCTGAAATGCCTCCATCAGCCTGAGATTAGAAGATTGCTTACTGGCACTTCCGATCACTACCAATACCCGAGGTTTAACGACTACGTTTTTGTCCATGATAACTCTGCTCAAAACCAAATGCTGAAACAGCCATATAATTCGACACAAAAAATAAAGCGGAACCTGTCTGGCGACAGGCCCCGCTTCAAAATTAACGCTCTCGGGACGAAGATACACAATTTAAGCTTTTTAAAAAAATAATACTTTAATTTAATACGCTGCACAATATTTCTTTCTAATAAGCGTCTTTGTATGTGAGAGCGTTAATTTAGATTTAGCGGGAATGGTCGGAGATCATTCCCGCTTTCCTTTTTTAAGGTCCCATCTTCTGTTTTTACTCATGTGACTTTCTATTGCAGCTGTGAAAACTAAATTGTTTACCCGATGTTATAAGCAATCATCTCTTTAGGAAGTAATCTTTATCAAGTATCAAGCGTTATGAAGCATTACCTGAAGTGCCTAAAATTTTTAGCTGTCGGAGTATTTCTGGCCTATGGCAGATACCCTGTTTCATGGTTATTGTCTGACGGCAAAACTCAGCAAAATCCAAAGATGTTGCCGGCACAAAAAACAAGTTACATCACCTGTCCCAGCGGGAATTGTTTGCAGGTTCAGTTTGACGGAAAGGAAGACGGAGATCCGATGGTTCTTATTCATGGACTTAACTCTAACAGCCAGCAGTGGTATTATCAGCGCCTGATGTTAAAGAATCGTTACAAGCTGATTCTCATAGACCTGCCAGGACATGGGGGATCTGGTCATGCGGTCGACCTCTCTATTTCAGCTATGGCTCATGATCTAAGAACAGTTTTGGAAAAACTACAGTTGAAAGACGCTATTTTATATGGCCATAGTATGGGCGTTATGATCATCCTGGAATACTTGAAAAGATGGAAATCAGCCGATTTAAAGGCTGTTATTTTACAACATGGAAGTTTCACTAACCCGTTAAAAAGCGGAGCCCTCCCCCATTTTATGCAGAAAATTGAACATTCTGTCATCAGACCTTTCCTTCATTTTGCGATAAAGCACCCGGCTGTTTTCAATTGGTTGGCTGTATTGAATTACCGAAATGGCCTGACTATGGCTTTTGACAGATATGTCTTCTTTACAGGCAAACAAAGCGCAGCACAGTTGAGGTTTTTGAGTAAAGTTGCCTTAACCTGCCCGGCAGACGTACTGGCAGCAGGCATTCTGCAAGCGTTCGATTTTGATGCAGAAAATATACTCTCTGAGATTGAATTGCCGGTACTGGCAATTGGTGCGCTGAATGATAGGATTATTCACTCTGATGCACTAGGGTTTATCTTCTCAAAAGTCAAATACGGTGCTTTAGCCCAAATGCAGGGTGGTCATCAGAGCATGATTGAGTTCCCGGACAACCTGAATCGCATATTGAACTATCATCTGGATTTATTAGAAGGAAACTGGAGAGCCTAAAAAGAACAGGATATGCTATCCGGCATATCCTGTTACAAACCTAAGTCGTGAAAACAGCAAACAAACTGTAAGCACTTATCGTTTACCTTCAACAGGCACGACTATAGCTATAACACTCCTGATCAATAATAGATTGCGAATTATATACTTGTATTATGGGGAAAAACGCTGTTTTGCTTTGCGGAAACCCACTTATTTGCATGAGCGCTTACGCTTGAAACCAGGTGTATTTTACACATCAGATAACGTATTTAACACTGTATGTTTTTTTCAGAAATCGGATGCTGGTATGGAACTGAGTACAAATCCTTTCCATGAAAAGGAAAAGTGAGGGATATCAATTGCAAAAAAATAAGTAAATCTAAATTTGCATAATCGGATCGTATTCGTACTTTTGCGCCGGAGAGCTGGCAGAGTGGTCGAACGCGGCAGTCTTGAAAACTGTTGACTGTCATAGGTCCGGGGGTTCGAATCCCTCGCTCTCCGCATAAAGTATCCAAACGCGTGTTTTAAAAACACGCGTTTTGTTTTTATATAGCACTGATAATTTTCATCAGTACTTACTTGATGTCTAAAATAGCAGTTGTCATAATCAAACGTTTATCATTAAAATATTTGGAGTATTGATCGCGAAACTTATCGGTTATAAGCTTGAATCAAATTCCACAATCCATTCAATTCCATATTTATCCCTAAACATTGCGGCGTAAGTGCCCCATGGCGTATCACCAATGTCCCCTTCAACTTCTCCACCTACCGATAATCCGTTAAATACCTTGTCGGCTTCTTCGCGGCTTTCAGCACTTACAACTATTTTCGACCTGTTTTCGCTTTCGTTTACCCGGCCCATAAATTCGGGCACATCGTTGGCTATTAACACATTGTGCTTACCTATTGGTAAAGCGATGTACATTATTTTATTCGCATCATTTTCGGCTATCTGAAATTCAGCGTCTGCCAGGTCTTTGAAACGGATGATCTTGCTGAACTCGCCGCCAAAAACTGATTTGTAAAAAGTGAATGCGTCTTCGGCATTGCCGTTGAAATTGATCCATGGATTGATTGCTCTCATGATTGTTATTTTTAGTTGATTTTGTTTTGATTAATTCTGTGATGAGGATAACAGTTTAAATTAGCTTGAAATTATTAACACTACAAAACTAAAGTTCATTTCAGGATTTGACAGCGTGTAGAAGCGACGAAATAGAGGGTGAATTGTGACAAAATATCACCATTATACAGGAAAAATATTGTTATGATCTCTCTTATAAAAGAGTTTGGGATTCTTCGTTGCCTCCAAAAAACGCCAACATTTTTTTAAGTGCATCTGCACTATGCATTTTGTCTCCATTCTCTAAAGATTCTTGAGCCGCTTCGGCGGCTCTTTTTCGCATTTGGTCTTCGTAAAAGGTAATCGCAGTTTGTATATCACTAAAAGTCTCATTACACAAACATCTGCTCAATTCTAAAGCATCAAGCATTGCCATATTAACACCTTCGCCGGCAAATGGCGGCATTAAATGCGCAGCATCACCAAGCATTGTGAGGTTTGGCAAAGCTTCCCAAACTTGGGTTATGGGCATACAATAAATGGGGATAGACATAAAAGGTGTTTCGGCATTTTCAAACAGCTCATGCCACATATTGCTCCATTCTGGAAAATCATTTTTGAACCACGAGCCCATTTCTGCTTTATTCGTTAAATCTAACTTTTTCAACCGGTTCTCATCAACTTTATAAGAGAGATAAAATGTCAAACTGCCATCGCCTTTCGAAGCTACTACAAAACATTTTCCACCACCAAAAGCCATTAGTTTTCCGCCGCTCAAAAGTTTGTAAAAAGTTGGAACAGTGGTTTCAGGGGCATATACACTACCTAACAGGCCGGATATACCGGAATAAAAAGGTTGTATGTCTGTAATATAGGGACGGACTTTAGAATTGGCTCCATCAGCACCAATCACAATATCTGCAAAAGCTGAAGTTCCGTTTTTTAAATATAGTTCCCATCCATCACCCCGTTTTTCCATGGAAGCAAACTGGCTATTCCACACCACCGTATCAGGCTGCAAAGATTCTAACAACATTTTTCTTAGTGGTCCTCTGTCTATTTCAGGACGAAAATATTCACTTCCAAAATCTTCTTCAGGCTTTTCTCCATGATCAGAAAA
Organism: uncultured Pedobacter sp.; assembly: GCA_946478755.1. The sequence continues at coordinate 4,171 of CAMLDJ010000019.1, read as the reverse complement.
AAATGTTTCTATGTTTTCATTTACAATGATCATCCTATCTGCCCCAGGACGATAATTCTTTTTAAATGCATCTAACAAATGGGCCTCATGTAATGCTTTTAGTCCGGAATTATGATGCAAATCAAGTGTTGTACCTTGTACCCTTGCATTTTTATTCAAATCCCTTTCATATACTTTTACAATAGCTCCGTTAAGTTGGAGAAGCCGGGCAAGTGTTAAACCACCAGGGCCACCGCCCACAATGGCGAATTGCTTGTTTTCTATTAACATGCTTTTAAAATTTGTTTTGACAATGCAAAACTATTTCTTCGGCAAGGCAGATAATAGTATAAATCGGTCGTTTTTGTTTTTGTACAACTCTTTCGGCGCTACACCCGAGAATTTTTTAACCTCTTTTATGAAGTGAGTCTGGTCCGCAAAGTTTAATTCGGGAAACAGTTTTCCTTCTTTGATATGATGCAATGAACTTTTGAAACGAAAAATGTTACAGTATGCTTTTAATGAAAGCCCAAAATATTCATTAAAATAACGGTTGATTTGCCTGCTGCTCCAAAAAACTTTTTCAGATAATTCTTTTACCGGCATAGTGCCGTTTGAAGAATAAATCAGTTCAAATAATTTTTGTTTCCTGCTATCAATTCCAGGCTTAATTAGTGAAAGTATTTTTGCAGTAATTTTTTCGCAAAAATTCTCAAAATCACCCAAATCACTTTCTTTGATTCCCCAAAAATCAGAGGGCAAAGGATGCGCATTGTTTAGCAATGAAGCTTCTTCCATGTCTAACAAATATTCAATTGCTAGCAATTTAAAACTGACAGCAAACATTACGATTTTTGGAGAAATAGAATGTCGTTCTGGCTCTGTTCCTAAACCCATCAGCATAATATGGAAAGGCTCACTTGGTGAATAGGAAAAGATAATATCAAACCTGCCGTCAGGTAAACCGACTGTTTCGTGTACTGTATCCGATGTGCTTTTAACCATCCAGAAGCTTTCTACAAAACCGGATAGTTGTGGGGAGGGGCTGGCAACTTTAAATTTAATGCCACTATCGGTCATATTATCGGAGCTTTGTGCTTTTATATTTATCTAATAGCAAAAGTAAAATAAAAATAGAATTATAGTTGGAAATCAAAAGATGTTACAAATCCCTCTCTCCGCTTGGAAGGTATCAAAAAGCAAAAAGCCTGCAAATGGTATGATTAGCAGGCTTTTACTTTTTGAAGGGTAATGACTTTCGCACGTATTCCCATGTACTAAGCCTCTACCGCATCATAAACAATCACTTTCTCCCACAGATGACTGCATTTCTTGATAAAATCGAGGTGTATCGGATGGGTTTGATAAGTTTCCTGTCCTTGTAGATCACTAAAGAACATCAACTCGGATACACCCCAGCTATTATCTACGACGTCGCGTTTTTCTGTACTGGCAACAATACCGACATGTAATTCTTTCACAGTCGGTATTTTCGAAAGTGTTTTCACACCGGCGACTAGCTGATCACGATCTTCTTTTGAGTTTGGATTTTTCAACCAGAAAAATACATGGTGTGACACAGGATATTTTTTTGTCATATTAGTCAATGGCATTGCGGTCGCAATCGTCCCTACCGAAAGAGCGGCTGCAGTTCCAATAAATTTTCTTCTGTTAGACTTGTTCATCATGCAGGAATCTATAAAAATATATTACTTATTTAAATACATCAAGCCATGCATTTGCCATTAACTGTGCGCCTGCCACACTTGGATGTACACCATCTCCTGTCCAATGCTTACCCGGCGCTCTTTTCTCGGCGTCATCAAAAACTTTCTGAAGAGGAATCCAGGATGCATTAAATTCTGTAGCGATTTCCTGTGCCGCAACCTGATATTCTTTAAACTCCGGATACCAGGTATCATCAACTGCTTTAACTTTATTTACGGCAAAAGGTTGTGCAATGATGAGTTTGATATTTGGCAGCTGTTCTCTGGTTCTCTGGAGCAACTTTCTAAAGTCATCCTGATAAATTTTGGTTGTACCGCTGTATTTCCCGTTATGCTTATGCCAATAATCGTTAACACCGATTAAAATACTCAGTACGGTTGGTTTAAGACCGATACAGTCTTTATCCCATCTTTCTGCAAGCTGATAAACTTTATTTCCGCTGATGCCCCGATTGTAGATCTGCAGGTTTTTGTCGGCATGTTTATTCAACAGCTCGCTTGCCGCTAAAAAAGCATAGCCCCTACCCAAAGCAGCTGCGTCATTAAATTTATCATTATCCCTGGCTCTTCCCGCGTCCGTAATAGAATCTCCCTGAAATAAAATAACATCATTTTCAGACAAAGTAATCTTCGACTTTTTTTCAGTCGGGGCCGCCGTCAATAATCCAGGACTTACCAAAGTTATTAATCCGCCAACCGAAACTGTTTTAAGAAAACTACGCCGTTCTTGTTTTGTTGTACTATCCATATAAGAAATATTATTTTTTTATTTAAAGGTATTTATTTATTTGTATTTCCCGGCCCGAAAACACGGTCATCCTCAACATTTATTCATGGTGATTCATCTGCTCAATTACCTCCATGATGGCTTTGTCACCATAACCATTCATTTTCATACTGTTTACGGCTTTCCAGTAATAGGTGCGACCTTCTTCTATCTTACCGCCGACGAGCATTAGTCGACCGGCTTTTTTACAGGCTTCTATTGTCTCATTCCAGGTTTCGAGCCCTTTACTGCCTGCAAGCATTTTGTAGAACCGCAGTGCCTCCTCTGGCTTTTCCGTCCTTTCGTAATAGCGCGCAATATCCATTACTACATAGGGTTGAATATGTCCGTATGACTCATAAGCAGCAATCAGCCTTTCTAAAGGGACTTCCAATGACTGATCGTGCAGGTCGGTAAGCAAATAGATCAGCGCCGGATCATACTGATCGAACCGTTCCGGCTTAAGCTGGTAAAGCAATGAGATCAATTGCCTCGACTCGCCCATATGGGTACCATATACTTTTTCAGAATAGCGGCGAAAAAGGGCCTGCCCGGCAACCTCTTCCATCAGTAAACTACGTCCTGCGCCACCGGATTGCTTGTATACCCCCGGGATACCGGCAAAGCCTTTATTCCAGTTGATATACTTTTGACCTTTTTGTGGGAAGATAAACTGCTTTAAAAATGAAGTCACAAAAGGTGATTGCCAAATATGCCCTGCTCCGAGTCTAAGCGCCTCAGAAGGAGCGTTAGAATTGGACAGGAGAATTAAGGTATACCCCATTTCCGGTACACGAACCAGCAGGGAAGCATAAGAATCGGCATGCCCATAATGCCAATGGATTTTTTTGCCTTCGAAATCTTCGGTGAACCAGCCGATGCCATAAGGACTTTTTGAGCCGTCAGTTAAGATTTGCGGGGTAGTTACCTTTGCATAATTAGCTGCTGTGATCAGTTTATTATCATCATAGCTGATCGTATATTTGGCCAGGTCATCCAGAGTTGACAGGATACCTGTAGCCGGGAAAGCCTGTGTCCAGCGATAATTTACGGTATCTTCCTTAAACGCGTGTTTAAGCGTATCATAAACATAAGGCGTGGCAATGTGCTTAAACAGGGTATCTTTACGGCTGTCCGGGAAACCCGCGATGGTATGTTCCATATGCAGAGGTTCAAAGATCCTCTTTTGAAGTTCAAGGGAATAGCCCTCAGTAAAAGGTATGTGGCCACCGGCTGATTCAAAGACCCCATAAATATAATTGAACCGTTGCCCGTTGTAGACGAAAGAATTGCCGGGCCCATCTTCGGAAGTGTGGCTCAGGAAATGCCTTATGCGCGTATTCGCGTCCACGTTATAAGGCCACCCAAAGTAAGTGTTGATAAACCGGTAGTTCAACGCGTAATCCTCAAGTGATGCTTTCTGCTCCTGTTCGTATTGCATCATTAAGTTTGCCGTAAAAGTTTTAGTGAGAGATGCGATCTGAAACATGTAGTCATCTGTTAGTGGCGCTTTTTTCTCCAGGTTGGCATATCCCTCTACCTGACGGTAGATAATTGTGCTATCTTTTACCACGGCAATAGCGATGCCGGGTAATTGCAAAATGTCTTTATAACTACTCAGTTCATTATGAAACAAGTCAAGGTCACCAGTACCAGGTGTTATGGATCTCGACTGGCTGTAGGAACTCAGGCCATAAAG
>CAMLDJ010000018.1 GCA_946478755.1 uncultured Pedobacter sp. | reverse complement strand
AACTTACCCGACCAGGTAACAAACTCCCCGTCGCGGATCTGCAGCAGCAAGTTTAATTTTTCCTTGAACAAGGCATCATAATCATTCAGCTTATACCCGAACAATGGAAACGCTTCTGTCGCGGAACCCCGGCCGGCGACGATCTCCGCACGTCCATTGGAAATGATATCCAGTGTTGCGAATTGCTGAAACACCCGCACCGGATCTGAAGTGCTCAGTACGGTCACCGCACTCATCAGCCGGATCCTTTTGGTGCGGGCAGCTGCTGCTGCCAGTATTACGGCGGGTGCCGAGTCGAGGAACTCTTTTTTATGATGTTCGCCGATGCCAAAAAAATCCAGTCCGGCCACGTCAGCCGCAACTATTCTATCCAGCAACTGCCCCATCGCATCAACACTGCTCAGCTCATTGCTGCCATACATTGCCGATGCAAAACTATCTATACCTATTTCCATGTTATGCTTCTTTTGATCCTTTAATTAATAATTTCCCGTGTTCGTTTTACCACCGTATAAATTACGGTTCTTTTACCATATAACAAACGCGACACCCTGGATGATCTCGGGGTGTCGCGTTTTCAGAGAATTGGTTATTGTGCCTGAACCTATGTATTCAACAACTGTTGTTCCCAAAGGAATGCTACACCGCTGGCATCGCCATGTTCTACCAGAATATCTGCAAATCCGGCTGCTGTTTCAGTGCGGGCATGGTCACGTTGCCGCTCAGAGACCACAGCGATCCAGTTGATCGGTGTGACACGAATTTCTACAACGTTTTCCGCAGCATATCATCGCATCCTATCTCGCATACGCTAAGTCGTGTCAAACGTCAGCACAATTTGAAATAACTTCCTTGAGATCGGCACAATTGACCGGTTCCATGGGAAAAACCAGACCGCGATAGTCTGCTTTTTTTATTTTATCCTAAACTTAATTTAGTTACTATAAATTACGCATATTTTTCATATAATTGAAGCTAATAAGCTTAAATCCAATTATAAACAATGAAAATTAAATCTCTTTTAATCCTCTCTCTTTCTTTTTCTCTTTCTCTAAAATTAAATGCGCAGGTTACCCCTGAAAATGCCTGGAGTAAGTTTTTACAAAACGACCGTCCAACTGCCCGTAATTTATTTTTGCAACTGGCTAAAAATCAAAAAACACTTGATGATGCGAACATAGGCTTATGCCTTATTGCGGAGATGGACAGACCGGAGCATGAAGCATTTGCTTATCTCAATAAATTATACACCACCTCAAAAAAACCGGAACCCTATCTGTTTGCGCTGTGGGGAAGCTCAGCAAATTACCTGGGTTACAGGAAGTCACCAGAGCAGATGGCTTTTTACAACAGCCTTTCACAAAGAAAAGACATCGATGGAACGTTATCTGCAATGGCTTCATCCCTTGCCGGGAAACATCACCAGGAAAACAAAAATTATGAAATGGCCAACAAAGCTTATGGTCAGATTGGCGAACTTGAAAATTGGTTGATCACTGGTGAGTATGAAAACATTTCTACAAGCGGATTCGATAAAACCTACGATGTGATTGAACATCCGGAACTCAGTGCGACTTTTTCCGGGAAACAAAATCGCCAGTTTGGCTGGAGAGCAGTTCCCTATACCCGACTCGATAAATGGTTTGATTTTACCTATTACAACAGCTATAAAAACACTATCCAGTTTGCACAAACCTTTGTAAAAAGTCCAACAAGTATAACCGCACAATTGAGAACCGGAGTTTCGGGTTCAGTTAAGGTTTGGGTAAATGATCAACTCATATTAACTGAAGCTGAAGAAAGAAACAACGACCTTGATTCCTATATCAATTCTATTAAATTGAATGAAGGATATAACAGGATCCTTGTACAGATAGGCGAAAGTTACGCCGACAGATCTAACTTCCTGATCCGTATAACCGACGAAAAAGGAAAACCCCTAACCCACATTACTACCACCTCCACACCGCAGAAGTATACTAAAGAAACCGCCTACGTTTCTAACAAGATAAAACCTACGGCCTTCAGTTATTTTGAAACAGAATTAAAAAGGCAGCCAAACAACTATTTAAATCAATTGATGCTGGCCAGGCTTTACCTCAGACAAGGGGATATATTTGGATGCCGCATTTTGCTGGAAAAACTAAAACAACGCTTTCCTAAGAGCACCTACCTGAACTTGATGTTTATTGATCTATTCTCTAAAACAGGTAACAGAACAGGGATTGAGACGCTCCAGGAAGCCATCAAAGCTAATGATCCGGAGTGTTCATATGCACTTGAACTGATCTACAATGATTACCTTAATCAGAAAGATTACAGTAATGCAACAGCGACCATTGCAAAACTGGAAAAAATATATGGAGAGAACGAAAGCATTTTTTTAAAAAAAATAAATATAGCTGGAAAGCTCAAAAATCAACAGGAAGTTATTGCTTTGGCCGAGAAATCATACGCCCTATTTCCAAACTCTTCAGAGATCGTGGGTTTAAAGTATGCTATTGAAAAAGAAATCAAAAAAAATCCCGGCGCGATTTCAATTCTAGAGAAATATATTGCTGAAAATGATGACTATTCTTCTGCAAAATATTTAGCACAGCTTTATTTTGACAAAGGAGAGACGGAAAAAGGCCTGTCCATCTATAAAAATGAAATAAAAAATGATTCTATATCATTCGGCGTGTATTCAGATCTGGCAGCCCAGTACTACAATCTCCAGCAGTATGATAATGCAGAAAAGGTCTACTTGCAGGCCCTGCAAATTGACCCCAATCATGCCAACACTTATACTTCACTTGGTCAGCTATATAACGCGAGTAAACAAACCGCAAAAAGTATCGAAGCTTACCATAAAACTCTTCAAATTTATCCAAATAATTATGATGCGATCAAATCGTTAAGAAGATTACAGGAGAAAAAAGCTGTTTTTGATTATTTTGATCAACCAGATATTAAAGGCATTATCAGCACGGCTCCCAGTGCATCCGATTACCCTGATGATCAACTGCTTGTTTTAAACAGGGAGGTGCAAAAAGTAGTGTACGAGAATGGCGGATCTGAAGAAAAATATTTCGAGGTTACAAAGGTACTCACACAAAAAGGATTGGAATCTTTTACGGAATACTCCATTCCTTTTAACGCCGATCAAAATTACAATGTTGAGGTTGCCGAAGTCATTAAAGCAAATGGAACTAAAGTGCCGGCCGAACAAAATGAAGATCACCTCGTATTTACCAACCTTGAGGTAGGTGATGTGGTTAACCTTCGATACACCATTGAAAACTATGCTGAGGGACAAATGGCCTCGCATTTTTCGGATTCCTTTTATTTCAGTTATGGTTTGTCTTACATTAATAAAAAATACTCCTTACTGATACACCACAATAAGCCATTTAAATATGTATTCTCACAAAGCCCTATTGCTCCCCTGAAAAGTAAAAAGGATGAATTTGATCTATACGTATGGCAACAAGGAAATCAAAAGGCCTTGTTGTATGAAGATAAAATGCCTCCTTCTGAAGATGTAACCAATAAATTATATATCTCCTCCATTCCCAGCTGGCAGTTTGTTGCAGATTGGTATAATAATATCGCGACAGCCAAAGCACGTAGCAGCTACGAGGTAAAATCCGTTGTGAAGGACCTGTTTGTTCATCAAAAAAATGCAGATCAGCTGACCAAAGTTAAAATGATCTACAACTATATCACGCGTAATATTGCCTATAGTTCTATACCATTCAGGCAAAATGGCGTTATTCCTCAAAATCCGGCTACGGTGATCAATACCCGTATTGGCGATTGTAAGGACGTCTCCACCCTTTTTGTGGCCCTGTGTAAAGAAGCACGCATTGACGCTAGTCTCGCTTTAGTGAGCACCCGGGATAATGGCCAGAGCACATTGCCACTTCCAAGTATGGATTTTAACCACTGTATCGCAAAAACAACGATAAACAATCAGGATTACTGGGTAGAACTCACCTCTGGAGATCTACCGTTTAATACTTTCAATACTGGTTTTATAAATTCGAATGTACTGGACATTAACAAATCATCCAATGGATTGATCAAATTTAATCCTACAATAAGAGGTCGAAATACATTAACCTATCAAACGGTAGTGAAAATAGAAAATACAGATATGGTCGTCAACGAAACCAATCAAAATACAGGGTCTGCAGTCAGCTATCTACGTTCCGTATTTACAGACCTTAGTCAGAAAGACCAGCTAAAGAAAATGAAGGAACAGGTCAGTTCAGTTTATCCGGAGAATGAAGTGTATAAACTCAGTTTTACAAATCTTGATGCCACAAAAGCGACGTCAGACACCGTGGGGACTGCTTCTTCCTATAAACTCATCAATGTAAATAAACCCGTAGCAGGAATGATGATCTTTTCCATCCCTTGGTCCAACAGGGTATCTGCTGCCAATTTGCAAATTCTCCCTGAAAGAAAATTCGGCATTGACCTGACGCAAATATTTGGTATGGACGAATCTGTTCAACAGTTAACTTTGGAATTGCCGGAGGACAAAAGCCTTGTTCAGATCCCTAAAAGCTTCCACATTTCAAATGATTTTGTAGACTTTAGCCTGGAAAGCACACAGGTTGGCAATAAACTTTCCTTAAAGCGAAATTTTGTATTAAAGAATGATTTTGTGCCTTTAGATAAAGTTCAGGCGTTTAGTGCGTTTTATAAGCAGATAGCCGATGCAGATGAACAGCAGCTGGCCATGAAATAAACAAAAACCTTAAAATTATGGCTTATAATGAAGAATTAGCTGATCGTGTACGAGAATTATTTTATGAACGAGAAGATGTAACTGAAAAGGAGATGTTCGGCGGTGTATGCTTTATGGTCAATAATAAGATGTGTATCTGCATTTCAGGAACCGAATTGCTGTGCCGTATTGGCAAAGAAAAAGTAACAACAGCGTTAGAAAAAGGCAACTGCCGAAACATGATGAACAATGGTCGTATAATGAAAGACTATGTTTATGTAGAGGATGCTGCTTTCGATAATCCCCAAAAACTAAAATATTGGGTGGAACTTTGTCTTGAATTTAATCCAAAGGCTAAATCATCCAAAAAGGTTTAACCCTTTATACCGGTGCATATTCGGTTCAGATCGCCGTATAATTCCTGCCAATTACATAGATTTTTCAAAAAAGTTAGGCCCTTTTGGAGCGCGCCAATTGTACCTCATGAGCCGATCGGTAGGAATTCATCCCATTTCCTCTATTTATATATTCGAATAATAAACAACAATTAGCGCTATATGCATTTCCTTTTCGGGCTTCCCCTCCTTGCATTGTTCCTAGTCTTTACGATGTTTTCCTGTCAGGACAGGGTTTATACCGAAATACCCCTTAAACAAATTGAAGACTTTTATACGATACTGCCATGCTATATGATATTTTCACAAATGAAACCAGGAAGCCTTTGGAAGCAGCAACAGAAGAACTTAAAAAGAAAAATTTTCAATTTGTCGAAATCTACCAGAGTGATGACAAGGTGTATTGGCTCCATATTGAACGAAAAGAAAAACACAATAGCTTATATGACTTAAATAAGGAACTCTACGACCTGGCATGCAGATACGATCTGCAATCCTATGATGGTTATGATGTTGGAACATTGATCCGGCCAAAGCGATTGAAACAGACAGCTATTTACAACAGTAAATATACATCATTTCATTCCTCTGATTATTAAACTTCTGTAAGTATTCTTGGTGAAATCGCAATATGTTTAGTAGGCTATAAATACCGAGGCGAAAGTAAATTTAGTAGAGATTTCCTTTTATTTCTACAGGTAGTTATGGAAAAGATAATCTATTTTCATCGTCACTGTATTCCTCCATTCATGCTAACCAATATTTAAAGTATAGAAATGAAAGTTACACATACAAACAGCTTATACCTTGGCCTGACCTTCCTTTTTTTCGCACAAACTGGCTTTACCCAAACCATAAACGACAAAACGTTTACTAACGTCATTAGGATAGAGAACAAAGATGTGGCAATGATCGGAAATAACATACTGATCGATATTCCACTTAAAAGGGAAAAGCAGAATGTCAGAGTCTTCTATAATGATACAAGCATACCCAGTCATGTATTTTTTAATTCCCCATCATTTTTCCCCGAACTAGATGAGTTTATTGTTATCGCTCCCGACTCAGAATACTACCTTTCTGTGGCCCAGAATGCAGGAAGTGGTGACTGCGCTAAACCTATAACCACCAGTAAGCTCTTTCATATAAAACGCGCAAATGGCAAGATAAAAGCAGATAGTATAAGGATTCAGGGAAATGATCAATTTAAGTTAAATTTTGCAACCTCACCCCTTCTAGACGGTGACACGATAAAAGTCTATTACATATTTTGTTGTGGTTCTGTTTGCTGCCCCCCGGATCCTAAATGGATTCTACATATTGATCAAAAACAATTTATTACGCAATTTGAAAACCAACATGACGTAAAGATCAGAAATACTTACCGGCAAACAACTGGTAAGGAGGGCGAACATTGCATTTACTTCACTTTAGGCGGCTTAAGTCCTATATTAAAACTACAATTCATTATCGACTATCAATATTATACGGCGCTGGATAAAAAAGCAGAAAAAGAAAAGAACACTACCCAAATATTTGTCCCGCAAATAATCATGAAAATGGGAAAACCTTTAATTAACTAATGAAGATTTGGATCTAAATTCTATGTCGAACCCATATATATGAATTCTGGTATCTCAAGACTTTTATTTATTGTTCCTTAACAAAGAATATTACTAATGTAGGATAAATTGCAATAAATACTAATATTTTTAGTTAACGAGTAGAATTTTGTAATTTTGCAAGATGAACCTTTTTGGAGAAACAGCATTATTCGACGGCGGCATAAAGAGGTATACTGATTTCAATATGCCGGATTTTGAACTGCGTCTCTGGCAGCATTTTTTCAGCAAAAGTCAGGCGGACAATTATTATCAAATTCTTTTGACCGATACTCCCTGGCAGCAGCGTATACGAAAAATGTATGATAAGATGGTCGCAGACCCGCGGTTAACAGCTTATTATGGGGGCGAGAACGGCCACGAATGGACACCGATATTATTGGAAATAAAAGCGTTAGTAGAAAAAGCAACCGAGATCAGCTTTGACCGTGTATTGTTAAATCTGTATCGAAATGGCAAAGATTCGGTCGCCTGGCACAGTGACAATCTTCCGGCAGACGGCAAGCACCACCACATTGCTTCAGTGACTTTGGGTGATACCCGGATTTTTAAAGTTCGTCACAAATCGAGAAAAGACATTCCCTCGTTGGACATCCCACTTACTCATGGCAGCCTGCTGCTGATGGGTGAAACGATGCAGGAAAATTATGAGCACCACATTCCAAAGACCGCGAGAGAAGTCGGCCCGCGGATCAACCTCACTTTCCGGGTTTCAGAATCCTCCAAACCGGTATACCTGGTAAGTGCCAGTTAAAAATATATGAAGCTCGGCTATCACTAACCAATATAAATATACCAATTTTGACACAACACATGCTAATCTAAGATTGGCTTGCAATTCACCGAATGATGAACATGAAACCTTCCCTAGATATTTCAGTTGTTTGAACCCATACTGCGTCGCTTAATCGGCAGGTGTCGCAATGCCGTGAAGGGTTTATTGTGACACGCAACGAACAGTAAAGCCAAGGCGGGTAGCCTGATGACTCGGCCATATATCTTTAGCGAAGATATACATATAGTACGCGTATGTAACGACATCTGTATCGCTACTTTCGTATTTTTGACTACTCCAATATCGGCCCTCGCTACCTCTACTACCATCATTTTTGGAATCGCGATAACCTGAATAAGGTAAGAATATAGATTTTCCGGTACGTTTGTCGGTACATTTTAGACCAATTATATTATTTTGACTAATCCACTCATGGTTCACTTTTGAAGTGTCCGCAAGTTTTATAATCTCTTCAAAGCTAGGTATGCGCCATCCAACAGGACTAGGGTCATTAGCTTTGGCCCAAATCTCATTTTGTGAAATAGCAGATGGCCAGTAAGTTTTACCCCCGCTAGCAGGCCAATGGGTTTTACTGTTCCATTGATAAAACATTCCTGAATCTTCGGGCTTATTAGCGAATGCGCCGGGTTTATCTACATTTCGCGTTGCCCATCTAACCCCATTAATTTTAATACCCTTATCATAAAATTCTGGACTTGTTTTTTTACTTAAAATGCTACATGAAGCAAATAATATGGTTATCACACAGGATATTAGCAAGTAATAGTTGTCAGATAAGTTCATCATTTTTATCTTCTTGTCGTAATATAATCGAAATTCGGTACAACTGTACATTTCAACAAAAACTTTCACTGCAATATTCTATGCATTCTTCATCAACTGTATCGTAGCATCTGTGATTAAACAAACGCCACCCCATTAGTTGAGGTGGCATTCGGTACTAATTATTTATTTGTTATTTTTTTGAATTGTACATTTGGTTGATGTTCAACGCTGGCATTTCGACTTGTGTGGAGTCAGAAAATTTTCCCGAACACTGATCGACCTGCATATTAAGGATCCTGACTTTTGCTTTTCCAAGGGTATTCAGTGTCAGGTGTTTAATCACCTTATCAGTATCCCCTCCGTATCCCCCGTTCAGTTCTATCTCCGCATTTCCTGCAGCACTTATGGACAGGCTTTCAAATGAACTCATTTCACTTCTAACATTGGTTCCGTCGAGATCCAGATTTACCGAGCTCGTGGCGGTCTCTCTGAAACTAATGTCCTGAACATTTTTTGTGTGTACACTTAACCAACTTATTTTGGTCTCCGGGTCAAAATGTGCGGAGCCTGTACTGCTTAGATCCAGCTGCAGCGAGTCCATTTTCGCATTCAGGTTTAGCCCCCTGCCATTCGCTACATTGAGCTGTTTGATATGAGGACCGTAGATCCAGATCCTTGCATAATTTTCCCGTTGTTCCTTCGATTTTTTTACTACGATCTGTAATTGTCCGTTGCCATCAACTTTTGCAGAGATCGACCCTTTCATGTTGTCGGCAAATTTAACTCCGGATTTTTCGTCCTCAACGAGTCGGATCGCGAGGTACAATTGTGCTCCGCCATCGATGCTGACGGATTGGAATGGGCTGTTGATCGCTATGGCCGACATGTTTTTAGGGATTGTGCCGAAAGTATCCATTTCCGCATTGCCAGGGGCCGATCGGTCGTCTTTTTCGTAGTATAGTCCTGAAACGATCGCTATTCCCAAAACAGGAATGAGGATAAGTGCGGAAGCAAATGCGATTAATAATTTATTACTTGTCTTCATTTTCTAAGGATTAAAGGTTTCTTTAACAAATGTGTTGTAGCGTGTTTGTAATTCGTCAAAACCAATGTTTAAGAGGTAAAGGTTTCTAAAAAAAGCGGGTAGTTCATCGTTCAGAAACTGGTTTTTCCGGTAGCTCCTTACATTGTTCACAGCATCTTCCGCGAGGAAAAATCCAATGCCCCTTTTATTATTAATGATGTTTTTATTTTGCAGCAGTTCATAAGTACGCATAACCGTATTGGGGTTGACCTCAAGATCTACTGCCATCTCTCTTACCGAAGGCACCTTTTCATCAACTTTCCATTTCCCCAATAAAATACGCTCACAAACATATTCTGCGATCTGAAGGTATATTGCCTTATTGTCTGTAAATTCCATATCTCTATACCAATTAAATTAAATTAAACCTCTTTTTCTTGTAGACGAACGTAGGTGATTGTCCAGACAATCAGTGTAAGCACAAGCAGCAGCAATGTAAGCAGCCATTCTATGGTGTCCTTACCGGAATTATGTAGGAATCGTCCCGGGCTATCCACTGCGTGCCGGCCATCGGTTAGGTATTGCCCGGCATGAAGAACAATAAATGTCCATACGCCAACAAAAACCATGACTGAGAGTGCTGTTTTGATGTAATGGAACTTGTTGAAATAAATGGAGCCCAATAAAAATATGCTGGTCACAAAAAAGGGGGCAACATACAAAGGCAAAAACAGGTTAGGTTTATTACGAACAAAGAAATAAGCCACATTTTCCTTTATTACAGTAATCGTGCCCTGGGCATCTGTATAGGAAGTTGTCTTGTTGATGCCGGTGACTGCATTGCGAAACTTGGCGATAAAAATCAGGTCCGTTAGAAAAAAAAGTACAACAAAACTGACGGTGGTCAGTATGGCGGTGAAAAAGATCCCTGCCATAAACTTCTCAAATGTGGAGGCGGGGATCAGCAAATCAATAATGGTCTTTGGTTTTTGGCCCAAATGTGAAAAATAGGAGCTTGCAACTACGGTGATAAAAAGAAAACCAAAAACCAGGAAGAAAGGTTCCCTGAAGAGTAAAAAGCGATCTGTAAACCGGCTAGTGTCTGTCAATAATGGCCAGAATGCCATTGTATAGGCGATCAGCATCACCCCGAAGGCCACAGCCAGGGTGATCAGGTAGATCTTTCCATATTCCAGCCATTTTCTTTTTAGCAGAAGGCTAAAACGCTGTGTATCGAATGTGTTGTTCATATTGCTTGGGAATTAGTTAAAAGCTGCTTTGATTTGAGTTTTTTCTGCGAGTACAGCATTGAACAGCAACTCCATGTCTAGTTTGCTCTCTTCCCCGTGGAAATTTGGCAGGAGTGCATTGTAACCCAACAATGAGGGCTCTGAATAGATCACAGTATTGTCGAGTTCTTTGAGGCGTTTGAAACACAGCTTATGAGTAATTTCCTCTACCGAGGCTTTTAAAACAATATTGCTTTCATCCAACATGATCACCGTGTCGATCAGATTATCCAGATCTCTGACCTGGTGTGTAGATATGATGATGCACCGGTCGTCGGTAAGTGCGGCCGCCATGATCTTGCGAAACTGTGCTTTGGACGGAATATCCAATCCGTTGGTCGGTTCGTCCATGATGACCAGCTGAGCTTGTGTGGCCAGGCCGAAAGCAATGATGAGCTTTTTCTTTTGTCCGTAACTCATGTCTATGAGCTTTTGGTTTAGGGGAATATCAAACTCAGTCAGCAGACTGTTAAAATAGGTATGGTCGAAGTTTGGATAAAAGGCCGCATTGGCTTTTACATAGGCATCAATTTTTACCGATGGCAGGTAGAATTCTTCCGGAATGAAACAGATCTGCCTTAGCAGACTTGGCTGCCTTTTCGCAGGATCATGCCCCATCACCTCTATCGTTCCGACTGAAGCGTAGACCAAACCGGCCATATTCTTTAATAAGCTGGATTTACCAGCACCGTTTTTGCCCAAAAGTCCATAAATGTGGCCTGCCTTGAGCTGAATGTTCAGATTTTTGAAGAGCAGTTTTTGTTTGCTGTACCCAAAATTCAGATTGTTAATCTTTATCATGATATAGTGTATTAGGTAATTAATACACTAATGTATTATTCATTTTGCAAAGCAGCAAATTATTTGAATAATTTTTTGTGAGTTTGATGAATTGCTCAGGGAGGTACATCAAGTTAACGCGGATTAATTTGCAAGGAAATGTGGTGAACCATACGCACTATTAGTGCTGTCGTACACCTACCCTATTTATAAAATTTAAATAAAAAGATGAAGTACAATTACTATGGTCAGTGAGTTCGATTCGTATTCGTGACCCACTGACCAATATTTTCTTTATTATCTATTTTTCTATATCTACGGTAGTCGATTCTTTAACCTCCCTGCGCTCAGGATCCATTAATTCCATAAGCCTGATACCGAGCAAACCATCCATGGCTGAACCTCCACTACCCCCAACCAGCACATCAGGAATCAGCTTCACATTTCCTTTAGACAATTCTTCGGTGATCTTATAACGCGTAAAGTTCTCACCGCCCAGCGCCTTAACTGCAAGCTCATAAGCTTCTGCGGTTGATTTACCAACTGCCAGAATTTTACCTGCCTCCGCATCGCCTGTCAGTGATATTTGCTCTGCTTCGGCCGATGCCCTTAATTTAATGGCTTCAGAATCCGCCTTAGCTCTGGCCCTTGTTGCCTCTGCCTCCGCATGGGCCCGCATCTTGGTGGCTTCCGCTTCCGCTCCAACAGCCAGTTTTACCCCGGCAGCGTCACCCTCAGACTTTTTAACCGTAGCACTCGCTGTACGTTCCGCGATCTCCACACTTTGCTGAGCTTTTACCATATCCTTTTGCATATCGGCAATGGCCGTCTCTTTTTCCATCCCCTGACGGGTTTCCTGAGCCTGTTTTTGCGTATTGTACGTCACCTTTTGCTCTTCTGCAATTTTACGATCTGTCAGGGTTTTCATCAGGGATTCCGGAGGAACAATATCTCCGATCAAAGTGTCAACCGCGTTCACATTGTACTCATCGAGTACCTTGCGAATGTGTTCCTTTGCCGATTCCTGACGCTCTTTTCGGGTGCTGAGGAAAGCAATAACATCACTGTCCTGTGCCGAATTGCGGAAGTAGTTGCCTATTGTCGGTTCCAGCACCTGTGAAACAAGGTTAACCATATTTCCGAACCTTGCAATAACTTTTGGGGCTTCTGTACTGGGTACGTGGATGATCTGTGACACATCCAGGTTGAACGGAAAACCGTCTTTAGACCTTACCGTTATCGTACAAAGATTTTTGTCTAGGTTGTGCGCTTCACTGCGTGCCGATGCCCAGTTCAGTACCAGGTTCGTGGTCGGTACCAATTCCACTTTCATGACGTATTTGTTAACAGGGTATTTACCCGGACCCAGTGGCTCCAGCCAGACCCCTTTTGAGCCTTTAGCTACGATATTTCCATGTTTAAAATCAATTCCTGTCAGATCGTTCCCATCATTTCCAATATAGGAAATGACCACACCCACATAACCAATCGGAATTTCCGTCATCGGGATTTGTTCCAACTGGATGGCCCAGGGATTCAGGTTATAGGATCCGGCGAGGATTACCTGTGGCTGTAATCCCCGGTTGCCTCCATTTTTTATAAACACATCAAAATCCTGAAAGTTATTATGGCCTTCTACCAAATGCCCTGCAATCTGGCCGGCGTCGATAGGCGAGCCGTCCAAAGTGGTTACAATACCCACCATGCTTTCCTGGATGCGTATCATCTCTGTAACTGAAACATCGAATAATAAGGTATTGATCCGGTAAGAACCAGAGGTAATGTAAGAGGTTTGCCTGCCGCGCTGCCCGCCGTTTTCCAGGAACTTTACGGCATCCTGAAAATTGTCACAGTCCACCCGGTGCCCCAGAATATTTCCTGTGGGAATTTCTGCCCCATCCTTGGCCAGGATCAACCCGATTTTGCCTTCAGGTATGACGGTGAATTCTTCCATAGAAACAGTATACTGCCAGAACCACATCCTGAAATACAGGCCCGGAGCCAGGGTTTTTCCCTGAAAGCCTGCCTCACCTTTAATGGCGATGATCCGCCCGTCTGGCAGTTCCCGTTCCTTACCTACCAATACAAATTTCTTAGTCACCAAACCGATCCGGTCTTCGGGGACTACAATCATCCCGAATAAAAAACGTAATATATATTTATTCAAACCTGCACATAACAGTGCCACCAAAACCCACCAGTAATTAAAAAGTAGCGTTTCCATAATTCTATTGATTTCATCTTTTTAAGCCCGAAAAACCATTGATCAGGCCCGATTTCGAGATCAAATAAAATGCTTAAAAACCACATTTTTTACTAATTTTCAATATATATTTTCTTCGATTTTAAGGCCTGAAAGACGATTCGGGTGCGATTATCGCCGAAAATCCACCTGCACTTGACGTAACCAGAAATCGCTCATTAGAAGTCAGGAAAAAAGCAAAATCTGAAGTTTTGGATGACTGATGTTTGCATTTAGATATATCTCTTATAAACACCCCATACAAACACGACAATCAATACAATTCCTGCATATACCCAGGTTTTAATGGGTTCACTCTTTTTCTGCAGCAACTCTTTGCTGGCCTGCTCCTTTTTCTGTATCGTTAACCGCCCCGCTCCTGCCTGGTCTACTTGTTCCTCGATGTGCTGATACTGATAAAAACCGCTGTCGTTGGTAGAAAGTGGCTATTTTGCAATGTAGCGCAATGCTCTAGAAGTTTTTCTAAAATTGAAGGGAAATGAAGCTTTGTTTTTTCTGCTGCTGATTTGCAAAAAAGCCTGGGGGCGTTGATGAATAAGAAAAGACAGATGCTTGTTTGTAAAAATCAGAGCGCTAGATATGGTTATGTAAATTTTGAAGTCGAAAATTAATAAACCTTCTTGAAATGATTGCTTTTCATTATAATGGAATAATCGAGCACATGACAAAAAAACGGGCGTTGGCAAATCGTTTCTGGCTGTTTACTACATCCAACCCCATAACTAGTGGCTTATTTATGGAAAAAATTTTTGTAGTTCAATTGGCCCATCTAATATTGACGATGTTTCAGAACTGATCAGTCAGCCTTTTGAAGAGCTAATTACCTTAAAATATCACAATAATGACCGTCCAAACCCGAAAACATTAATTGCTTGTGCTGACTATGGGTATTATGGTCGCTAATTCGTCATCGCTCAGGCGCTCGATTATTTCATTAGCCTGCTCCCTACTTAAACCTATCCGCATCAAATCTTCAGTTGTAAAAACTCCTGAAGTTGATAAAAAACTCCCTTCGTGACCAGGTAACTCAGTTACTTCCATAGCTCATTATTTAAATTAAATATTTAATGCAAAAGTAGGGGTAATTTTCCACCGGTTTACTTTTAGATATAGCGGTGTTAAGCTTAAGTAATCATTGAACTACTAATTTGTATAAACTGCGACTAACATCAATAATAGTTATATACGATAAGCATATTAAGTATTAAAGCCATACATTTAATATTTAAATTCCGTAACGGATTAGATCATTATGGTTCTAAAACCAAAAAACAGATATATGGGAATATTTTCAGCTTTAATGGGCAATGCAGGAGCGGTTAGCCAGGATGACTTAAAAAAGAAGTACGGGCCTTTGCTTACCGATAATGAAGAAATTGAGCTTGGTTTCAAACTGATCCGGGACACATTCATTTTCACCAATAAGCGTCTGATCATAGTAGACATACAAGGTCTGACAGGTAGCAAAACCGAATATATGTCTATCGCTTATAAGGCCATTTCCAGATTTAGCGTGGAAACGGCGGGCACTTTTGACCTGGATGCCGAACTAAAGATCTGGGTTTCCAGTGAAACAATTCCTAGTATCAGGAAGAAATTCAACAAATCGGTAAACGTTTTTGAAGTGCAAAAAGTACTGGCGCACCATGTACTTGCTTAAAAGTACATCAAGGATCATATTCTCCGCTGGAAACTTTGTAGCCGAATCGCGGCTACTATGAACCGGAATATCCAATGGTTTTCTCCATCTTATAATTTTCCAGCACCTGTCCCTGCAATTCGTTCTGCTGCACCGCGATGAGCACAAAACCCTGCCTGTAAAAAAAAGGCAGCGCCGTCTTACTCACATCAGCACTAATGGACGCCAAAGAAAGACTCTTTGCCCGCTTTTCCAGCTGTTGGTACAGCACACTGGCCAGGCCTTTGCGCTGATAAGCTGTATGAACATAAAATACATCCAGGTATCCTTCATTCGATAAACTGGCAAAACCGGCCAGAGTTCCATCCACTTCCCCTACTAAAAAATACTGCTCAGCAATCCGCCGAAACCAGTGGCCAGAATCCTGACCTAGCATAGCCCAAACCTTAAGCTGCTGCTCATCATATTCTTCCTTGCAGGAAGAGAGGATCGTTTCGCCATACAAGCTGACAATCCCGGGAACATCATCCAGGTCTGCAAACTTTAACACCAAGGTAGGCATGTGAAGCATCGCCAGAATCGGATAGGGCTTCCCCGCCGCATCCACATCAGACCGGCCACAGACATGAAAACCCAGCTTCTGATAAAAACCAACTGCCTGCATGTTCTGCTCATTTACATCCACATGATTTGCCCCATGTATGTCTATAGCAAAGCTGACCAAACGTTTTCCTAAACCCGTTCCTCTGACATCCGGCCTGATAAAAAGCATTTGTATGTTTCGTTCATCAAGGCCAACAAAGCCAGCGATTCCCAAACTATCGGAAATGCCGAACAGTGTTACCTGATCAAAATAAGTATCTAAGATCAATTGCCTGTATTGAAGAATATCGGCCTCGGACAAAAAATCGTGCGTAGCACGCACCGAGGCTGCCCAAACCTGGATCAGCTCAGCGTAATCTTTTGTATCCAGCAAAGTAATTGCAGTTTCCGGCATTGCGCAAATATACACAACAGCCAACTGTAGCCATCAGTTTAATAAAACAAGCACATTTGTAACATTTTAATAAACGATCAGAAATATTCGTCTGAAATTTAACCCATCGAAGCTCAAAATAATTATTTTGCACCACCAAATCCTATGGCAAAAAAGAAACAAAAAAAAGCACCGATAACAGGCACCGATCTGAAGCAACAACGTGCTCACCGCATTTCCAGGCTGAAAGAAACCTGTGAACTTCTGCTCGGCAAAGGAACCTTCAGCATTTTTACCCCGACTGACCTTCAATATCTGCTTGAACACTTCCACTCATCTCCCAGAATGATTGCCCAGTTAAATGCCCACTGCAGCCAGGATGAAGCCGGTCGTTACAAAGCGATTTTTAATGATCAAATGCGAACCCGAAAAATAACAACGGTAACCGGAGCCGAAATTTCACTGGCACAGTTCTTAAAAGAAGGCCTTACGCTGATTTTTTACGTCCAAGGACTGGTCAACGAGCATCCTAAAACAGCCCTAGCCTATGCTGAGCTATTTGAACCTTATTTGGATAACAAAGATCCGATGCTTAAACCCATCTCCGAAGCCGTCTATACCGCCTTGCAACTCAGCAACATTGAAAGTGACTGGTCTACTCAGCTGATGCATTATTCAGCAGCAGACTTTGTCGGCTTCTCCAACACCAGTTATACCAATGAAATCAAAGTCTGGTTTAAACCGCTTCCGAAAGAAAGCCTGGAAATTAACGGCAAAAAAAGAGAGATCCTGCAA
The DNA here is from genome assembly GCA_946478755.1 of uncultured Pedobacter sp. The sequence goes on along the minus strand of CAMLDJ010000018.1, from coordinate 25,148 downwards.
ATGGGCTGGTGCGATTCCTTTGGAAAGTTCGACCCCGTCCACATCTTACCGGAACATATCGGCCTTAAACATTCCAGCAAAAGCAAAATTCCCGCCTACATCCAGCGGCATGCTCTGCAGCGGATTGAAGAGCGCCTGGGAATGCTCAACGGAGTCGTGCAGTACCAAATCTACCTAACCTTTAAGAAGGAAAATCACAGTTACCAGAGCCAGGGGGACAATACCCTGCTGGAACTGGAAGTGTTCGGAAAAAAGCTTGGATATCTGGTATGCAGCGTCCACCAAGATAAAATCATCGTCCGCACTTTCCTCTTCCTGACCAATGAAGGTAGCCCCGAAGGAAAGCTCCTGGGTGATATCAGCAGCCTGGCCATACCAGACAAACAATACCTGGATCTGGACACGCTTCCTGGAATCAGGCGATACAACCTGCACAGTAACTCCCAGCTCAGTGACTTATTCATCCACGCCGGATGCAGTCAGCTCCTTGACCTGAGCTCAATCAAACCACTTTTCAGGTCAGAATCAACAGACAAAGATCCGAACCTTTTATTGCAATACCTCATGATGCAAAAACCCGTAAACGAAGTCTGGAGCTAAACCAGTAAATAAAAAAATCCCGCCCGTTACTGAACGGGATGGTTGATAATGAATACCGTGATTAATAAGGGCCAGTGTTAGTCCTAACCTTGAATTGATTGGGAATTAATATCCTTGAATGGATGGCTCCTGTTTCACCGACAACAAAACCAATACCAGGCTGATTGTACGTCACCGGTTAAGAAACAGCCCAAAAGTATATTATCAACAATTAATTTGTTGATGTAGTGAATAGGGATAAAAAGAAAATGGAATATTCAGCCAGATCTTCATAAATACTGTGTTTCATTTTTAAACAGGTTGCAGTTTACTATATTTTCACTGATTGAATTCAATATTGTAAAAACATATATTATTACGTATAATTTTTATTTTCGAACCACTAAGCACATCAAAAGGTTAGATATGCATTGCATCAAGAATTTGTATAATTATATCAATGCAAGATGTAGTTTTACCACTAGTTTTGCTTTAGTCCTCTTCAAATGAATGAAGACAAAAACTACAAAAATCATTTAATTCGCATTGAGACAGGCTGTCATACGGGACTCAAAATATGTTCACCATTTGTTCTTCCCGAAGTATGGTTGTAAACATTGGATCATTTTAAACGCCTGACTCTGCTGATGCTTGCCAGGCGGTGCCTTTTATTGTTTTGAAATTTCTGTTAATCCGTTTATTGCTGTGGTTGTCCAATTGTCATCCAGTAAATAAATGCCTTCAATCCGAATCCGGAATCTGCGATTATTTGCAACGAACTCTACATTCGCCCCGCTTACTGTGATTCTCTTTCCGTTAATGCCCGTGAACGGCGTTGCAACTTCGTAGTTGGTGGTCCCTGAATACGCCGCTGTCGCCCAATCAATTTTCAAAGCTTTAGCTGTATCTAATATATTAAGGCAGCGGTAATTAAAATTCAGTATTGCCAGTGCATGGTCGTATTGCAACATCTCCGGTGATTTTTTCCTGGTTGGCAGGTTCAATTGTTTTGCAATAAGAATTCTTTGATCAAGTGTTGGATATAAGCGGGGGAATGGATTGTCTTGTTGGGACTGGAAAGCAGAAAAAACCCTCATTCCAAACTCAGGCAGTTGCTCAGGTTGCAGTCCTGGCCGAGGCGGAATACCCAGGGTTTGTGACCGGATAATGCTGGATACCAGAGTATCAACAGTATTTTTTGATGGGCTGCCCGCTTTTCCAAATTGGGTAAATACTTCGGTATACCTGTCCCATTCTCCGTCGATCGTGCAAAGAAACTCTATGGTTATTCTTGAATCGGAATGGTCGAATATTTCTTGATCTATCGAGAGGCAAACAGTGCCATTCCTAAGATAAATAGGTTTTGAAAAGCTATAGATCAAAGAACAGGAATGATATTTCTCTTCAGAAAATTTTTCAGTGACGTGCAGAACTTTATCGATGTCTGTGTTCGAAATGCGTTTTGATTTTGGAAACATCGTCGCAGGCCATTTGAATTCCCGGAGCTTCTCCAATTCTGAAAGGACGTACGACTTTTCAGCAGGTGTTATCACCAGCGGCTCCGTTTCTGACCCGGCATACAGATCATGTAAAGGAAACGTTTCCTTGGATGAGATCATGCTAACAGCCTTGGTAAGCACATCAGGATTGACTTTATCGGTATAATAAAGGGTGTCGCAGGAGCCACGGCTTTGCCAGTCTTTATAGATGTGCGTCATCTTGCTGAATTCCTTAACAAACTGTCCGAAAGTGGTCCCGTAAACAAACGAAAGGAGAAAAAGGATAAAATGTTTTTTGTCGAGCATAAAAGGTTAATCTTATCAAAGATACTAAAATCAGCAGGATAACATAGGTGCTCAATTCCGATAACTATCGCGGACCCGCTATGGGTATTTCCTGCGCTTTCAGTAAAGCTACCCCTACCCTTGATTTACTGTCGCCCGACTGTGTGAGTAGTTCATCTCCTATCCTCCGAAGCAAAACTTCCCTCCCGGCCATATCAAAGTCGTCACTGCCGGTCATACTGAAAGTCACGCTTGTTACAGAGATAAACAGCAGTGGTATCAATCCCCAAAGGTATTTGCGTTTCCCGGAAAGTAGATTTCGGCTATAAAAGATACCATTTTAAGATTTATTTACAAAAGTTACATTTTTATTTACAATCCATGTTCCTCAGGCTGAAATATATCAAAGTATTTTTGTTGCACCAACTTTCAAAGCATATGAAAAATAAAAAAAATGTCTTATACGAATCTATATCATTTAACCAACAAAAATTATGAAAAAAATCTTTTATGCGCTGATCTTACCGCTGGTTGTGGTAAGCGGACTAGTATTTGCTAATCGCGAAATTAAAAATGAAACTTCTAAAAGGCCAACCCCAAAGCCTCTCTCTGCTGCTGAAAGGAAAATCGAATCGAAAAAATGGGAGGCTACCCCTGATGGTATAAAGTACAAAAAATGGGTAGCTTCTCCCGAAGGTAAAAAAGTGTTTGCCGGTGCTGCTAAAATAAGGAAGAGCATTAATGATTATACCAATATGGAGGCTGTTTTAACCTCTCTTTCTCTTCCGCCAGGATCAAGAGTAGGTTTCGGTGTGATGGCCAAGATCAATGGTGATGATTATATTGTAAGATTTGAGCCGGAAAAGTCTCAACTTGAACAATTGTATAGCCTGAAAGTTAACGACAAAATAATCTTAAGAAGCCATAGCGTATCGCACGCTCCAAAGTATTCATACCCAATAATATCGGCCGAATATGTAGAACGAGATGGTAAAGTAATTTTTAAACGTGTCCCTCGCAAAGGCGGTTGCTGAGCAAATAAATTATGAAATGCATTGATAACTGATGTAAATACACTGTAATTTAATCAGTTATCAAGTGCTACCTAACCAACGGAAATTGATGTGGGAAAGTCTACACGCAAATCCGTCCTGTATTTCTTTGTAGCCTGCCTTACCTATTATACCAGAGAAGAATAGGTCTATATCTATGGATTCTTTCTGATCATAGCGAATTGCAAGTTTCGTTCCACCAGCTAATGCTGAATTTTTAAGACTAGAAAAATGCTGAAGCTCAATGATGGTTCTAAGTAACGCCGTTGAAACAGCTGCCACTAGTACCTGGAAAAGTGCTTTACATGATAGCGTTGTGCGACCATTCTGGTTTTGCCGATAACCAGGGACAGGTCTTCCTCCAGATCCAGGGCTGAGCGTTTTTAGCAGCGGAAAATTACTGATTTTAATATGAGAGATCTTTATAATACTTTAAAAAAATCCCTTTGATATTATCGTTACGAAAAACGAAAAATTAGATGCTACTATGTAAGATATATCCTAAGTGCGTAACTAAATTTTATGGTTTATGGCGTTGCTTTTATACCGATCTTTACTAACCCCAAATCAATCTTTTGAGATTGACCACAATAAATAATAGTAATGGCCCATACATCAGCAAGTGGTATTTCAGGCGAACCTGCCAGTAATATTTCAACACGATCCAAAGTCGGTTACGCTTGCTAAGCCTGAAATATTCGGGTTTGGTCAATTGAAAGCGTTCGTAGTCGATGGGCTTATGGTTTTCATACCGTTTACCGGGCTATAGTATAAATTGTTTCCTTTCGCTCTGAACTTTCGTCGAAATGCTGAGATAAGCCATAATTCGGGCCGGAACCTTTTCTTTTTAAAAAAAATGGCATTGAAGACAAAATATATTCTTACTTAGAATTAAGTAATTACGGTTAATCAAATTTACGGCCAGTTTAGCTCGAAATGGAGTGGTCAGTTTGGACTCCTTCCCAACTTTTGGTTACTCGTCCTGAAATCACAAGATTGCGAAACTGTAATTGAATAGCGAAGACAACTTTGATTGGTAAAGTTCGCTATAGCTATGAATGGTAAGCGGAATCAATTTTAACTGTTTAAGAAAAACTAAAACAAAATGTGACTTCGAATCGCCAAAAAGGCCACCCATTATGAAATTTTGCTTATCTTCAACTTAATCCTTAAAACGAAGGACATTAACAGCTTTACTATTACGATGGGCGAACATTTATATACAGACATTTGGAAAAAGGCTTTACCACCACTTATTGCATTATTGGAAACAGGTATGACAGATGCAGGCAACGCTTTGACTGAGGCTAATTTTCAATCTGTGGGAGCCAGAAAGGATTATACCTTTCGGCTAGAGATAGAAGATGGCATCGTAATGAATAATATTGATGGATCTGCCGTCTCGAGAGATTTGGCAGATGTGTTTCTTACGAATCCTGAGGCGGTAGCGTTAAGTTATAAGTACCGAGTTGTACTTAGACTCCTTCGGAATTTTGAGCTGAAAGGAACACTAGTTACAAAAACCGGAACCAACTAGGTGTCTGACTGAGTAGTAGGAATATCCGTCATTTTTCTGACTGAATTAATAAGCTTCGCTTCAATCCAATTTATATTATCTGGATCTTTGTTCAGGTAAGATAGTGTCCAGTGGGACAGCTCTTATTAAAAGACAGGACTTAATATTTTTTACACCGAACGCTGCTTTCGTCCATAGTTCTATTTTTAGCATTACCGATTTCTCCTCTGTGCTTAGACGACTTCAACCAGGATTTCTGCCGTATTTGAAGGGATCTCTTTCTTATAGAATCGCGGCATCAGCTTTACTAAGGTTGTCTATAGCTGCCTCGCTGAGTGCAGGTATTAATCTTTGCCATACCTCGTTGTAGCTCAAATCCGTCACCGGTTCATGTTATTTAGCAAGGTTAACTCATCACTTCTTTAAAATACTCGTTGGTTTCCGGATCCGTACAGTAAATATAACATCCTCTCATTCCTCGGGTCATTAAAGTTCTGTAAGTATTCTTGATGATCAATTCCAAAAGCTTTGCACCTTCAACGGGTTCCTCTTTTAACAATTTTTTATATCCCTTTACAGAAGAATCATTCTTTGACCGTTCAAATGGATTAGTAATTATTTTACCATCTCTAACTACCATATCATCTCCGATAATTACTCCAATATAATCCACTTCCAGACCCTGACAAGTGTGAATACATCCAACCTCATTTACAGATTCTGGTTTAATGATCCAAAGGCTGCCGTCTGTTCTTAAATTCCATTTCATCCCGAAATCAAATTCAGGTATAATGACGTCATCAACTGCAGGGTTTTTGTCGCTTTTCCAATCCCAACAATACCCCGCAACCATACGGGCTTTGTTGTCGATTTTGTTTTTATTGACAATTGCTTCTCTAAGGTCATTCGGTGAATCAAAAACCTGGAAATGATATTTGATACCTGCCAAAGTATCATTTGCTGTCTGCCTGACCTGTAAAATATGATCTAGCCAGGCGATGTAGCCATCTGATCCTGCACAGCGGAATTGAGAACTCAGTTCCATCTCTATAATGTTTGCTCCGGCCAATCTTCCCCAGGTTTGAATCTCATTAACAGAACCAATATCTTTCAAATGTATCCGTTGATCTTCATCCAAAAAGAAAATAGTAGATTGAGAGGCTTCGATAATCTCTTTCACCTGATTGTGGCCATCATTTCCATATAATCCAGATTTCTCGTTCAACCGATGTGCTTCGTCAACAATTAGGGTATCAAATTGATTAGGCTTACTGGTAATATAAGCACCGGAACCACCAAATAAATTGGAAATGACGCTTTTCTTAATGGACCCGGTTAATTTGCTTTCATAAACTGCTCTTGGTGCAGCATTTTTAGATACATACTTTGCAAGTAATCCACGATTGGTCAACTCGACTAAAAGGTTTACGGCAACTACAGATTTACCTGTACCGGGGCCACCTTTAACAATGAGAATCTGTTTTTGATTGATATTAGCTTTGGTGGATAGTTCTAGTGCGGTTTCGTAAATGATCTTCTGATCATCAATCATCACAAATTCGGGCTTCCCGTTCAGCATAGCCACCATACTATCAGAGAGCATTTTGGATGGTCTTATTCTCCCCTGATCTATCCGATACATGATCTTGCGATCATCACCATATTTTACATATTGTTTGATGAAATCCCGTAGTTTAACCGCCTCCCCTTTTAAAAAAAGTGGCGCCTTTTTAATATGTTCGCTGTAGTGTGAATTACTTATTGTATCATCAGGTACATAGTTATGCAAATAAGCACATGGCCTCAATTGAATATCGTCTTGCTCTACAGTCTCATTAAAACTCTCCAGTAAGGCAGCATAAGACCAGGCTTGATAAGAAGGGTGCGTACATTCCCGTACTCTTCCTCCTACAAAAGAATTAACCACAGCATCTTTGTCAGATAACGTTGCCTGGGACCATTGTTTAAGTTCAATTATGACTGCGTAATCCTTATCATTCTCTCCCTTTCCAGTCAGAATAAAGTCGATCCTATTGGATGTTTGGGGAATTTGAAATTCAATAGATATTCCGCAGTTGTCAGGAATTTCCGGATCATTCAATACCCGATCCATGTATTGCATGGAATTTTTCCAGGATAGTACTTCCTGGTTACCCGTACTGCGATTTAAATTTTGTTTAAAGAATCCGTGAATCTTAGTTTCAATCTGGTCATTGAGTACATCTTCACTAAAGTTTGCTTTTGTCGCCTGGTATACAATCATGAAGAAGAGCGTTTACAATTCATTATACTTTTTTGCGGAACCTTTGGATTTATCTACAGGATATTTTTCGCTGTTCTTCTGAATTTTACTTGCAACAATCTCGTTAATATCAAAACCATATTTTTCTGCAAGTAGTATGGCATAAGCAAACACATCAGCAAGTTCTTCTTTAACCTTCTCCTTGTTTGCTTCATCGGGTTGTTTCCAGAGAAAAAGCTCATTCAATTCAGCAGCTTCAATAGAAAGTGCCAGTGCAAGATCTTTAGGATTGTGAAATTGTGACCAATTACGTTCATTCCTGAATTCTATTAACGCTTTTTGTAAGTCTTTCCAGTTATCCATGCGGTTCGTTAAAATATCGATGAAATTAGTAAAAATATGGCGAAGTTCTTTTATCCTACCTCCTCTCGGTTGACTTTTAAATTGCGGAGGAACTTCTGGCTAGTGGGGCCGAAGGCGTTCGGACGCTTTTCTGAACATGCATATGTTTAATATTATTAGCTCCATATATAACATTCAACCTTCTTTTAGACAATATATACAGTTAATTGCTAGACACATTTTCATAGCCGCAACAGGGAGTAACAGTATTGATTTTCGGGAATGGATATGATACCCCTGCGAGCCAGGCCGGTTGTTTATTTATCTCAGAATTTACCACAACACCCCAATGCTTTAAATAAAATTATATCTTAGCAACGCAGACCAAACCAAGCATGAAACACCCCTATAAAACGCAACTTCAAAGAAACCTTCAGACACATTATGGTCAGGAAAACTGGATCGTGAAAAGCAATTTTGATCGTGGAAGAGACGAAATACTATTCATCCTTCCAAAACATGAAGACATCAAAACCATCTACGCCAACCTATATCACGAACTCTCATTTCTGCCGGATATAGACCATCCAAGCGAACGCGTTCTGATCAGCTTTTGCCATCCTGACGGCAGCGAGTACTGTTCGAGACTTATCAACCCCAGCAAGCAGGACGAAATCCACTTAGCCCTACTCGGCCAGCTTCCCACAAGATCTATTTCTGAAACTGAAATTCAGCAATTGTAATGATAAATGTTTGTTGTAGGATATGTCAGTATGGAATCATACATAATGCGCTACCGCAATAAAGTCAGACTTCCAGAAATTGCCTGGCATCTTCACCAATTTTGATAACATAGTAAAAAACTCCTACAGGCAATTGAATTCTGGTTTACGTTTTACATTTCTGTTACCTTCTTTTTGAACTGTTTCCAAAATGGAAACAGTTAATACCGCATTTTTAAGATTTGAAAGGCTCTGAAGTTCAATGATAGTCTCGATTAACTCTGCTGAAATAGCAGCCGCTAGTACCTAGAAAAGTGCTTTACGTGATAGCGTTGTGCTACCATAGTACAAACCTTATTACTAATACGTTCTTTTGTAGATTTAAGTTCCTCAACAATTTCACTGCGCTTATAAAGCCGCTCTAAACGGCTGATATCCTCAGGAAATGTATTTTCAGTAGTAGCATAAAGTGCCCTTGGGATTATTAGATCCTTATCCTCCTGAATATCTAACCGAGACATGTTTACATCCCAGAAAAGCTCTTTAGGAAAAGTTGCAGCTATGTTCTCTACCGATTTCATCTATACAAAGATGTGAATTCAATTTAAATAGATAATAAAATTCAAAGATATCAATACTATTATGTATACTAATTTCCAAGCAAATTACTTGCCAGCATTCATTTATTATTCCACAACGAAAAGCATATGAAGATCAATTGCTGGAAGAAACCGCTATCGAAAGATGCCAAATGTTAATATCTAAGGAAAACCAGTATTTACCGGAAATCAACACTTATCATGGATTTTGCTAGTCAAGCTGGTTAGTATGTAAATATTTGTAAATTTGACTTATGGAAAAGTTGACCATCAATATCCCCGATAAGCAAAGCAGTCTGGTAAAACAGATACTGAAAGGATTAGGTGTAACCTTTCAGCATGAAACACATGCTTCGCCATCGGCATATAAAGAAAAGTTAACTTTGGTTCAAAAAACATCATCGAACCTACCCCGGGGTCTCCGCCCGTATGTCCTATATATCCCAAAAAACCAAACCCATAAAAACACCAACATGGTAACTCTCGTTATAAGGAAGAGCTAATTTCAAGTGTATATCCTTTGCCACGTGTAACAACAATGTTGATATTGGGATCAGGTTCCAATTTTTTTTTTCTAAGTTTTGATATGAACATATCAAGGCTGCGGCCTACTATAACACCTTCATCCTCCCATATGTCTTTTTGTAGCCTGCTTCGCTCTATGGTTTCGTTTGGAGAAGATGCAAAAATATGCAATACCCGGGGTTTCGGTTCCGGTCAGGTTTATCGCGTTTCCATTTATTATGAGCTTACGGTTCTTTGCATCAAACAACATTGAGAACTTTATTAATGAGCATGAGTATCCAGGGTTTTGAATCGGAATTTTAGTAATATTCGAGATGATAATCCATTTGCAGGTATTTAATCCCGTCTAAAAATTGGGCCGACCGGATAAGGTTACCCTGATCATCGTAATCAAAATCCTGGCGGTATACAATTGGCAGGTTCTTTTCGGTATAAGGTGCGCCGATATTGATAAAGTATTCGCGCGTAAAGCCTCTGGCAGTATTTCCTTTTACATTGATCTGTTTGAGCAGTGGTCCTGAAAATTCGAAACTTACCTCGCGGAACAGGGTATCGCGTACGGCCCTGAAGCTTTTGGTTCTTCCCGCGGCATCATAGGTATAACTGACTTCAGTATCTTTTTTATCTCCGTCTGCATCTGTATAGCGTTCAGTTGCCATCAGCCCGTTTTGATAAGTGTAGTTAAAGCTTTTGGTAACTGCAGTGCCCCAGGATCCGGATTGGTGCTGTTCTTTTTTGATTGGGAGCTGTTCTGCATTGTAAACATATTCGTACCAGATTGTTCCTTCTGGCCTGGTTACCAGTTTCACTACATGGTTACCGGCGTAGATATAGTTTTTTTTTGTGGTGGTAATACCTCTTATCTGCTCAGCCCGTTCAATCAGCTGCTGTTTACTGTTGTATTTAAAGGCTGTCAATGCCCGCGATGTGGTATCACCTTTGGAATTGATTTCGGCACTTTTAGACCATGCTTGTTTACCGTTAGCGTGAAAAGCATGGGTACTTACTGAGGCTGTTTTATCTTTTAAGTAGTTGGTGCGCCATTTGGTAACTTTTCTGTCTTTGCTGGTTTCATATACGGATATGCTTGTCCGTTTTTGATTTGAAAATCTGATTACGCGACTGAGATCGCCCTGAGGATCATAATATTCGATGTTAATGGTATCGGGTTTGTAGCCTGAACTTAAGCTCGATATCAGGAATACCTGTTTTTTGATTTGATGGTTTTTCTTTTTTTTTAGAAAATGTGCCCATTCAGTCGGTTCCTGCTCAATTTTAATACCCAGTTCGGCCTCCTGGGCCAGAGCGGTAAACTGGAAGCTTAGGCATACCAGGATCAGCGTTACAATTTTCATAATGGTTTAAAAAGCTGCAAGATAAATAAAAAGAAGAATTTTCTTTATTGGGTATTCGTGGTGATTGTCAAAATCATACTGAATTTAGAAATTAAATTTCCATATGCCGGTCTAAGTGTTGCTCAGATTAAAATTGGCCTTCCGGGTTAACTGACGGTGCGGCTTTGATTTGTTCGATTCCAGCAGGTCGGAAAGGCAAAACGGAATTGTCGGATGGGCTAGCAGTATCAATGGTTTGGTCAATCTGAACATGATCATTATTCACTACCACAGCTACATCTCCTCCAACCGTATACAGTTGGCTTGCTTTTTTGCAGCTGGAATTGGCAGCAACAAGGTAATAACTTCCTGCTTTGACATCCCTTAGGTTTGGATCGGTAGTAGTAGCTATGAGTTGATCCGATTGATCAAACCATTGATACTGCGTTGCCCCTGATACCTGAATACCTGTTATTGAGCCATTGCTTTGGCCACAGGTAACATTTTGAATTGTCCCCACATCGTTTAATGTGATTCCATTTGGCCAGGCCTGATATCGATGCTTACTCAACTTTGAATACCACTGAGGTTGCATACGGCATTTGGGAAGGGCAGGTTACTACCAGACCATCGGCCTGTTGCTTCCATACTAATTTACCTTTATAACCAAGCAGGCTTATCTTCTTGATTGATTTACCTAAATAGGATTGAGCGCTGCCTAGTGATTTGATCTTCAATTCTGTCCCAGCTTCCGGAGCAGTCATACAGAAAGCATATAGCAAACCATTTTTACCTACGGTGAATCGGAAATCCTGATTATTGAATTTAAATTCGGCATGTCGACGTCCGAGGGCGCCACCTGGAAGCATTTTCAACTTTCCTTTGATCATCTCGCCCTCTCCGGGAATTTTCCATGCCTTGCTCCCATAGACGGCTTCTCCATTACGGCGCATCCATACGCCTACTTCTTTGAGCATTTTTAAGCTTCCTTCATCTAATGAACCATCGGGGAGCAGCGAAACACAGAGGGCGGCATTACCATCTCTTGCAATGGCCTCAATTACGTACCTAATCATCATCCCCGAGTCGTAGGTGAAATTTGGCGCATAGTACCAATCTCCAATCGGTGCTTCTGCAATCCAGGGTTGATTTGTTTTAATTTTTTCTGGAATCGCGAATTCCTCAGTCGTAACTGTGCCGTTGGTTTTATCGCGGAATTTAACAATGCTGAATGTATTAATCTTTCCACGACGTTTGAGTGTTTTATTATAATAGTCGGCCATCACGCTTTGCATTGCATCGGCCTTATAGCCAGTACCGGTACCCTCACCAGTAAAAGGCCCCTGGACGGTGCCATCAGTATAAATAAAATCCGGGTCATAATGTTCCACGACGTCCATCATACGCAAGGCCCAGTTGCTGGTATACCACTTCGCATAGTCCAGATGTTTGCTGAAAATTCCAGGGTCCGGTGGTGACCATGGAGAATGAGATCTTTCTGCTACCCCCTTGTACTCACGTAAATCGATTCCATAAAGCATCCGTGGATCATACCCCTCCCACCACTTTCCTTTCCCGTCGCTAAGGCTTAGGTTTCCATCATAGGAGATTCCTTTTTTTGCACCTTCGGTATCACTTCCAAAGGCTGTCTGCCACCACCACCAGGTATATTCATGATGAAAGGTTACTCCGTAACGGATATTGTTTGCCCGGCATGCTTTCGCCCATTCTCCAATCAAGTCCCGTTTAGGGCCAATATTCACTGAATTCCATGGCTGGTAGCGTGAATTCCATAAATCGTAGTTGTCATGATGAACACCCTGTATCATCAGGAACCTGGCTCCGGCATCCTGATATATTTTAGCAAGTTTCGCCGGATCAAGTTTTGTGGGATTCCAGTCACGAAGGATTTCCTTATATCCAAATTCCGAAGGATGTCCATGTTTTTCAAGATGGTTTTTATAAGCCGGAGTACCCGGAGTATACATCTTACGGGCATACCAATCCCCACTTGCACCCGAGGCCTGAGGTCCGAAATGCACCCATATTCCAAATTTGGCCTCCCTCAGCCAGGATTGTTCTCCGGGATAATTGGCCTCGATAGACTCCCAGGTAGGTTTGAAAGGGCCTGCAGCGATGGGTAGGTTCAACCTGACTTCTTCAAAGGATTTTGAATCACCCATCGCTAAACTGTTCACCGGACCACGGGCGGGTACAGGTGGAATGGCGGCAACCGAACTCTGGTTAATAACTTTAGTCTGTGCTTCTGATTGCTGACTAAAACAGCAGAAGAAAGTGATTAGAAAATAGATAGTTCTTTTTGGAATTCTTGTCATCGATCTGAAAATAAAGGTTTATTTACCGAAAAGCGTAGCTACCGTAAGATAGCTACGCATATGGATATGTTAATTATAATTGTTCTGTGTTAATTTCTTATTAATGTCGCGTTCAGTCTGAGGTATCGGCCATAGCTCATTCCTGCCTGCAACAAAATTTCTTTTTTGATACATTAAATATCCTTCCGCATCTACAGGAAACGCTTGGTAATTTGCAGGATCATTTGTAAGCTTCATCCCAGTGAATTGCCTGTTGAGTTCGGTGGCAGCAATACCCCAACGCAAAATATCAAAGTACCTCAAGCCTTCAAATGCAAATTCAACACGTCGCTCCCGTCTTATTATTTTCGTTAGTTCAGTGGAATTTAGGGTGGTCACCGCTGGCATATTTACAGCGATGCGGCTACGGACTTTATTAATCGTCGCATCCAAAAGCGATTGATCAATTGGCGACCCCGATTCTACTTTTGCTTCCAGGTAACTGAGCAAAACTTCCGGATATCTGATAATGGGCAAATTAGCACCACTATTCATCAAGTTACCGGAGAAGCCTGGGTCCATAAATTTGCTGATACAATACCCGCTCCAGTTGTAACGATTAAATCTGTCAGGAGAATTACTCTCAGGTCTGGAAACAAATGTCACTCCTTTAAAGGAACTTCTATCAGAGATCAGCACGGTGTAATCAAGTCTTGGATCACGATTGTTATAGGGATTGTTTTTATCGTAGAGTGGTGAGGTGTCAATCGTTTTACCATCCACACATTCGAACTCCTTAACCAGCTCATTATATGGAGAGAACTGGTGCCAGCCTCCATACATTTCGGGATACAAATACTGGGGCAACACCTGGTTGTATAGATCCGGTTGATATTGCGAGCTTAATACGATTTCAGTACTCATCTCCCCGGATTCCCAGAATAGCTCTCTATATCTTGCATCTACTGTATAATTTTTATCATCAATGATGATTTTGTAGGTTGCCGCCGCATCGTTCCATTTTTTCTCCAACAGTTGTAAACGACCAAGAATAGCAAGTGCCGCGCCTTTCGTGATTCTTCCATTTTCTGAAGCCGGACGGGTCCCCGGTAAAACGGGATAGGCCGCCTTTAACTCATTCTCCAAAAATGCATATATCTCGGTCCTCGGTGTCCTGGTCACGCTATTTGCCTCGGCAATAGTTAGCACCTTTTGGTTCAGTGGTACATCCCCAAAATACAAAGCAAGATTTAAATACTCATAAGCTCTCAATGTCTTAATCTCTGCAATCATGATGTCTTTTTTTGCGGCATCCATGCCGATGTCACTGATATGGGCTAGAAAATTATTGCAAGTCGTGATCTTTTGGTAAGCATTTCTCCAGTAAGCACCCGGCACCCAATAACTGGGGTCTAATGAGCCGTCAGTCATACGGTCAGGAATCAGTTCCTTTTCTGAGCCATTACCAGCCATAAGATCTAAATACAATAATGATCTGGGCATCCAAAAATCTTCCCCATCGAAACCGGTTCCGGTATGGTAGCAGCCCACTAAAGCGAGGTTTGCATCCGATTCTGTTTTCCAGAAAGTTTCATCAGACAGGACATCCAGCGGCTGTTTATCCAGCACATTCTTTTTGCAGCTGTTGAGAAACACAGGGACTAAAACCGCGAGCAATATTAATTTTATATAATTGAGTTGTGATCGTTTCATTTTCATTTTTTTTAGCTTGAGTATGATCAATTAAAACTTGACATTGAGTCCAAACGTGTAAACACTTGTGATGGGATAAAAAGGAGAGTTATCACCGGTATTTTGACTCATCTCCGGATCCCAGCCCTGGTAGTATTTATTCCATGAAAACAGGTTTTGCCCACTAACAAAAAGGCGGAGCCTATCCACACTGATTTTCTCCAATAGCTTTCCTGCGAAAGAATATCCAAGCTGAATATTTTTCAGCCTTAAAAACCCTGCATCCCTGTTCCAGAAGGTCGAAGTTTGAATGGTTCCACTTCCTTGATTCAAACTGGCCAGCTTAGGATAAGTTGCGTTTGGGTTTGGATTTTCCGTTGTCCATCTATTGTCAGCTTGCCACTTCTGAATTTGTCCACCATTGTAAAATGCAAAAGCCTGATAGGATCCCATTTGCCTTTGAAAACCAGCAAGGCCTTGCAGCAATAAGGATAAATCAAAGCCCTTATAGTCCAGATTAAGTGTTGTTCCATAAGCATATTTAGGAATTCTGGATCCGATAATGGTCCGATCAAAATTGGCATCAACTTTTCCATCAGGAACACCCTCCGGGCCACTGATGTCTTTGTATTTCACAAATCCAGGTGCAGCGGCATAAGGCTGCGCAGGATAGGCAGCAACATCAGCAGCATCTACAAACAGTCCGTCCGCTATAAAACCATAGATGTTGTTGAAGGACTGACCGACGAACCGCCCCCTACCGATATCCTGCTGTACGCCTCCCGCAATTTTCACAACCTTATTTTTTACATAAGAGAAATTAGGAACAATTCCCAATTTTACCTGGCCAATGTTTGCCTGGTAATTTAACTGAAGCTCGAAACCAGTATTTTTAACCTCAGCAGCATTGACTTCAGCAGGATTCAGGCCCAAAACCTGTGAAGCAGATATTTGATAAAGGATGTCGCTCGTTCTTTTGGAAAAATAGTCTACTACAAGTCCCAGCTTTCCTTTGAAAATATTTAAGTCCAAACCAATGTCGGCTACTTTGGTGGTTTCCCAGGTGATGTCGGAATTAGCAAGGGTAGTAACCGCGGCACCAGATGCCACTACGCCGCCAAATGAATAATTCTGACCAAGAGAAAGCGTGTTTTGAAAAGGGTAATTCCCAATATTTTGATTCCCCAGTTCACCGTACGAAGCACGGAATTTAAGGTTATCAATCCAGGCAAAATTGTCTTTGATAAACGACTCTTCGGATATACGCCATCCCGCCGATACAGATGGGAACAATCCCCATCTCCCTTTACTGGGAAATCTGGATGTACCATCGTAACGTGCGTTAACTTCCACAAGATACCTATTGTTGAATGCGTAATTAATTCTTCCGAACACAGACTGCAAGGCCCATTCCGAGGCGGAACCGAAAGACTGCATTCCCGTTGAAGAACCTGCATTTAAGGTATATAGCAGGTTACTCGGGAAGTTTTGGCGATAGCCCTCCACCCAGTCTTCTCTAAATTGCTCCTGAGAAACCCCAACAAGGAAATTCAGGTCATGTTTACCCAACGTCTTAGCATATTGAGCAAGAGACTGCAAAGTGACAATTGAATTGTCACCATTTCTTGATCTCAAATTATTAGGACCAACAGTTTTTGTGGGACTGAAAATGAAATCCGAGGCGTACGCTACATTTTTAAAGTTGTTGTAGTTATAACCAGCTTTACCACTCAATGAGAAACCAGAGAAAGGTTTCCAAACCAATTCCGCCCCTGCGAGCAGGAATTTATTCTTGTAATTAGAGAACGATTCACTTGCAAGCCATGCTTCGGGGCTATAATTATCCTGAAATCCATAAGTTCCGTCAGATTTTTTTCCCGCAAAAATTGGCCCTTGTCTCACTGCAAATCGGATGATCCCCATCATATCACCATCGTTCTGACGCGGCTCAATTGTACGGGAAGCATTACCGGCCAAATTAACATTCAGGGTCAATTTATCCTTAATTTTACTATCCAGGTTCAATAGAAAATTATATTTATCATAAGTATTTTCACGGACTACTCCATCCTGCTTCAGATATCCCAACGAGAATAAGTAACTTGTTTTCTCGTCTCCACCAGTGAACCCAAGATTATGGTTAGTTTGAAAGCCAGAACCGGAATTGAGTAAATTTTTCAAATGTGGTACGTTTGGAAAGTTGTCTGGATCAGATCCATTGGCAAATTTTTCAATTTGTTCAGGTGTATAGGCTGCTGCCTGGTTCACATTGGCATTAGCCTCGTTTCTCAAACGGGCGTAGTCAGCAGATTCCAGAAAGTCAGGTAATTCTGTTACCTTCTGCCAACCAACATAATTGTTGTAATTGACTTCAAGTTTCCCCTGTCTTCCTCTTTTGGTCTCAATAAGTATAACGCCATTTGCCGCCCGGGTACCATAGATGGATGCCGAAGCCGCGTCTTTCAAAATGGATATACTTTTGATATTGTTAGGATCCACATCATTCAAGGAGGATGCCAATCCATCCACCAAAATTAAAGGGCTATTTCCGGCATCAGAAAACGTACCCAGGCCCCGAATGTTAATACTGGGACCGTCATTACCTGGCCGACCAGATCCCTGTGCTACCGATACGCCACTAGCCAAACCCGCGAGGGCTTGTGACGCTTGAGTAATTGGCCGATTTTCAATTTCAGCGGAAGAGATACTGGCGACAGAACCCGTTAAATTCACTTTTTTCTGCGTACCATAACCAACTACGACAACTTCATTCAATTTTTGATTTTCTTCAAGTAGCTCGACATTTATCACAGACTTACCAGCGATGTTGATCTCTTTGGTCGTAAATCCTATAAAAGAAAATTCAAGGATCCCGGTATATTCTGGTATACTCAGTGAATATGCTCCGTCAGCATCTGTACTTGTAGCAATTGACGTATTTTTGAATTTAACGCCCACTCCTGGCATGGGCTTCCCAGTAGCGTCTACTACTTTACCCCTGACGATTACGGCCTTAACGTCCGCACGATTTGCCCTACTTTCCAGCGAGCGGCTAAGTATAATTCTGTCACTCACCAGTTCGTAGTCGATATGGTGCGACTTGCGAAGCAGGTTTAAGATATCTTCGAGCTTTTCATCTTTAAGGTCCACGCTGATCTGCGTTGCGTCATTTAAGATATTTTTAAAGTAAATGAATTTGACACCACTTTTCCGCTCCAGTTTTTTTAGAAATGTTTCCAGTTTTACTTGAGTAGTGTTGATATCTATTCTTTTATTCATGACCTCTTGTGCGTGGCTGGATTTAGCCATGCAAAGTGCTGTGAAAACAATAGCCAATAATAGCTGAATACCGGTTAGTTTCATGATTTTACACCAGATGATAAATGTTTTCGATTTAAAATTCATACATTAGATTGTTTTGTTTTGGTTAAAATGAGACAATTGTCTCCCATTACACTGCCTAACAGCTGTCAGAATCTGGGCAGGATGGGAACTGTAGTAAGAGTGTCGTAAGCACTCTTACTTTTCTAAAGATCGATGGTAGTTTATTTTTCCATAAGCTTTTCGTTAGGTGATATATTTGGTTTAAGATTTCCTCTTCAGGTCAAAGTGCTGTCCATCAGTAGTGTAGGTACATCCCGTTAATTTGCATAACATGATCAAGATGTCGGGTAGACTCTGATTGTTGAAATCCGCCTGCATTTCCAGTTGGTTTAACGATTCCTCATCCAATGTAATTTGTACCTGAAACTCTTTGTTCAATGCTTCGATGACTTCTTTCAAAATAGTCTTTTCAAATACCAGATTAGTTTTTTGCCATATTTGCAAGTCTGTTGTGCGATCTGCTGCCTGCATCTTCAGGTGTTGCTTAACAACTTCGTATACAACAAGCTGTTTCGGCAGAAGCATGACCTCTTTATTATTGGTTCCTTTGGCCCTAACAGAAACTTTGCCGGTAACCACGGCTACCTCAGCACTAGCAGACCGATGGGAATCTCTAATGCGGAAACTTGTACCCCAGACTTTCGTGGTTATGTGCTCACTGTAAACTACAAATGGATGCTGCTTATCTTTTGTCACCTCGAAAAAAGACTCTCCAGTCAACCGAACCACCCTATGGCTCTGAAAATTAGCTCCATACTCAATCTTTGCTCCCGGACTCAACCAAACGGTACTTTTATCGGGTAGTACTTTCTTTAAAATTGATCGGGTCGTATTGTTGACCAGGAAAGGTTTAGGAACCTGACCTATGGGTTGCTTTGAGGAGAATGGTGTGAAGTGGAAAAGCACGTAATTCGCAAGGAGCAAAATCGTTGCGGCCACTGCTATTGGATAAATGACTTTTTTAAAATGATAACGGGGTTTTTCCGTTCGAATTCCTTTTTCGATATTGCCAAGCATGCGTTTATTCATTTCTCCGCGCTCACTGGCAGTTAGATCTGAGTAAGGATCATGGCGGTTCTCAAAAGAATTATACCAGTTGATTACAACTTCTTCTTCTGCCGGACTACATTTTCCGTCAAGATATTTCTGTATCAGTTCATTTGAAATAGGCTTCATATATTTGGTAGCAGACTCAGTAGGTGCCTACATTATATATGACAGTCCAGGGAATACCTACCCCCTACGTCACTTGAAAATATTTATAAAAACATCTGATAAACAACCAAAAGAAAGTGGAACAGCAGATGTGATAAGCTTAAACGAAGATAGCGGATAGCTTTGGTCATGTGATTCTCTACAGTTTTTTCAGATATACCGAGTTCAAATGCGATCTGCTTATTTGACTTATGGTGTTTACGACTCAATTCAAAAACAAACCGACACTTTTCTGGCAATGCCAATACATTTTTGTGGAGATTGGCATCAAGATCTTTGGCAATAACGTTCTCTTCAGTAGAATTGTCAAAGTCATGAATATGGATCTTCAATGAATCCTGAAATCTGAGCCTGACAGATTCCTTCTGCATCTGGTTTAAAACCAAATTTCTGATAGCGGTGAACAAGTAGCCGCTTAAGGAGGAATGAATATGAATATTCATTCGTTGATTCCACAGATTGATGAACAAGTCTTGAACAACTTCTTCAGCTACCTCGGCAGAAAGACCCCGCTTTCTCGCTGCTGAATACAATTGAACATGATACCGACGATACACCTCAAGATAAGCCGTTTTGTCGCCAGTTTCATTAAACAATTTCAAAATTCCATCATCCGTCAAATTGGCGATATTTTCCATATCAGAATTGAGTTGAAATAGCTTCAACTGAATTGAAGTTATTTTATATTTGGTTATTAGCTACTAAATTAGAAAAAAAATCAAATAAACGTATGATTGACATTTATTTTTAAATCCATGAGTCAAATTCTTCGGATTAGACGTCATGAAGGTGCGCGCGTTTTTTTGTGCATCGTCGCTTGATTGGTACAAGCTTATGAGCGTACCCGTCATATTTTGAATAATTTGTTATCTTCAACTGCAAAAAAGCAGGTTGAGGAAAAACTAAAAGATAATCCCGATCCAGCTAAATTAGATGTGTAAGCCTTTTTTATCCGCTTTATCGAAAAGGATAAGAAAAGACAAGAAACTCATAATTAGCTTTTTTTAACCCAAATTCTTTTTTTTAGCTCTATATTCCGAAGGGAGTAAATGGTATTTTTCCCTGAACGATTTTGCAAAATAGTTAGGGGTGCTAAAACCGACCTTATAACATATTTCAGAAATAGTTTTATTGCTTTTTTCAAGTAAAACCGCAGCTTTCTCAAGCTTAACAGACCTGATAAAATCAATTGGGGTTTTACCCGTAACCCGCAGACACTTTCTGTATAGTGATACTCTGCTCATAGCCATATGGCTACTGAGATCTTCTACAGACAGCTGAGAATTTTGAAGGTTCTCTTCAATGTAAAGCAATGCGGTGTTAAGGAATTTTACATCATCAGATTCGATTTCCATTTCTGGAGATGCTATGCTTACCTGCCTGGAATAAGTTTTTTTGAAAGTTTGATTCAACGTGAGCAGGTTTTTAATCTTTGAATTTAAAATCTCGAAATTAAAGGGCTTGGTCATATAATCGTTCGCGCCAGTCTCTAGACCCTTTAGCTGCTCTTCTTCCGCTATTAAAGCCGTTAACAGAATAATTGGTATATGCTTAGTCCGCTCGTCTGATTTTAGTTTAATGCAAAGTTCTTTACCGTTCATTTTAGGCATACTGATATCCGAAACAATCAGATCTGGATGCAGCGCAAGCGCCTTTTGCCATCCTTCCTTGCCGTTTGAGGCTTCTATAATATTATAAAAAAGGCCCAGGTTATCTTTTAGGTAAAACCTAAAATCCTCATTATCCTCAACAAGCAAGATAACAGGGGCATTTTTTTTCTGCAAACGTCTTTCAGCGGATTCTTTCTTCCCTTCATTTCCACCACGTTCAGGATTTGGTAGATCAGTATGTTCGGAGGTATTTTGCTCTGCTCCCCTGGGACCAATGGAGAGCAGATTCAGAGATACGGTGAAGATACTTCCAAAATCAGGTTCACTTTCCACCTTTATTTCTCCACCATGCATTTTCACAAATTCTTTTGTGATGGAAAGACCAATCCCTGATCCCTGGTTAAGAATGGAAGAGGAAGTTTCATGCTGAAAAAAGCGTTCAAAGATCTTTTCCAATCTGTCTTTTGGAATACCTATCCCCGAGTCGATCACCTTTAACTCCACCCAAACCTTGTCATCTGCTGTCTGACGATCCAGCATTTGTAGTTCAACACCCACTGTTCCTCCTGAGGACGTAAATTTAAATGCATTCGAAAGTAAATTGAACAGAATCCGCTCTACCTTATCCTGATCATAGGACACCTGTAAATTTTCAACAGTGCTTTTAAAAGTAAGTTTGATCTGCTTGCGTTCAGCCAGATCATAAAAAGAATCTGTAGCATCTTTAATGAAGGAAACAATTTCGCCTTCGCTATTATTCAACCGCAGTTCCTGCTCTTCCATTTTTCGAAAATCGAGCAGCTGGTTTACCAGATTCAGTAACCGCCGTGCATTTCTTTTTATCATGGCAAGCTGACCGTTCCGACCATTCTCTTTGGATTCAACCAAAAGTTTATCTACGGGGGCCAGGATCAAGGAAATAGGTGTTCTGAACTCATGGCTAAGGTTAGTTAAAAATTTAATTTTTAATAAATCAAGTTCGCGCAACGTTTCAGCCTCCTTCCGGTCTTGTTCACGTAATTGCAGGGCTTTTGTTCGCTCCTGGGTTAATGCAAATTCCCGTCTTAGCTTATTAATTCCCCTGCTCCGGATATATAATAATAAACAGCTGATGGCCGATAGATAAACGAGATAAGCCCAGATTGTTCTCCAGAATGGAGGCAAAATCGTAATTTCCAATTGCGACTCAGCTAGGAGTGCAGAACCATTTTCATTAAACGCTTTGACGTGAAGAATGTATTTTCCGGGATCAAGATTGGTAAAAGTAGCCTTACGCACATCTGAAGGAACCGTGAGCCAACGCTTATCGAATCCTTCCAGACTGTATTTGTAGATTACTTTGCGGGGATTGAAATAGTTGAGCATCGCAAACTGGACCGAAAAAATATTCTCTTTATAAGTAAGCGTTAAATTCTTAAGTTCTGTTATTGTTTCGGGCAGAATAATGTGACCGTTTATATTTTCACCAACGTTTACCTTATGGTAAAACACCTCTAGATCCGTCATAACCAATACAGAAGGGAACTCGGTATTTTTGATCTGCCCTGCCCTGAAAATATTGAATCCATTCGGTCCCCCAAAAATCAGTTCGCCAGATTTCGTTTTACAAACAGCATTGCTATTAAACTGTGTATTCTGCAGCCCGTCTGATTTGTTGTATTTACTATATATGAATTTATAGGTTTTCCCTTGAGCAATTACAGAAATCTTATAAAGCCCTTTAAGAGAACTGTACCAGATATTGCGGTCTTCATCTTCAACAAGTGAAATCACTGTATTTTCTGGCAAACCAACATCTTCGCTTAAATTTGTGAACTTTCCGGTTGCAGGATTATAGATACTTACCCCTTCCCTTGTGCCTATCCAGATCCATCCCCTACTATCTTCTGTTATTGAATTTACAACACCTCGTATCAGAGAGTTGGTATCCCTGCTGTTGTTTTTTAAATGGCTGAACTTATCGGTTTTAGCATCCAGGATACTCACTCCAGCTGTGGTACCAATCCAGATATTTTTGTTTCTATCTTCATACAGAGAAGTTACCACATAAGCATTTAATGTATTTTTAACTGAAGGATTAAAGTGTTTGAATTTTCCTGTTTTTTGGTCCAATAAATCAAGTCCACCGCTTAAGGTACCTACCCAAAGCCGGTTAGAAGAATCGACCAGCAAAGCGTAAATATGGTTATCTGAAATACTTTGTGGATTCTTGCTGTGGTTAAAATTTGTGAACTTTTTCCCATCGAAACAATCAAGCCCTCCTAAATAGGTACCGATCCATAAAACACCTGAATGATCAATTGTAAGGCTTATCACAATATCACTACTTAAAGAGTTATTATTGGCAGGGTTATTACGGTATCTTTTTATTTGGCCCGTAGTTCTGTTTAAATACAACAGGCCTGCACCGTTTATTCCAATCCATAGATTACCTTTATCATCTTCTACAAAACAATTAACATCCTCATTTAAGGCATTTTTACCCTTTAGATACTGATTTAACGGAAATTTGTAAATGCTTTTATGGTAAAAAAAGACCCCCTTCTTATAGGTTCCGGCCCAGACTATTCCATTATTGTCTTTATATAACGTCCCTACACTATTATCACTTAATCCCCTCAGGTCATCGTCGTTATTTAAAATATAGGTTAATCGGTGAGTATTCTTGTCTAAAATATTAATTCCGCCGTGATCAGTCCCGATCCAGATATTTCCATCGTCGCCTTCAATTACCTTGCTCACATTATTGGAACTTAATCCCGAATGATCTTGCTTCTTACCAAAATAAGTCAACCTGTCGGTTAACGCATTAAGGTAATATAGCCCGAAAGGATTACCCTTGCTATAAATAAAAATATTGCCCTGCGAATCATGATTGAGATTGAAGGAATTTACCTGCCGGCCAAAACGTTTGTTTATAGCAAAATACCTGTTTGTTACCCTACGTTCCTTTAAGTTAAACTTATCAAGGACTCCATTGGTATAAGTAACCCATAAATTGCCTTTTTCGTCATCAATAAAATCGCTTATCTGGTCAGCATATAGCGAACCGGATATGCCATTCTGATGGCCATACCTGATGGTTGCATTGGTTTTTGGGTTATAACAAAAAATACCCAGATTTTCGATCTGGAAATAGAGCCTACCGCTACGGTTCGTTTTTACGGTTCTGAGGTACCCATCAGGAAGTTTATACGTTTTAAAGTGTTTATCCTGAAACCGTTCAAATTTCTCGGTTGAAGGGCTGTAGATACTAAAACCACCACCAGAGGCAATCCATAACTGTTTTTTAGGCCCTTCAAATATGTCCATAATATAGCCGAATGGCAGGCTTGAACTGTCTTTAGAACTGTGTTTAAATGCCTTAAATTCGTGTCCATCGTACCTATTGAGGCCGGCCATAGTACCAAACCACATAAAGCCTTTACTATCTTTAAATATCACATTTACCTGATTGTCTGATAATCCGTTGGAAATATCGAGTTTGGAAAACTGATATACATTTTCCTGCGCGAAGAGAGGAAGACACAAGCTGAGCGCGAAAATAAAAGCTAAAAAACGGGACATATACTTATTATTAACAGATTTTTTCGGGGTATGTGTTAATTGAAAGAAGTTCGAGAGCCCTAAAAGTTTATAATTGGTTTGATATCACGATATCTAATCTACGTTTAAATCATGATATCTCTTAAAAAATGTATTAGCACAGCCCTGAAACATGGTAATCAGTGAACACTTCTAACTCCAATCGTGAGGCAAATCAAGGCTATCAGCCTTGGCTCGCCATCCACGCAAATCGGCAACAATATCCTCATTGTTGGCCAGTATACCAGAAGATGCCGTGCTGTTGTAAAAAAGAGTCAGTCCGGCTGTTGCTTATTCATTCAATAAATACCTCAATATCACTAGAATACGAATGGTATTCCGGTGTAATGTTTCCTCTAATTTTTATATTCCCGAAAAGATCCATTGTTTATATATATATCAGCTGTACTATAGCCCCCGTTATATTATCACTTGTCATTGATATGGAAGTAATCAAAGTCCGCATAACCTCCAATGTTTTTGGAAGCATAATTAAACAAAGCAAAACGATAGCCCATAAAATGCGGAATGCTATATTTCATCTTCAAAGGTCGCCCTATTGGTTTCCAGACTTTTCCATCAAGACTGTAAAAGAAGCTAGCTTCATCTTTCCCATTAAGAGCGTAAAGGTTATTAGCTTCATCGTTCATGC
>CAMLDJ010000017.1 GCA_946478755.1 uncultured Pedobacter sp. | reverse complement strand
TTTTAGAGACTTTTCTGGGAAAATGGGCTGAAGGAGGACGTATTAAGCCCGACTTTTATCTTGCTTTGGTTACGATACACGGTACCATCATGGTGTTCTTTGTATTGACCGCCGGCTTGAGTGGTACTTTCAGTAACTTGTTAATTCCGCTTCAGATCGGTGCAAGGGATATGGCTTCCCCGTTCCTTAACATGCTTTCTTACTGGTTCTTCTTTGCTGCCTGTGTGATCATGATGAGTTCATTCTTTATACAAACAGGACCTGCCAGTGCAGGATGGACGGTTTATCCGCCATTGTCTGCTTTGCCAACAGCAATTAGTGGTTCAGGTCTGGGAATGACCTTGTGGTTGATCAGTATGATTCTTTTTGTGGCTTCCTCTTTAATGGGTGGTATCAACTACGTAAGTACTATATTAAACATGCGTACCAAAGGTATGGACATGTGGAAAATGCCTTTGACGATCTGGGCGTTCTTTCTGACTGCTGTTTTGGGTATCTTATCTTTCCCTGTGCTTGTTGCGGGTGTGGTATTGTTGATATTCGACAGGAGCTTTGGTACCAGTTTCTATCTTTCAGATATTGTTATGGGTACGCAAATCCTTCCAAATGAAGGTGGGTCACCGATTTTATGGCAGCATTTGTTCTGGTTCCTTGGACACCCTGAGGTTTATATTGTAATTATGCCTGCGATGGGCTTGTCGTCGGAGATCATGTCTGTGAATTCAAGAAAGCCTATTTTCGGATACCATGCAATGATCTATTCTTTGATTGGTATTACCATCCTCTCATTTATTGTTTGGGGTCACCACATGTTTGTGACCGGAATGAACCCATTATTAGGGGGTGTATTTATGATCACCACACTGATCATTGCGGTGCCTTCTGCGGTTAAAACATTCAACTGGCTGGCTACATTATGGAGGGGTAACATCAGGTTCACTCCGGCGATGTTATTTGCCATCGGTATGGTTTCCTTCTTTATTTCTGGTGGTTTAACCGGTATATTCTTAGGAAATGCTTCATTAGACATCAACCTTCACGATACTTATTTTGTAGTCGCCCACTTCCACCTTGTAATGGGATCTGCGGCTATTTTCGGAATGCTTGCGGGTGTTTATCATTACTTTCCTAAAATGTTTGGAAGATTGATGAGCAGCAAATTAGGTTATCTCCATTTCTGGATCACTTTTGCCTGTGCCTACCTGGTATTCTTCCCGCTACACTTCCTGGGACTGGATGGTGTTCCACGTCGTTATTATGCATTTACCGAGTTTGAATTTATGCAGAAATGGGTTACAGTGAATATTTTAGTGACCTGGTCTGCCATTATAGCGGCTATGGCTCAGGTTGCTTTCCTGTTCAATTTCTTCTATTCGATCTTTAAAGGCAAGGCGGCTTCCCGGAATCCATGGGGTGCAAATACCTTAGAATGGACTACGCCTGTGGAGCGCCTGCATGGTAACTGGCCTGGAGAAATCCCTACGGTATACCGCTGGCCATATGATTATAGCAAGCCAGGAGCTGAGGATGATTTTATCCCTCAAACTGTTCCTTTCTCGCAAACAATGAGTTCAAACATGCCTCACGATTTTGAAGGTGACAGTGAGTCTGAACGTATCCAGAGAGAATGGGATGAATTGAATCCTGAAGAAGTAGATGCGACAAGATTAGACTAATACCTAATAGCTAATACGATGAGGTATCTGCAGTAGGTAAGTACTTACAACAGATACCTCATTTTTTTTAATCTAACACAGACCATGGTTCCTAAATCTGAAACGAGATTTATCAGGCTAAACCTTATCACAATTGCCGTTACCTTGCTGCTTATATTAGCTGGCGGGATCGTACGCAGTACTGGTTCAGGTATGGGCTGCCCGGACTGGCCAAAGTGTTTTGATCAATATGTTCCTCCAACTTCGACAGCACAGCTACCGCGCGGTTATAAAGAGAAATATGTAGCGGAGCGTGTGGCCAAAAATGAGCGTTTTGCAAAGACGCTTGATAAAATGGGGAAAGGACACTTGGCGGATAGCATCAGGAATGACAGATCTATTCTTCAGCCTGAAACCTTTAACGTGGCGAAGACCTGGACGGAATACTTGAACAGGCTAATGGGCGCGATTACCGGCTTTCTTTTATTTGGTTTGGCGGTGCTTTCTTTTGCCTATAAGGGAAGAGCGAAGCGGATCATTCTGTTGTCTGTCGCGAATCTTGTCATCGTTGGTTTTCAGGCATGGCTCGGTTCTATTGTGGTGTCCACCAATTTAATGCCCTGGATAGTAACGGTGCATATGTTGCTTGCACTGGTCATATTGGGTATTCTGGTTTATACTTATAATTACACCACTCAGCTTCACAAACAGGCCACTGTGGTTATGGGGCGGCTGGTATGGCTTAAGGTAGTAATTTTCGTTTCTATCGGACTGTCCATCCTACAGATTGTGCTGGGTACAGAAGTACGGGAGGCGATTGATGCGATCTCGAAGCAGATGCTTTACAACGGACGCCATAGTTGGGTTTCGAAGGTAGGTGATGTCTTTTCTTATCACCGGGATCTGGCAATGCTGGTGCTGATCATCAACATCGTTATTTACAAAATGGTAAAAGACAGGTTTAATGGTAAAGCGATCGCATTAAGGGTGGGAAGTTCCATAGGGATCGTCCTGATCATTCAGATCCTGAGCGGTTTGTTATTGGCTAACTTTGGTTTGCCGCCTTATGCACAAGCTTTGCATATTTTGTTTTCTACTATTTTATTTAGTTTACAATATTTTCTGTATTTGTTGGTTTACAGAACGAGTACTTACAATCAACAGCATTAATTAATATATAAATTGAAACATTTTTTCTCAGATTTCTCTAAACTTATAAAATTCAGGCTTACATTCCTAGTGGTGTTCTCTGCGTCGGTCACTTTTTTAATCGGATCGAAATCGCAGGTATACAGAGGAGATCTGGATGGGATTAACTGGCTGAACTGGTTGATCCTGGTTGCCGGAGGATTTTTAGTTACGGGAGCGGCGAACTGTTTCAATGAGATCATTGAGAAGGATCTTGATAAATTAATGACCCGGACAAAGGATCGGCCTATGCCTGCGGGTAGAATGACGACCGGGCAGGGGCTCGTGCTGGGTTTGATCATGGGCATGTTGGGAACCTGGCTGCTGGGTAAATTAAACCTGGAGACTGGTATATTATCTGTCTTCTCTATTCTTCTGTATGCCTTTGCCTATACGCCTTTAAAACGTAAGTCGCCGATCGCTGTATTTGTTGGCGCGATACCCGGGGCATTGCCCCCTTTACTGGGATATCTGGCTTCATTTGGCGGGGCTAAACATTTTGTACCGATGGATTATACCATCGCGGGGATACTTTTCCTGGTTCAGTTTGTCTGGCAGTTTCCACATTTTTGGGCAATTGCCTGGGTATTGGATGATGATTACAGTAAGGCGGGCTTCCGGCTTTTGCCCACGACCAAGAGAGACAAGATCAGCGCCTTTATGACTTTTTTAAGTACCCTGATTTTGATCCCGGTGAGCTTATTGCCAACTATATATGGTTTTGGTGGTTATTATATTGGCGGGGTTTCCCTGGGAGCGGGCCTTATTTTTGCCTGGCTTGGATTTAAGCTATGGGTAAATATGGACCTGGGCAGTGCAAGGAAGGTGATGTTCTGTTCATTTTTCTACTTGCCGCTGGTGCAGTTGGTTTTATTGTTTGATTTTTTAGCTAAATAAGTTTGATATGGTACACACATTAAAAGAAGAGGATTTAAAGAAGGATGGGGCCTTTAATGCTAAGCCGAGAAAATTTGTGGTATGGCTGTTTGTGGTGTCATCAACCATTATGTTTGGTGGTTTCACCAGTTACTATATTGTTTTTGCCGGGTCTAAAGGCAAAGGACATGGTTTAGTACTGCCTGAGATCTTCATGTATAGCACAGCGGTATTGATTGCAAGCAGCATCTGTCTTTTTATGGCTGCTAAGGCCTTGAAGAAAGCAAATATCGGAAGCCAGAGATTATTCCTCTGGGGCACATTGCTGCTCGGGCTTGTTTTCGCCTATTTGCAGGTTAATGCCTGGGGAACGTTATTCCGGACAGGGGCTGCTTTTGTGAACAATAACGCCGCTATTTCAATGATTTACGTTGTATCGGGGCTTCACCTGTTACACATTTTTGCCGGCCTGTGCTTTGTGTTAAGCAGTCTGTTTGGTGCTTATACAGGACTTTCTCTAGAGAAGAGTAAATTCCGGATGGATATTACTTCTATATTTTGGCATTTTATAGATATATTATGGATATATCTGTATGTTTTTTTACTTTTGAACAGTTAGAATTTTTAACAAACTATTACTATTTACAAAATGAGTTCATTATCACAATTAGATCAGGTAAAAACCACTCCATGGAGCGGAGGCCGCTCGCCGTGGTCAGTAGAGTACGGCAAAATTATGATGTGGTTTTTTCTGGTGTCTGATGCATTCACATTTTCTTCATTACTGATCTATTACGGGGCACAGCGCTTTAGTAAATTTACCTGGCCGGATCCCGATCTGGTTTTTCAGTCTATTCCGGGAGTAAAGGACACTGGCGCACCATTGGTATTCGTGGGTCTGATGACGTTTATCCTGATCATGAGCTCCGTAACGATGGTGCTGGCGGTAGAGGCCGGGCACAGACGTTCAAAGAAAGAAGTGATCTGGTGGATGGTTGGTACGATCATAGGCGGATTGATGTTCCTTGGCTGCCAGGCTGCAGAATGGACGCACCTGTTCCATGAAGGATTCGGATGGGGTAAAGTACCTCCGATGGAAACTTTACATCACCTGTTTACAGGAGAAGTATCAACTGTATCTGCTTTGCAGTTTTCGAACTTATTCTTTACCATCACCGGATTCCACGGATTTCACGTTTTCAGTGGGGTGATCATCAACATCATCATTTTATGCATGACGATTAATGGTACTTTTGAGAAACGCGGACACTATTTAATGGTTGAAAAAGTTGGTCTGTACTGGCACTTTGTTGACCTTGTTTGGGTATTCGTATTTACCTTCTTCTATTTAGTTTAATTTT
This sequence comes from uncultured Pedobacter sp., assembly GCA_946478755.1. Next base: position 37,685 of record CAMLDJ010000017.1, on the reverse strand, counting down.
TGAAATTAAGATATTATGTCAGAAATACATACAGAGCATACACACGACGACCATGCACACGCGGGTTTAGACAAAAAGAAAATTTGGCAGGTATTTGGTATCCTGCTTGCGATTACGGTAGTTGAATTTATCATTGCCTTATGGGCAATTCCAGGTAAGCACATGTCCCAGCATATCGGAAACTATGTGTACATCGTGTTAACACTATTAAAAGCTTTCTATATCGTTGGCTACTTTATGCACCTTAAATATGAAAAAGTTGGCCTGCAGATTACATTAACCGTCGTTTTTATTTTTATCTTTTACTTTATTGTTTTGATGCTAATTGAGGGCGGCCATCTGCATTTACATATGCCTTTGGTTTAATGAAGTCTTTTTCGGTAAAAAAAATATTAATCCTGGTTACCATTTTAGCGGTACCAGGATTTTTGTATAATATCCTAAAGGAACAGGGCAAAAACAGATATAAACCATTGCCTTTCTTTGGGCCTAAAAAGGTCGCTTCCACCTTTCATTCTGTTCGTGGACAAGAAGTGCCGGATACCATTTATTATCATATCGGCGATTTTAAGCTGATAAACCAGGATGGTGATACGGTTACTGCAAAGGATTACGAGGGAAAAATTAAGGTCCTGAATCTTTTTTATACAAAAGGAAATACGGAGGCTGTTCAGATCGCTAATAAGGCCATGCAGGTACTGGAGTTAGCCTACAACAGGAATAAGGTGGTTTCCTTTATCAGTTTAAGCATTGATCCTGTACATGATACTCCGGAAGTGTTAAAGGGTTATGCGGCCCGGCTTTCTGCAAAGGCAGGTAAATGGGATTTGCTAAGCGGCGACAGCACAACGATGTACAATCTGATCAATAAGGGGCTGTTTGTGGATGCCCATCAGGAAAATAGTGGTGAAGAACGGAAATTTGTGTACAGCAATATGTTTGTGCTTCTGGATTACCAGAACCACATCAGGGGATATTATGAAGCAACCAGCCAGGAAGACCTGAGTAAGCTGGACGATGAGATCAAGGTATCGATCCTGGAAGAATTAAGAAACAATAATGACGGACGCTAGTCAGGAAGAACATCATGAATAACAACAGCTCAATTGAACAAAAATATAATAAATGGATCATCTTACTTTCTATAGTGATCCCCTTGGTAGTTGCGGCATTGTTTGTTGTTAAAATCCCCAATGCTACACCGCTGCCGTTTTTACCGCCTATATATGCTTCTATAAACGGGATCACAGCAGTTTTACTGGTTATTGCAGTCAGGGCAGTTAAAAATGGCAAGCGTAAGCTTCACGAAAATTTAATGAAGTGTGCTATTGGTTGTTCCTTACTGTTCCTGCTGATGTACATTGCGTATCACATGACCACCCCTTCAACTAAGTTTGGTGGTGAGGGGAGCATTAAATATGTTTACTACTTTATTTTATTAACACATATCCTTTTATCTATTGCCATTATACCTTTGGTTTTGATCACTTATGTGAGGGCTCTAGCCGAACGCTTTGACAGGCACAAGAAGATTGCTAAGGTTACTTTTCCACTCTGGCTATATGTTGCTGTTACGGGTGTGGTGGTATACCTGATGATCTCACCCTATTATATTTTTTAGAAGGCCCGTGTTGAATATGGAAGAATGATATTCAGATCCACATTCTTTCCTTATATTTGTAAATATGAAAAGGATTGTATTCGTCTTCATCTTTATTGTGCTGTCTACCCTTGCAATAAGCAATACCGTCAGTGCCCAGTGCGCCATGTGTTCTGTTAATGCTGAGCAAGGGGTTAAAAACGGCAATACCCAGGGTAACGGCTTAAATACAGGTATCTTATACCTGCTGGCAATTCCGTATGTTTTAATTACAGGAATTGGTGTTTTATGGTATGTGAAGTATCGGAAAAGAACACCCGCAAACGGCTTCTCAGCTTCCTAACTATTCATTCATTTTACCGCGACCTTATAGGGGTTGCTGATCTACGTTATGGAGAAAACATCAAGGCTTTATGCATTAGTACATGGCAGATGCCCGCATTGCCGCAGGGGCGATATCTTTACCGGGACCTTATATGGCTTTAATATACAACGTACCAATACGGTCTGTCCACATTGTGAACAACGTTTTGAAATAGAACCAGGATATTTTTATGCGGCCATGTATGTGAGTTATGCCATGAATTGTACCGAGATGATCTCGCTTGGAATAGCCACCTATATCTTATCAGGAGGGTACCTCGAGTTTGATTCCTTCTGGCTCTATGTCGGTGTAATTTTTACAGGATGTTTACTTTTAGCCCCTTTTAACTACCGCTATTCCCGTGTGATTTTATTACATTGGCTTTCTCCAAAAATAAAATATAACGCCCATTACGATAAGCCATGATTAAGACCGAAACATTAACTTTTATAAAAGACGTAGCCGCGAATAACAACCGGGAATGGTTTGCGGAAAATAAAGGGAAGTATGAAGTGGCTAAAGCTGATGTACTGGCCTTTGTTGATCAGCTGATCCCCCAGCTTGCGGCTGTTGATCCGGAGTTTCCGGTTGAAACCCCATCGAAAAAATGCCTGCTTCGCATTTACAGGGATGTGCGCTTCAGCAAAAATAAGGATCCATATAAAAACAACTATGGGATCAGTTTTGCTGTAAAAGGCAAGGGCGTAAATGAACCAGGGTACTACCTGCATATACAGCCGGGGGGCTGTTTTTTTGCTGCCGGATTCTGGATGCCTCCCGCTCCTGAGCTGAAAAAGATCAGAGAAGAAATAGATTACAATACCTCCGATTTCCTGGACATCATTAATGAAAAGAGCTTTAAAAATACCTTTCAGTTAAGCCAGGAAGATAAATTAAAAAAGGCTCCTAAAGGTTATGAAACAGATCATCCCCAGATCGAACTGTTGAAATTAAAAAGCTTTACCGTTACTTTCCCAATTAAGGATGAAGAATTTTTAAAGCCGGGAATCGTTAATAAGTTGAAAAATGCTTTTCAAAGCGTTTATCCTTTTATTGTATTTTTGAGAAAAGCTGTAGATCAGTGACACCATAAACGATAATGGCCGTGCTACCTGCAGATTTGTCGGTATCTGCTGACTTATAATCCTTAAAAACCAATATACACAAATGAAGAAAATCAGTTTATTTTTACTTATTGCATTGCTTGCCAGTGCGTTTAGTTCCTGCGTGGTGCTTTCGCCCAAAAAATACAAGGCATTACTCGCTAAACAGGATTCACTCAACACCGGCTGGAACGAATCACAGTTAATGAATGAAAACCTGGAAAGCCTGATCGCAAAATTACGAAAAGATACGACCGGACTTAGCAGCGCATTATATGATTTAAGGGGGCGCTACTCTGAGATGGACAGCAACTATAGCAAATTACGGAGCAATAGCTCTACGGAGATCAATAGGCTGTCTTCCGATTTGAAGAAAAGGGAGCAGAGACTTAAAGAAGTGGAGGAGATCCTGCGTAAACGGGATGCGGCGACCAACCAGTTAAAAGAGAAATTGCAGCAGGCCTTGCTTGGTTTTACCAAGAGCGGTTTAACCGTGGAAATTAAAAATGGCAAGGTATACGTGTCCTTAACGGATAAATTGCTGTTCCCATCTGGCAGTATCGTTATTGATGAACGAGGTAAACAGGCCTTAACACAATTAGCGGATGTATTGAAGCAACAGCCTGAGATTAACATCGCTGTAGAAGGGCATACCGATTCGCAGAAAATCAAAAACCTGGGGCAGATCAAGGACAACTGGGACCTGAGTGTACTGAGGTCCACCTCGGTCGTTCGCTTCCTGACTGAAATATGTAAGGTGGAGCCTGTGCGTATGACGGCAACGGGTAAAGGCGAATACCAGCCTCTGGGGCCCAATACAAATGCGGAGAACCGCAGCAAGAACCGGAGAATCGAGATTGTTCTTTCCCCGAAATTGGATGAGCTTTACGACCTGATTAAACAGTAATTTCCTGTTGATATGGAATGAGCTGACCGAAGGCATAAAATGCTTTTAGTCAGCTCATTTTTGTTTTATTTAATTTGTTTTTATATATTCGGGTACGTAACCAATCAGTATGGACAGATCTACGTATGCCACTTTAAAGGACAGGGAATTGCTTGATTTATTACGGGAAAGTGATGAACAGGCCCTGGCTGAGATATATGAGCGATACTGGTCGAAGTTATATCTGCAGGCCTATAATGTGATCAGGAACAGGCAGGTCTCAGAAGATATCGTTCAGGAGGTAATTGTGCAGCTTTGGATCAGAAGAGCGGTCAGTCAAATAGATTCTTTAAAAGCATATCTGTATACCTGCATCAAATATCAGATCTTTAAAGCGCTGCCAACAACAAAGAACAGAGCTATTGCGCATCCAGATGATTCTTCTTTTGTAGACGACACCGATAGCCAGCTGATCACAAAGGATATTCAGCGTCTGTTGGATGAGGCCGTGGCCAGGTTACCACTGAAATGCAGAAATGTTTTTAATCTGAGCAGAAAAGATCATCTCTCTACCAAGGAAGTAGCCCTGCGCTTGGGTATTACTCCAAAAACGGTCGAAAACCAATTGACCATTGCTTTAAGACGCATCAGGTTTGTGTTGGATAATGTGTTGAGCATGTTGTTTGTTGCACTGATCATGATCTATCTCAACCGATAACAATTCCGTTCCATCCGTTCAAAAATATTTTTATCGCTTTTGGGGGTAGGGCCTGTTATTTAGTACTTACAGTAATCAGGTATGAACAGAAACCAATTTGAACATTTAGCGAAAAAATATCTTGAAGGCAATATCAGCCTTGAAGAGGAGCAGCTTTTATCCGCCCATTATGCTGAATTGCAGCGGGAAACTATTCTCTGGGATGCGCAAAATATGGGCGGGCAGGAAGAGGTAAAAACGGAATTGTATCGCAGGGCATTAAAAGAAATTGCCGAATATGAGGCCGGGCAGCAAAAAAACAGGCGGGTATTTAAGCGTTTATACTGGCCGGCGGCCGTGGCGCTTGTTTTACTAGGTTCAATTGCTTTATTTTTTTACAACAATGAGCCGGCGGAGCAAATGGCTGAGAACAACAAGACTGTTGCGCATGATGTACTGCCCGGAGGGAATAGGGCAGTGCTAACCCTCGCCGATGGATCTCAGGTTAATCTGGACAGTGCCGGTGATGGGATCATTAAAAATCAGGGGAATATCATTATTGATAAAACTAAGGACGGGGAATTGGTTTATCGCGTAAAAGGAGCTGCACAATCGGCCAAACCAGATTACAATATCATCAGGACTCCTGCGGGCGGGCAATATCAGCTGATCCTTGCTGATCAGACCAGGGTATGGCTCAATGCCGGATCTTCTATTAGGTTTCCAACTGCCTTTTTCGGAGCTGAACGAAGGGTGACCGTTGTGGGTGAGGCTTATTTCGAAGTAGCGAAAGATAAAAAACGCCCCTTTCGGGTATCTACAGCCCGTCAGCTGATAGAAGTGTTGGGCACGCATTTCAATGTGAATGCCTATAGCGATGAACCAGCAGTTAAAACTACCTTATTGGAAGGTGCGGTAAACATCGTTTATGGCAATCTAAGTAAAGGGATAAAGCCAGGACAACAAGCACAGCTTGCTGTTGAAACCGGTAAAATGGACATTGCTGAAGTTGACCTGGAGGAGGCAGTATCCTGGAAAAACGGATACTTTTTATTCGACAACGAGGACATCCATAGTATCATGCGTAAAATTGCCCGCTGGTACAATGTAGAAGTGGTTTTTGTGAATGAGCAGATCAATGAAAGATTCGGAGGTACGGTCTCAAAATTTCAAAATGTATCGCAGGTACTCAAAATATTAGAAGTAACAGGAACTATTCATTTTAAAATTGAAGGAAGGAGAATAACCGTTATGCAGTAAAATCGTACCATTTAAACCGGGAAAAGAACCAGGAGCGCTTGGAACGCCCCTGGTCAAATTGAGTCCCTATTAACTTGAACATTAGTCATTACAACTCAAATTATTCAAATGTATGAAATTTAATCTATTACACTTATCGGGTGAGAGGTTGCTCGTATACCATAAATTTCTTTTAGTGATGAAACTTACCATGATCTTAATACTGGCCGCTTTTATGCATGTCAATGCTGCTGGTTATGCTCAGAAAATCACTTTGCTCAAAAAAAATGTTCCCTTAACGCAGGTATTGAAAGCGATTAGACAGCAGAGCGGGTACAATTTTGTTTATAATCAGAAGAGTTTGAAAGACGCCAGGAACGTGAGCATAAACATAACTGATGCCGGCATCGAAGAAGCGCTCCGGCTAAGTTTTGCGGATCAGCCCTTTACTTACGAGATACTGATGAACACTGTGATCATCAAAGCTTTTAAAAAGGCAAATATGGTAGCTGCTGACATCAGGATTACAGGAACAGTTACGGATGCAAATGGACAAGGACTTGCGGGAGTTAGCATTAAAGTAAAAGGAAGTGCCACCGGCGTTTCTACTGATCCTTCTGGTAAGTACCAGCTTACTGCACCGGCAAACAGCATCCTTGTTTTTTCGTTTGTGGGATTTACGACTCGGGAAGTTGCCGTAAACAACCAGAGTACGATTAATGTGCAGCTGGAGGAGGCGTCCAGTGAGTTAACGGAAGTAGTGGTTACTGCGCTTGGATTAGCGCGCCAAAAGAAGACGCTTACTTACAGTACACAAAGTGTAAGCACGAAGGAGCTGACCCAAAGTCGGGATCTGAATGTGATTAATGCTTTACAGGGCAAAGTAGCAGGTTTAAATATCGGCTCAGGATCCAGTGGTGTTGGTGCTGCGGCAAGGGTAATACTTCGTGGAAACCGGTCTATCAATGGCAACAGCCAGCCCTTATATGTGATAGATGGGGTGCCGGTGCGTGGAAACCCTGCAGACCTGAACCCGGATAATATTGCAGCAATAAATGTGCTTAAAGGTGCTAATGCGGCTGCCTTGTACGGCAGTGCCGGACAAAATGGGGTGATCATTATAGAAACAAAGAAAGGCAGACAGGGTGATAAGGAGTTTAACGTCAGTTTAAGCACCACTTATATGAGCCAGGAGCCCATTCAGTCCATTCCCTTTCAATATCAGTATGGACAGGGAGCAGGTGGTATTTATAACCGCTCTTCAGAAGAGTCATGGGGCCCTGCACTGGATGGTACGATGGTAGCTGCCTGGTCGCAGGACCCGGCAAAAGCAGGGACGACTTATCCCTTCCTTGCGCAGAAAAATGTACGGGAAGGCCTTTTTCAGACCGGCCACAACTCGGCAACGAATCTATCTGTAACTACTTCTGGCAAAAAAACGCAGACTGCTTTCAACTATACCTATACGGATGCCACAGGGATTATACCAAATAATGCTTTGCAGCGGCATAATATAACTGTTCGGATGACCAACCAGCTGTCTAAAAGGTTAAGTCTGGACAGTAAACTTGACTATGCAAAACAAAATATTGACAACAGGCTGGACGAAGGAGAATCAAGCTATAATCCGATCCGCCAGATTTATACCATGCCTCCTAATATCAGGCAAGAGGACGTATCTGATTTTGAATACGTGGATCCTTCCCTTGGTGTGACCAAACAGGACTACTGGGCACCCGGATCGGTTACCAGTGCCAATCCCTACTGGGCCTTATACCGTAATTTACGGTATAATAAATCGGACAGGGTAATTGCGCTCGCTTCACTTTCCTATCTTTTTACAGATGACCTTAAGCTAATGCTCCGCGGATCCTACGATGGGGAGTCTACCGGGAACGAAGAAAAATCTTACTATGGAACTTACCGCGATCCCCTGGGTCGTTATGCGTTGGGCGCGGGGACCTGGCAGCAGGCTATTGGTGATTTCCTGCTTAGTTATACTAAAAAGCTAAACACCGACTGGTCGGCGCAGGCTAATTTTGGTGGCGAGATCAGGAATAATAAAAGCGGCTCAGTTAATTCATCGACAGGTGCCGGTATGAACGTACCCAACCTGTTTGCGCTTAACAACAGCAGCTTGCCTACTGCCCTCAATACTTTAAGCCAATTTGAAACACAGTCACTTTACGCAAATGGACAGTTTGGCTGGAAAGATGCCCTCTTCGTAGATCTTAGTGCGCGTAACGACTGGAATTCGACCCTCCCGGCCGGAAACAGGTCTTACTTCTATCCCTCGGCTGGTGTAAGCGCTATTGTTTCCCAGATGGTAAAATTACCTGAAGCTTTTTCTTATCTGAAGTTCAGGGGATCATGGGCGCAGGTAGGTAATGGCGCACAGCCCTATAACCTGGAACGCTTTGCAACCGGTATGGCTGGTGGTCCGCTGGGTTATATCCTGTTAAGTTCTACTTTGCCGAATACCGAGCTAAGGCCTGAAAAAACAACTTCAATAGAGTTGGGGCTGGAGATGAGCATGTTTGACAGCCGCCTTGGTCTGGACCTTACTTTATATAAAACCAATACAAACGATCAGCTGTTCCTGCAGGCATTACCTGTTGGGTCTGGTGCGGCGAGCTTTTTTACCAATGGGGGCGACGTACAGAATAAAGGTATAGAAGCCATTTTGAGCACAACACCGGTAAAATCAAACGATTTTACCTGGAACCTGAATTTCAATTATGCAATCAATGAAAATCTGGTGAAGGAATTATCAGCCGATCTACCCAGACTGGTCGTGGGCAGCGACTCTTACATGCGTGAGTTTGTTTTGGAAGAGGGCAAGCCTTTCGGCCTGATCTATGGTAAAGGCTACCTGCGCAATGCAGAGGGGAATGTGCTGGTTGGTACAAACGGACTGCCACAATTTACTGCAGGAAGAACCGTTTTGCTGGGTAACATTAATCCAAAATGGACCGGCGGCTTGTCTATGTCCTTCTCTTACAAGAACTGGAATGCCAATTTTGTGATCACCCATAAACAGGGCGGGGTGGTAGCTTCATTTACGGATGCGATCTTGTATGGCAACGGACTCGTTGAAGAAACCTTGCAGGGACGTGAAGGCGGATTGATCTTCGGGCAGAATATTTTTACAGACATCATTGCAGTTAAAGCAAGTGATGGTACACCAAATGATATCGCGGTAAAAGCGGAAACTTTGTGGAAAGGTATGGGCTCAAGAACAGCACCTGTTGGCGAGGTTTTTACCAGAAGCGCAACCAATACCCGTTTAAGAGAGATGAGCATTGGCTATAAACTGCCGAAATCCTTATTTAAACGTCTGCCTGTGTCCTCAGTAGAAATTTCAGTTGTTGGGCGTAACCTTTTCTTTTTATACAGAAAGGATTCAAATATAGACCCTGACTTTACTCAGGGTGTAGAAACTGTCTCTGAAGGTTTCCAGTCCTTTGCTCCGCCAACTACACGCTCCTTTGGCGCAAACCTGAGAATTAATTTTTAAGTCATACTATCCTTAAAGTTTAAGCATATGAAACGAATTTTGAACCCTTATAAATCCCAGCTACTTGCTGTATTTCTACTCCTTTGCACAGTGCTTTCTAGCTGCACGGATAAATTTGATGAGATCAACACCCCTGAAAATCAACTGCCGGAAGAGGAGATCAATTTTGCGACGGTTGGACAGGCTTTTGGCTATGCCCAGTATTTTGGATTAGGCGCTGCCTTTATTCAGGTACAGGAAAATCTGCACGCCCATCTGTTTGCACAGTATTTTACAACCAACGTTGCCACCTTTAGTACGGAACGGTATGTGCCTAATGGAACCTGGGTAGATCTTTTCTGGAAAGACTTTTATACCAAACCGGCATTAATGCAATTTACAACCGAAAATGTAACCAAAGCCAATAACATGGTATTGGCCAATGCCATAGCAAAGGTATGGCGTGTGGTGATCTATCACCGCATGACAGATTATTTTGGGCCGGTTATCTATTCTCAGTTTGGTAACCAGCAAACCAGCGTGGCTTATGATTCGCAAAAGGATATTTACTACGATTTTTTTAAAACACTGGATGAAGCTGTTGAAGTATTAAAACAAAACCCTTCCGGCAACGCATTTGGCGCTTATGATCAGGTTTATGCCGGTAGCGCCGCAAAATGGTTAAAATTTGCCAGCTCCTTAAGGTTGAGGCTGGCTATGCGCCTGGCCTATGCGGATGCGCCTAAAGCAAAAACCGAAGCTGAAAAGGCTATTGCTGATGGAGTAATTTTAGCCAATAGCGAAAATGCCGGGGTAATGTCCACCCTAAACAGTACAAATATCCTTTCGCGCATTACTTATCTTGTAAATGATTTTCGCGCAAACAGCAGCATGCTGAGCGCGTTAAAAGGATATAATGATCCCCGTTTAAATATATATTATTCGCCGGCTGCCAGTGGAGGGCAGTACGCGGGGCTACGCAATGGCTTGCCGGCTTCAGATCGTGGTGCTGTTGTAGCGCCGGGCACTTCGTTTGTAGGGCCACAATGGATTGGCAACCCGCCACGTCCGGGTACCGTAAATCCAACTATAGTGATGACCGCTGCCGAAGTTGCGTTTTTACGCGCAGAAGGAGCTTTACGAAATTGGAACATGGGTACAGGTACTCCCCAGAGCTTTTATAATACCGGAATTAGCTTGTCGCTCACCCAAAATGTTACGGGGATAACCAATCCACAGATTACCGCTTATCAAAATACCATTACCATGCCTTCGCCTTTAACGGATAAATGGAATTCTCCGGCAATGAGCAATATTCCGGTACTATTTGATGGGACAGGTAGTTTTGAGAGACAGCTGGAGCAGATCATTACCCAGAAATGGCTGGCCATCTATCCTGATGGTTATGAGGCATGGGCAGAACGCAGACGAACCGGCTATCCTAGAGGTTATGCATTGATTGGATCAGATAACCCCGATCTATCTGTCACAGACCTGGCCAGAAGGGTTATTTATCCGCCTACAGAAGTGACCACCAATAGGGACGCTTATCATGCGGCCCTGGGTTTATTGGGAGGTGCTGATAATATGAAAACACGAGTTTGGTGGGATCAGAAACCATTATCGGCTTATCCGAGACCGACAAATTAATAAGGCGGAGGATAATCTGCAAACTACTTGGTTAAGTTTAATGCTGTCGTATAAGGGCACTCTGAAAATCGGGTGCCCTTTTTTATTGCACAGATATAGTGACGGATCCGAAGTTTGCTTATGGTTAACGTACACATTGCTTAACAGTCGGGGTTTCTTTTCAAAAGAAAAGATATGGGATGGCTTTAAATTTTAAATTATATTTTTATTTTCGGTAACGTTAACGCAGTGAGTTGAGCTAATCATTTACTGAAAGATATTACCATAAGTTTATCATTTAACACACACATAAGATGAAACTAAAACTCAACCTGATCTATGTATTTATTGCCCTGATGTTTTCTGGGTATATAGATACCTATGGCAACCGCATTTATGGCGGTTTTTACACTGCGGAAAGAATAACCAATTTAAGAAACAATTGCGAAAGATATGACTGGGCTGCAAAACAGAGGGCCAGGTTTGTTGTACAGGCAAAGCCCTGGTTGTCTAAAAGCGATGAGGAGCTTTGGAATATGGTTCCCGGACAGGATCTGCCCCGCTGTATTGATGTTACTTTCGACAGACTGACCGATGGGCCTAAATTTCTGGGTTGTCTTCAATGCGGGCACAAGATTTCGAAATATGGCAATTACCCTTATAGCCCTGATTTTGAACAAAAACCCTGGAAATTAACCTGTCCTTCCTGCAAGGCCGTTTTTCCTACCAATGATTTTGGCAAGTATTATAAAAGTGGAATTGATGACCGTGGCCTTTTTAATCCTGCAAAAGCAGAAAGGAAGTTATTGTATAACCTGGAGCACCCTGATCCTGAAGATCCGCTGCATCAATTTGGCGTAGACGATGGGTTTGGCTATGTGAACGAAAAAGGCCGTTCCTACCGCTTTATTGGATATTACTCCTGGAAATACTGGCGTCATCTTTATAGCGGTCTCGATGCACTGGCAGACGCTTTTTTATATACCGGAGACCAGCGTTATGCCCATAAAGCAGCTATTTTACTGGACCGCATTGCAGATGTATATCCTGATATGGATTGGGAGCCTTACTCCAAAAAAGGTTGGTACCATTCGGACGGAGGCAGTAACAAAGGCAAAATTGAAGGCTCGATCTGGGAAACCAATGTGGTACAACGATTTGCAGATGCCTATGATAAAATGATTAGTGGTACGGTAAATGATCCGTCACTTTATTTGTTTTTGACAATGCAATCCCAAAAATATAAACTGCCCCAGGCTAAGGGGACACGGGAGCTGTTTGTAGAAAATGTGGACAATGGAATACTGCGTACGGCGGTAAAGGCGGTATTTTCCAGACAGATCCGCGGCAACCAGGGCATGCATCAGTTAACGGTAGCCAGCTGTGCCCTTGCCTTAAACACCAACCCTGAAGCTACGGAATGGCTCGACTGGCTTTTTAAGCCTGATGGGGGCGATATTCCGGGCCTGATGATCCGTAATTTTGACCGCGACGGCACTACTGATGAAGGTGCCCCAGGGTATACCTATATGTGGGGAAATCTGGTGTCTAAACTCGGAGTAATGCTCAATGGTTATAAGGGGTATACCAGGCATGATATTTTTGCAGAATTCCCCCAGTTCAGCGCCACTTTTATAGCTGCTTACCGCATGTCTGTGTTGGGAGTTTCTATCCCTAATATAGGTGATGCAGGCGCTACAGGAGTCGTTTCCACAAGTTATGTTGATCCTGATTTTATTGCTCTTGGCTATTTTTATACACGTGATCCGCAAATGGCTATCGCGGCCTACCGTGCAAATGGAAATTCTGCAGATGGGCTGGGAATGGATATTTATTCAAGAGATCCTGAGGCATTGAGCCGGGAGATCAAAAGTATTGCCGAAGAGCAACCTGTCAGGGCTGGCCAGGGTGGCCTGATGAGCGGATTTGGTATGGCCTCTCTGGAAATTGGGGAAGGATCTTCGGGCATTGGATTGGCTTGCAATTTTGGGCGTACCATAAAACATGCCCATCCAGATCTGCTTAATTTCGATCTACTCGCATTTGGCAACTGGCTGGCGCCGGATCATGGATACCCTGAGTACGCTACAAGGTGGCCCAGCAATAATGAATGGACAGGAAGCACGCTTTCGCATAACCTGGTGTTTGTAAACGGGCAGCCGCAAAAGGAAATATGGGGCGGGCACACCCGGATGTATAAGCAGCTGAAAGGTTTTGGAGCGTTTGAACTTGATGGAAAAAAAGCCTATCCGGATATAAAAGAATATAGTCGTACCATGCTTTTAATTGGAAGTGCTGATGCTGGCAATGCTTATGCGGTAGACATCTTCCGGGTGTTGGGAGGAAGGGACCATGTATATAGCTTTCATGGCCCACCGGGAGCCATCACTAATCAAGGCTTGAATTTAACCGATCAGCAGGACGGAACTTATGCTGGAGCAGAGATCCCTAAGGGTACGCTGGCAAAAGGCTTTCCGGTTGGATATTCCCATTTGTACCATGTTAAAAAAGATGTAAATCCACCGAAACAGTTTATGGTTGATTGGAAGGTTGATTCGGGTTATCGTACGATTAAAACGGTAGATGAGGTCCATCTGCGTATGCATGCACTAAGCCAGGTAAAGGATGTTGCATTGGCCGATGGCGATCCGCCACAAAATAAACCGGGCAATCCAAAAAAACTGGGCTATGTTTTAATGCATCGCGCTGCGGCAGATTTAAGCAGCAACTTCATCACGGTACTTGAACCGTATAAACACAATCCTTTTATAAAAACCATAAAAAGGCTGGATAACGGAACAACTATGCAGACGGCACTACAGGTAGCGCATAGGAATGGGGATACTGACTATATTTTGTACAATCCCGAAGCAGGCAAAATTATGACTTTACCAAACGGCATAGTCATGAACGGAACGCTGGGTTATATCAGGCAACAGAATGGTAAAACAATGGAGGGGATCCTGGTTGATGGGACCAGCTTAAGATCTACAGATATGAGTCTGAAGTCGGCAGGACCACTAACCGGAAACGTTGTCAAAATGAACAAGGAACTGAAAGGTGGTGGATGGCTGATGGTAGATATAGAGCTTCCGGTAGATGGCAGTTTGAACGGGGAGCAACTGATCATTGAAACTAATGGCAGCCGGGATGCCTGTTATTCCATTGTGGAGGTAAAACGGGAAGGGAAGTTTACAAAAGTTTATTGCGGGCCGATCACATTTATCAGCGACTATAAAGGAACAAATCCTAAGCATGGTTATCTATACGACTTTGAAGAAGGCGCCCGATTTAAAATTACAACGCATAAAATATGGCGGCTAAAAAGCTAGTCCAGTATTTTTTAAGAAAATAAATTTGAATATTAAGAATATACTGCCTAACTTACGGGTACGTTACCGTTACGTGCTTCTTTCCTGGCTAAAAAGCCTGTCAAATTAAGTAGGGCGGTTTGTGCGATTTTCTATGACATACAAAAAAATAAAAAATGAAGAGAGTTTTTGTTGGCAGACCTATCCGTTTATCCGTTTTGTTTACTTTACTCAGTGCAACTTGTCTGGCACAGCGTTATCCTGGCCCCCTTTCTCCTGAGCAATCGATGAGCAAATTAAAAGTTGTGGATGGATTTAAGGTTCAGCTATACGCTGCCGAGCCTGATGTGCTTGATCCGGTGGCCTTGGAATTTGATGAGCAGGGCAATGCTTACGTGGTAGAGATGCCAGATTATCCTTATGAAGTTGAACCGGGAAAGGGAAATGGGCGCATACGTCTTTTAAAAGACACCAACAGTGATGGTCGTGTGGATAAGTCTACGGTTTTTGCAGATCACGTAACTGAGGCCACCAGTATTTTACCCTGGAAGGGTGGGATTATCGTGACAGCAGCCCCCAATATTCTTTATTTAAAAGATACAAACGGGGATGGAAAGGCAGATGTAAAGGAGGTTCTTTTTTCTGGTTTTTTCCAGAACAATTCAGAAGCACAGGTAACGAGCCTGCGTTTTGGTGTTGACAACTGGATCTATGCAAATAACCGCGGACAAAGCGGTATGGTTACTTTTAGCAAAACTCCAGGGGCTCCGCCCATTGCTGTACGGGGAGCCGATTTCAGGTTCCGTTTGGATAGAAACCAGTTTGAACTGGAAACGGGCCCGGGTCAGTTTGGTCAGACCATAAACGATTGGGGGCATCGTTTCTTTACCGAGAATTCGATACACCTGCAACAGGCGGTTATTCCATGGCGCTATACACACCGGCATCCGTATCTTCCGACCTCAAAATTCAATGTAAGTATTTCCGACCATGAAGAGATCATGTTTCAGAAAACCGATGCCCCATACTGGCGTGCTGAGCGTACCAAACAACGCAATAAAATGTATCAGGAAGCCAATATGAATAGGGTTGAATATGAAAAAGATCGCTTTACAGGCGCTTCTGGCGGAACGATCTATAATGGTGATGGCCTTCCGGCAGCATATTATGGCAATATCTTCACTGCAGATGTGTCTGGAAATCTGGTACACAGGGATATCCTAAGCCCGGATGAGAAAAGTCCGCTAATGATCGCAAAGCGTGGTGCCCAGGAGAAAGACAAAGAGTTTTTATATTCTACTGATACCTGGTTCCGTCCCATCACATTTTCCGTAGGGCCAGACGGGTATTTATATGTACTTGACTATTACAGGCAGCATATTGAAACTCCTGTTTCTATTCCTGATGAGCTGAAAGCAGATATGGATTTCATGGCCGGAAGTGATAAAGGCCGTATTTACCGCGTATTGCCGAGCAATGCCGCTGTTAAAAATGTACCGGTTAACCTGAAAAACACCAGCAGCATTAAATTGGTGGCAGTACTGGGCCATCCTAATGGTTGGTGGAGAAACACTGCACACCGTTTGCTGATAGAACGTGCTGATCAATCAGCAATACCTGCAGTAAAAGCATTGTTTGCGACCAGCAAAGATGGTAAAGCCAGGCTGCATGCCCTATATGTACTGGAAGGATTAAATGCGCTGAATACCCAGATTGTAAAACAGGCGCTGCAGGATAGGGAACCAGGGGTACGTGAAAATGCGTTGATACTGGCCGAACGTTTCCCTGAATGCCTGCCTTTGGTTATCCAGAAAATTGATGATCCGGCAAATAGGGTTGCCTTTCAGGCAGCACTTAGCCTTGGCGAGTTTAATGGGGCTGAGGTGGCTCCTGCCCTGGCAAAAGTGGCGGAGAAATATGGGCAGGACTCCTGGTTTAGAATGGCTGTTTTGAGTGCTAACGCTGGTTCATCAGCAGATCTGCTCAAAGCGCTAAGCACATCCGGAACTTTCTTTCAAAATGAAGAAGCCTGGAAGCTGACTTTCCTTGGCGATCTCTCGGCTATTATCGGTTCGAGAAATAAAAAAGAAGAGGTTAGTGCATACTTGAAGCTGATTGCACAACCGGTAATGGCGAAGGATAAATGGCAGTCTGCTGCGTTAAATGGATTAAAAAAAGGTTTAAGTAAAGCCGGCGCTTCAAATGCCGGACTGAAGGTGACAGCAGGGAATATCAAAACAGATTCGGCTGAGACAATTAAAGCCTCCATTCTAAAATTACAGGAACTGTATTAATTAATTGTAGTAAATATGGAAGCCTATTTATTCGGCTTCAAAACCATTAAATGATATTGATGAAAGAGAATAACTGTTCACGAAGAAAATTTATAAGTAAATCGATATACCTGGGCTCTATGTTTTTTGGTGGTGCCCTTTTACTCGGCTCCGGCTCAATACCCTCAATGGCGAAAGACAAAACCAGGCTTAATGCTCAGGAAGATCCCGAGGCCATCTTGAATGATGAACTTAAACACGCTGCCCGGGATACGATCAGGAAGGCAAAAGAGCCCTGTGATGACATGACAGGGGTTAGCCCGGCCGAGTTGGCCAAGCGAAAAAAACTGGCCTATGTAAACAAATCGCCCATTGAGGACAGCCACTGCGGTAATTGTGCGCTGTACCTGATACCTGGAAAAGGAAAAGCCTGTGGTGGCTGTGCCCTATTTAAAGGACCCGTTCGCGCGGAAGGCTATTGCGCTTACTGGGCACCAATTAACAATTAGTTTTCAAAATGCTTGAGATGAAGAACATACTTTTAATTTTATTTTTAAGTAGCGGTTATTTTCCTGTGTCTGCACAGGATAACCGGTCGTCATCATTTAGAACCAACAAATCTGCTTTGGCTATTAGATATATCGGGAACGCTGAGTCAACCGATGGTTCATCAGCGGTCGTGGTAAATGAAGTGCCCCTGGCACACACCTCTCAGTTTTTGCCCTTAAACAAAAATGGTAACCTGGTGGGCAGGAATGACCTGGAAAAACAACTGGAACAGGTTTTTCAAAACATCGGCATTGCGCTGAAAGCTGCGGGCAGTGATCCTGACCGGCTTGTTAAAATTAACAGTTGTATTGCACGTACAGATCTGATGCCTAAGGTTAAACAATTTCTTAGGAGCCGTTTTAAGCCGGGTAGAAGGCCCGCAGTTAGTTTTGTAGTGGGCGATCTGACCCATCCTGATGCACTTATAGGTATGGATGTAATTGCGGTAGCTGCAACCTCAGGTAAGCAACTGGAGTACCTCAAACCCGCAGGGCTTTGGAGAGCACAGCAGCAGCAAGCACATGTGAGTGTTTTGCCTGCCGGTGGTGTGGTTTATGTATCCGGACAGGCGGCAAAGGGTAAGATTGCTGAAGCAACAAGGGAGACTCTGAAACAACTGGAATCAACTTTACATCATTTGGGACTGAAAAAAGAAGCTATTGTCCAGATTAAATCGTTCATATGTCCCGCATCTGACATTAAAATCGTGGAAAAGGAAATGGCTGATTTTTTTGATGGGCTTACCATTCCGCCAACAGTATATGTAGACTGGCTGAGTACCAGCCCTGTTATTGAAATTGAGCTGATTGCTGCGACTCCCGCTGGCTTACAAAAGCCCGTAAAGCAGATTGATTTTATTACCCCTCCTGGAATGACGGCTTCGCCGGTATATGCGAAGGTAACCAGGGTAAACTATGGGGAAAAAGTATATTTTTCGTCGTTATACGGTGAAAATGTCAATGATGCGAAAGCGGAAGTAGCCGGAATATTTACGGCGATGGAAAACATTGCAAAGCAATCAGGTACAGATTTCAGTCACCTGGCCAAGGCCACCTATTATGTCAGCAACGATAGCACCAGCAACGAATTAAATGAAATCAGGCCAAGATACTATAAGGCCGATAGCCCGCCTGCTGCCTCTAAGGCGAAAGTAAAGGGCGTTGGCTTAGAGGACAAAGGCATTTGCATAGATATGATTGGAGTTGTTAAAGAAAAAGCGCGTTGATCATTAATTGAGAGATATGTTTTCAGGAATCAGGCTTATACTGTTGTTGCTTGTTTTGCCGGTTAAATATGCGGTGTGTCAGGTAACGCCAGAACCGGTCATCACGATTGATTTAAAAGTGCTTCCTGGCCTCCAGTTTGATTTGGTACGGTTTACTGTAAAACCTGGAGCTGCAATCAGGCTAAATTTTACCAACACGGACGACATGAGCCATAACCTGTTAATCACACAGCCAGGGGCCAGGTTAAACGTGGTTGAAGCTGCTCTACGGCTCGAAGAGAAGGGGCCTGCAATGAATTATGTGCCCAAATCGCCGCAGGTATTGTGGGCTATCCCCGTGGTATCTCCTGAACAAACCAGGTCGCTTGTATTTAATGCTCCTGCGCGATCTGGTGCTTATCCCTATGTATGCACTTTCCCGGGTCATGGTTTTGTGATGTACGGGGTAATGTATGTCAACGCTGAGGGAAAAATGCCTGATCTAAAAGCTGATCCGAATATTCCGGCATCCCGACAGGAAGATCATGCGCTTGCAGCAGATCAACACGATATGCATAAAATGCAGCAGCCGCAGAAAACCTTAGCTCAGCATCCCTATATACCTGTTCCGCCTTATTTGTATCGTATTTTTATGGATGATGCCGGGCCGGCTGCCATCGCGGTAAGTCTGCCACTCGAATTATCTTACTGCTGGGATGCAGGTGCCTGCAGACTACGATATGCCTGGAAAGGTGGCTTTGTAGACAATACTGCCATTTGGAAAGGCCATGCAGATGCAGTGGCTAAAGTTGTCGGCACAATTTTTTATCGGGATGTCACCGCTTATCCGCTTCGTATTGGCAAACCAGATGATATTCCTGTGGTAGATTATAAGGGTTATCGTTTGCTGAACAAGTATCCCGAATTTCATTATACCCTCAATGGTATTGATGTATATGAACTGATTTTGCCTAAAGAAGATGGAAAAGGACTGATCCGTAAATTCCGGATCCCCGATGCCCCTAAAACGGTTTGGTTTGCCTGTGGCGCCAATAATGAATCAGAAAGCTATGAGGTTTCCTCGGGGGTCTGGGATAAGGGAAAACTGAAGCTTAGTCCGCAACAGGCCAGTGAATTCTCTGTAACCATCACCAGTTATCCATTGGTTTATAACAAAAAAAGAAGATGATATGAAATCAGGAATAATAACTGGTGCTGCGGCCGTAATTCTATTGTTCATCGGTGCGTTTCCTGTTGAAGAAAAAAAGGCAGGGGACGCTTATACGATAGAGACCATTGAGATGCCTGAAGGACTGACCAGCGAGACAGGGGGGATCGATTTTTTACCGGACGGCCGTTTAGTTGCTTGTTTTATTCGGGGAGAAGTAATGATCTATCAACCTGAGACAAAAAAATGGACTTTGTTTGCTGATGGTTTACATGAGCCCCTGGGCATTATGGCGGTCAGCAATTCTGAAGTTATTGTCATGCAGCGGCCTGAATTGACACGCATTAAAGATACAGATGGAGATGGAAAGGCTGATCTATATGAGAAAGTAACAGACGATTTCGGCCTTTCGGGGAATTATCACGAATTTAATTATGGACCTGCCAAAGACAAAAAAGGTAATCTTTTTATTGCCCTGAATACGGCTTCTCCAGGTGGGACCGTTAGCCAGGAACTAAGGGGTAAGTTTAATCCGCTGGGCAGGGACCTTCAACCTGGGCTTTATGAAATGTATGCTGTAGTTCCCTACAGGGGTTGGGTAATGAAGCTCACACCAGATGGGACGCTTCATCCTTACGCCTCAGGAATGCGCTCTCCTAACGGTTTGGGCTTTGATCTGGAAGGGAACTTATTCGTGACCGATAACCAAAGCGACTGGGTGGAAACCAGCACCTTGTACCATGTTCAGGAAGGTAAATTTTATGGCCATCCAGCGAGCCTGGTGTGGAACAAAGACTGGAAAGGTAAAAATCCTTTTGCCATGCCCATAAAGGAATTGGAACGCATGCGTACTAAAGCCGCTGTGCTGTTTCCGCAGGGTATCATGGCCAATTCCCCCTCCCAGCCACTTTGCGATGCAACAAGGGGTAAATTCGGGCCTTTTGCGGGGCAATTATTTATAGGAGAGATGAACAGGGACCGGATTGTGCGGGTAATGCTGGAAAAGGTGCAGGGCGAACTACAGGGAGCCTGTGTCCCATTTATAGATGGGCATGGCTTGAGAAAAGGAAATAACCGCCTTGCCTTTGCACCCGACGGAAGTTTATGGGTGGGACAGATTGCCTATGGATGGAGCGGCGATATCGGTATTCAGCGGATCGTTTTTAATGGCAAAACACCTGTTGATGTTTACCGCATGAACCTGACCAATGAGGGCTTCGATTTAACCTTTACACAGCCGTTAAGCAAAGCAGGGGCATTAAACCCTGAACATTACAAGTTTAGGCATTACTATTATAAATATCAGCGGAAAGTTAAGAACGAAAGCGCCGATAATTCAGTGCAACAGGATGTGCGGGATATTGGTGTTACTGCTGTGAAAATTTCAGCTGACCGGAAAAAGGTTTCTCTGAAATTAGCAATGTTAAAACCGGGTTATGTTTATGAATTGAAATTGGATGGGATCACTTCGGATGACGGAACACCGTTGGCGAATAAGTTGATCTGCTATACACTGAATAAATTGTTAACCCCAGCTGAAGGACAAAGATAATGGAAGGTGATTTAAGGCTGATAAAGAATTAACACATTGAATACGACCAGTCGACTTGATTTTATTAAAAACACTGTTGTAAAATATGATTAACCGAAGGAAATTCATCAGGGCAACGGCGCTTTCAACTGCAGGAATAATGCTTTCCGGACCGGGCTCAGGACAGGCTTCGGTCTCCGAACCACAAAGTTCTCCTGAAGCCATTGCGGAAAGCCGTTACAACATCATGAACGAGGTTTTGAAATACAGGAAAATAGATGCACACAACCACGTTCACTTATTTGATGGAGGGCCGGAAGGGAATATAGAATTTGCCGAGAAATTTGGGATCAACAAAATGATCATTTCCAGGCCCATTACAAGTGGTGAGGGCCGGCCTGATGATTTCAGGAATTACAATAACCTAGTGATCAAAGTGATGAAGCAATATCCCGAGAGGTTCACAGGGCAGCTTACGCTCAATGTAAATTATCAAAAAGAATCACTGGAAGAGATCAGACGCTGTATTGGCGAAGGCATGGTCGGTTTAAAAGTATATCACCAGGTTAAAATTAACCACCCACTTTTTTACCCGATCATAGAGCGGTTTATTGATTTAAAAATGATTATTCACATGCATGCGCATTGCCAGCTGGGTTTTGGGGGCTACCGGATGAAATATGATAGCAAAAGCAAACCAAATACATCCATTCCCGAGGACTTTGTAGACATCGCCCGGCGATATCCCGAAGCCATGTTTCAATACGCACATATTGGCGGTGGTGGAGACTGGGAGTATGCATGCAAGTCGTTTAGAAATCATCCCAATATTTATGTGGATGTCTCGGGCAGTAATAATCCGGAAAACATGATTGATGGTGCTATGAGCATCCTGGGAGAGGACAGATTATTCTACGGATCGGACAATTGCTACTATCAGAGTGTCGGTAGGGTCCTCGCGTCAAATCTCAGTGAAAAACAGAAGAATAAAGTGTTTTTTGAGAACTACAACAACATCCTCAAAAAGTCGGGCAGAAATTTTTTAATGTAAATAAATTTAAATGGACCGAAGAAAATTTTTAGCCGGCACCGGACTTTCGGCAGCAGGACTATTGGTAACAGAAAGTCTTTTTGGAATCAATTCAAAAGACACGGCCGTGCAGATTACGTCAGGCCCGACATCAGCTAAATACGATATCGTAAAAGAGATGTTGAAGTATCCGAAGATAGATGCGCATGTGCATGTTGACCTGGGGAACAGTAATCCGGTGGCTCAAAAAAAGTTTGCAGCGATCCTCATCGATTATGCAGAACGGTTTAATATCCGGAAGCTGATCCTTTCCAAACCCGTAACCAAGCTGATCAAAGGCATTCCTGATGCCAGTCCGGAAGCATTTATCGATCACAACAACATTATTCTGGGGGTGATGAAGCTCTACCCGGATCGGTTTACAGGGAGTTTCACCTTTAACCCGGTTCATCTGAAAGCGTCGCTTGATGAGATCAGGCGCTGCGTTGATCAGGGAATGGTGGGGGCCAAAACTTATTATCAGACAAAAATCAGCGACCCTGCGTTCTATCCCATTGTGGAAAAAATGATCGACCTGAAAATGATCATCCATACCCATGCTGAAACGCAGCTTGGGGTTGGAGGTTACCGCATGAAATACAATGGCAACAAGCCTAAAAACGTGTCCATCCCAGAAGATTTTGTGGAGATTGCCAGACGATATCCTGAAGCGATGTTCCAGCATGCACACATTGGCGGCGGGGGCGATTGGGAGTATATGTGTAAAGCTTTAAAGAACAGTCCGAATGTGTATGTGGATACTTCCGGAAGTAACAATGAAGAGCATATGATCAATTTTGCCCTTCAGCAGCTGGGCGAAGACCGGCTTCTTTTCGGTTCTGATAACTGTTACTACCAGAGTGTGGGCAAAATTCTGGCTTCTAACTTAAATGAAGCACAACGGAAGAAGATATTCTTTGAAAACTTTAACAATATTTTAAGAAAAGGAGGTCATCATGTTGATTGATATAAATGCATATGTTGGCCACTGGCCATTTCAGCAGCTCAAATACAATACCTGTGCAGCATTGCTGGAACGAATGAATAAATTTGGAGTTGATATTTCGGTAATTAGCAACCTGAATGGTATTTTTTATAAAAATACCCAGTCGGCCAATGAAGAACTGATTGAGGAGATCAGGTCAAACAAGCGATTTCGGGATCGCTTTATTCCTTTTGCGGTAATTAATCCTATATACGCCGGATGGAAAGACGACCTGGATGTGTGCGTGAACAAGCTAGGGTTTAAAGGGGTTCGCATCTATCCCAAATACCACGATTTTGATATCGTAGATCCCGCTTGTGTAGAACTGGTGAAACGTGTTCGTGACTCTGGACTGCCCGTGGCATTCAATTTCAGGATGGTAGACAGCAGGCAGCGCTCCTGGATGGATATTGATTATGTGGTCGGTACGCCTAAACCAGAATGGAACATGAAAAGTATCCTTCCAATTGTAAAAGCTGTTCCCGATGCAAAATACATGATCCTGAATTTTGCCAATAATGCGGCCTTGAACGAAGAAGAAATGAATCTCGTAAAAAAAGCGAATTTAATCATTGATACTTCAGGGAGGTCAATTACCAATATGGCTGATTTTATAAAAAATTACGGGAAAGACAAATTTGCCTTTGGTACGCATGCTCCTATTCTGGATTACCTCACGGGGCAGCTGCGAATAGAATCACTGCGTGATACAGAAGCCGATGAGGCCACCAAAGAGCTTTTGAGATCGGGGAATGCCAAAAAGTTTATGGGCATTTAATTTCGGATGTGCTTAAGTTTACGCTCCCATTTTAACAGGTTGGCACAGATCGCCAGACTTTCCTCATCCCTGTTCAGGTAAGTCTGGCGTATGGCATGGTAAACTTCTGGATTAGCTCCGGCCAGGTCGAGCCAGCCATGAAGCGCCTGGAAATACGCAGGATGTTCGGCACCCCCATCCACTTTTCGTTTTACTCCCTTTCGATCAGCCGTCAGCACATTTACCAGTAAGGTGTTCGCAAAGCGTTTCACATCCCGCTGGTCAAAAACAATTCCCGCTTCCTGTGCTGCAACGATCATGGAAATATCTAATGCACCATGAGAAATGTCTTCTACATGGGCAGCACCCCTAAAATACTTCACATTAGACGAAAGCTGGTCTTCCGGAACCCAGCCTTTTGTAGTCATTGGTTCGTACCAATAATTCCATACATACAAATCTGTTTTCGGTTTGTATTGCAGCCTGTTTTTTAATAGGTTACACATTTTTCTGGATCTTTCGAGGTAGGCCTGTTTTCCTGTTAGCCGGTACAGGGACAGCTCTGCACACACATGCCGGCCCAGATAGTTAAAAGGAGCGCCTACATTGTCGGCCGGAAAAGATTCTCCCTTTTCGCAGGTCAAATAATAACCTTCTTCCTGACCAGGGCCATTTCGCCAAAGTCTTCCCGAAGCATCCGCATAGGATTCCTCGGCCGCCCTAATGAAACGCGTTGCGACCGGAAGTAAGTGACCGACTTCAGGGCGCTTCTTCACCAATTCGGCAAAGCGGAGCAGGGGGGTATAGATAATTCCGATGTAGCCCATATAGGCCAGCGGAATCGGGTCAAGTGTAATGATCTGGGATGCCGGAGTCCTGTTGTCTGTAACACTTATAGAAATCAGATTCGATTTATCGGTATAGACTCCGGCCGCTGAAGAATAAGGCGCCATCGGATCGTTTACTATTTTTTCAACAAAACGGGTGTCGGTAGCATCCATACTTACATCGGCAAACGTTTCCTCCCGTTTCCAATACGCATTGCTCACCTTAAGAGTAAACCTTTCCGGTTGTGATCCGGATGGTAAAATTTTCACCCGTGTAAGTTGGTTGTTGGAATAGGGTGTTGAACGGATGCTGATCACCGGTTTGCCATTTTTGTCCTGCAGCTGCCCTTTTGCAACTACATATTTGAAACCCATGCTCCAGGCAGGTCTGCTTTTTCCTGACCCATCAGTTACCCCTCGTCTGTCATCCCTGTGAGCCAGCAATCGATCGCCCCTTCTGGCCAGGTCTTCCAGATATCTGGAATCATTTGTAGCCTCATACATACTCACAAGGGTACTCAGCGTAGCTGATTCATGCCAGGCAATACTGCTGGCATCAGGCATCCGTTCCCAGGGGTCGTCTTTTGGTAGCATGGAGATCAGGTGATCTGCACGGCTGCGCGAAATCTCTACCCCGTCGGGCGGTATGCAACAGGTCATGCAGGCCATTGCCATTAAAATTCCAATATTGTTCATCGTGTTTGACTTAAGGTTAATTGTATCAGATAATTAGGGCCGGAACTGCGCTTGAATAAACAAATATAATTTTTTTTAAATTAATATCGGTAACGTACACAATTGTTATTATATTAGTATCATCAACTTCAGAACAAGGGATATACGGGGAGTGTCTGAATTATTTTTATTGAATTGGTTCGTAGTATTTAAATCGCATAAACAACATCAATGAAACATACAAATGATCGCCGGGACTTTATAAAAAAGATGTCGTTAACCGGTTTCGGACTGGTGCTGGCAGATAGCTTTTCTTCTGCTCATGCTTATGGTTCCGAATCGGTTGCTGCCGATCCCAGAAAATTGACCTTACCCCGAAGCCAGGGGCCTTCCGTACCATTCGTTCCGCGCCGGACTGCCAGTTGGTGGGTAACGATAGAAGACCTGCAATGGTCACAAAAAAAGGTTGTAGACAATATAAAGCGAAGGGCCGCTGCCTTTGCTGAAGCTAAAATAGACATGGCCATTCACTATGGCTGGCATATCCGTTTCGATTTTTCTAATTATTTTGGTCAGCTGCATGGCTACATGGCCAATGTATGCGATGAGCTCCACAAATACGATATCAAATTTATGGACCATTATTCCTGCAACCATGTGGAAAGACCCCGCGGGCAGGAGGAATTCAGGAAACTGCATCGTGGCCAGCGGCATCATGTGCTGTTGTTCCATGACGCGAAGGCCGCCGAATTTGCGCAATATGAGGGATATTTCTTTAAGGATATCTGCGAAGTAGATATTCGTGACGGGAGCAGGGGATACGCCCGGCAATATCAGATGGAAACCTTTTGCCACAATAACCCAGGCTTTTTGAATATGCATGCAAAGTACCTGGAAAGACTTTTCAAGGAAGTTCCCCTGGATGGAATAGAAGTAGATGACATGTGCGACTATTCAGGCCTTACCACTTGCGGCTGTAAGTACTGCCGGGAGCGGTTTAAAAAAGATTATGGGCATGAAATTCCTGCCTTTGGCGAAAAGGAATTCTGGGGGGATGTGAAAAAGCCGATGCTGCAGTGGGGTAATTATGAAAATCCTGCATTCAGAGATTGGTTAAGAATGAAAACTGATGTGATCGTAGATCATGTTAAAATGATCAAGAATATTGTCGGCGATAAACCCTTGATGTCCTGTTGCTCCAGCACCGGGCCTATTGCACTCAACGGCATTTCGCTTGACCTGGAAAAAATGGCCCCGCACCTTGATTTTTTTATGCTCGAAAACGTGGGTACCAATGTGAAGAGTGTTGACTGGGTAAAAATGGATGCAGAGGCACTGAACCAAAAAGATATTGCTGATAAACGGGGCAATGCACCCGCTATGGCCTTAAGTTATACCATCTATGAAAAAGGTGGTTATCTGGGCTGGGCATTGAGCCGGTTCTGGGGTGTTGCCAACTGGAGCAGCACACACAACCAAAGGCTTGAAGAAGATCCTGCTGATGCGATGGAAATGGAGGATGTGATACGACCTTCCAATTTATGGGAAGTCAAACACAACGATCTTAAACCTCAGGACGGGAAGGATTTAGTTGAAGTCAGAGTTGTAAATAATAAGTTTTGTAAAGATAACGGATGGAAAGGGACAGATGGTTTGGAGCATTGGGATCATGCAAAGGCCTGGTCAAAAAAGCTGCTTGAAAACAACATTGGTTATCGTTTTGTACGGTATGAAGAGCTTGCAGACTCCGCATCGTTGAGGAGAGAAGCAAGCCCTTTAATTCTGGATGGGGTAGGTTGTGTCTCTGAACTACAGTTTAAAGCCATTCAATCCTATCTTACTGCTGGTGGCAAGGCATGGATATCTTTTCCTTTTGGTACGCATGATGAGAAAGGTTTTAAGCGGACAAATCCCTTATCAGACCAATTGATCAACACAGATTATAAAAATCTGGTGATTACAGGCTCTATAACGAAATCAGACGTGTTGGCTGAAATGATTAATAAAGGATTTTTGAAGCCTGTTTTGCGCCAGATTTCAGGAGAAAAAGGCTGGGTAGCCAGGGTAAGAACCTATCATGGCAAGCCCGTTATCCATTTGATGAATACCGCACTCACTGGTATTCCGCACCCGGTGATCAAAGACAATGCAGGCATTAGCATTCTGGCAGATATCGGCTCAAAAATTCTGAACAATGCGTTGCAGTTCGAGATCAATACTGCTAAGTTAAAGCTTCCGGATCTGAAGATAATGAGTCCGGAACTGGGCGATGAACACAAAGAAGTGCTGACGCATAAGTCGAAAACCGGCTATACCATTATTGATGTTAACTTAAATGGTATGAAAGTTTATGCCGAAATGCTGAGTGTATAGGCCTGAAGCCCTCTAAATCGGTATAAAGTCTTTATTTACACAGCGTTAATGATAAAATAATATGATTTAGGTTTGTTTTTTAAAAACATTGATGTATATTAGGGTACGTAACCGTAAATACAAAAATGCAGCTGACGCGGTTGTTTATATCGGGAAATAAGATTGTTATTATGAAGATCATGGATTTTACCACAAAGCTTCTTGTTACAATATTAATGGTAATCTTCTCCGGAAGAAATAGCCACGCTGTAAACTTGCCCGCCACATGCAGTGGTGGTGGCGGCGGACTGAAGGATAGTCTGCTCTATTTTATGGATCGATCTGGAAAATCCACTATGGTCAAGCACCTGCCCGATTGGCAGCGGAAGCGACAGCAAATCCTCGAAGGTATGGAGCAGGCAATGGGTAAACTGCCCGATCGTAAAAATCTGCCCGATTTAAAGGTACAGTTAATAGATAGCGTTAGCGAAGCTGATCATGTGCGTTACACCATTCGGTTTACTGTGGTTGAGAATGAAACCCTTCCTGCCCATTTATACATTCCGAAGCAAGTCGGAAAGCTGAAAAAGCTGCCTGCCATGCTGGTTCTCCATGGTACCAGTGGACTTGGTAAACTGGCAGTCAGTGGTATTGATACAAAACCCAACCGGGCCTATGCCAAAGAGCTTGCCCAAAGGGGCTATGTGGTCATTGCCCCGGATTATCCAAGCTTTGGGGATTTAAAAAATTATGATTTTGAATGTGACCGCTACCAGTCGGGAACCATGAAGGCCATATTTAACCACATGCGGTGTGTAGACCTGTTGCAATCGCGAACAGATGTTGATCCCGATCGTATCGGGGTAATCGGCCATTCCCTGGGTGGACATAATGCAATTTTTGTTGGCGCATTTGACCCTCGTATAAAAGTAATTGTATCCAGCTGCGGCTGGACGCTAATGGAGCATTATAATGCAGGAGAGGAGGTGTCTAAAAAACACGGAGGGAAACTGGGCCCCTGGGCGCAAACAAGGTACATGCCGCTCATAAGGGATAAATATGATCTTGATGCTGCGAAGGTCCCATTTAATTTTGATGGGGCAATAGCCGCCCTGGCTCCAAGGCCTTTTTTTTCCAACTCGCCAATAGGAGATGCAAATTTTGATGTTAAGGGTGTGAAAGAAGGGATTGCGAATGTGTCTGGAGTTTATAAGTTCTTTAATGCAGAGAGCCATCTCCAGGTGCGGTATCCTGATGCCGGGCACGACTTCCCTCCGGAAACAAGACTGGAGGCATATAAATTTATCGATACGGCGCTTCATCACAGCAGTGTTAACGATAAATTGTTGTTTTAATAAATCATAGCTTACAAAAAGGAGTAAAAACCAATGAACCACATCATATACAGGACGCCGATATCTATTTACCGGGTACGCACACGATAATGTGTTATAGCCTAAAAACTTAAAATTAAACCACATACCATGCTGAAAATTTACACCAACATTAAAAGCTCATGGCGAATTCCCAAATGGGGATTCCTCATGGCAGTTTTACTTGTCACGTTAGTCCCGGGGCAGGTTTTCTCACAAGATTTGAAAATAATTAAGGGTACAGTTACCGAGGCTCCGAACGGCCTGCCGCTTCCAGGGGTAAGCGTTAAAGTTAAAGGTTCACAAAAAGCTGTATCTACGGACAACGAGGGGCGATACAGCATTCCGGCAAAAAGTACAGATATGCTGATTTATTCTTTTATAGGATCAAAAACCCAGGAAGTGACAGTTGGATCCAGAACCACAATCGATATTGTCATGGTCGGAGACGCACAATCACTGGAAGAAACGGTAATCATCGGTTATGGGGCTGTTCAGAAAAAGGATTTAACTGGTGCCGTGGGAGTAGTTAATATGAGCGATGTGGCAAAAGCTCCTGTAGGGTCTTTCGTGGAGGCACTGGCAGGCCGTGTAGCCGGGGTTCAGGTCTCTGCAAGCGATGGGCAACCAGGTGGTTCATTTCAAATTACCGTGAGGGGAGCCGGGTCACTTACTCAAAGTACTTCTCCTTTATTTGTAATAGATGGGTATCCTATGGAGGATCTTGATCCCAACTCACTGAATACAGATGATATTGAATCAATGACGATCCTTAAAGATGCATCGGCAGCCGCAATTTATGGTTCCAGAGCCGCAAATGGTGTTGTACTTATTGAGACAAAAAGAGGCAAAAGTGGTAAAGCAGAAATAACTTTTAATACTTCATATGGTCAGAACCTAAAAGCAAAGCATATTGAATTGATGAGTCCCTATGAATTTGTGAAGTATCAGAATGAAAGATTTCCAGGACAGGTTGGCGCAGCAGAATATATTGCCAACACACCTTTAGATTATTATAAGGGAGTAGAGGGTGTTGACCTGCAGGATTACGTTTTTGGAAAAGGTCCGGTAAAGAAGTATGATATGGCTATCAGAGGGGGAAGTGAACAGACTCGCTATGCTTTGTCAGGCTCGATCTACAATATGGACGGAACAGTTGTAAATACCGGGCTCAACAAGTATACAACCAGATTAAACCTGGATCATAATATCAGTAAAAAAATCAAGATAGGTTTTACTGGCACCTACAGTGGGGTTACACAAAATGGACAGATCATATCTACCAATCCCAGTGCAAGCGATGCTGGACAGGTATCGCTGTCGAGCTATTCCTTGTACAGAGTTTGGGGATACAGGCCGGTGACTCCGCCCTATATAGATCCCGCTACCTTGCTCGATGATGTTGATGAAGAGGCGATGATTTCTGGCGATTACCGTATTAATCCAGTCTCCGATCTCGAAAATACCTACAACTATAGATATACCAATAATTTAATTGCCAATGCTTTCGGCTCGTATGACATTTTAAGTGGCTTAACACTTAAAATTACCGGTGGAGTAAACCTTAGGGATATCAGAGTTGATCAGTTTTATAATTCAAAGACCTCAAAAGGTAGTCCTTACAATATAAATAATAAGAATGGAATAAACGGCTCGGTATCAAACAGTAATGTTCACAGCTGGTCTAACGAAAATACACTAAATTATGTCAAGGTTTTCAATAAGGACCATACGCTAAAGGGTCTGGCACTTTTTAGCTTAAACAAGGAGGATAGATATGCCAATGGCTACGGCGGAAGATTGCTTCCTAATGAAAGCCTGGGAATGGCCGGTATCGAACAAGGCCTTGCCTTTAACCAGTCGTCATCACGTTCTGAAAATACCAGGGTTTCTTATGCTACCAGATGGGATTACAACTATAAATCAAAGTATATGTTATCAGGTACATTGAGAGCCGATGCATCCTCTAAGTTCAGTAAGCCCTGGGGCTATTTTCCAGCGGCTTCTGCGGGCTGGAATATGCATGAGGAAAGGTTCATGAAATCACTGAACTTCATCTCGAATTCTAAGTTAAGAGCCAGTTTTGGAATTGTGGGAAATGACCGGGTTGGCGATTTTGACTGGTACCCGCGTTTAACTCAAAACCTGGACAATGCTTATGGATTTAACAATAGCACACCAATTAGTGGTGTTTATGTTTCTTCTGTTGTAAATCCGGATCTTAAATGGGAAAAAACGACTTCCATAGATATTGGTTATGAGCTCGGGCTTTTTGAAGAACGCGTTGCTTTCACTGTTGATTTATACAAGAAAACCACAAATGATCTCCTTATCAATGCCAAATTACCTACGTCAACCGGCTTTAGCGCTGCTTATAAAAATATAGGTAAACTTGAAAATAGAGGATTGGAGTTAAGTTTAAACACGGTTAACATCCGAACCAAGTCGTTCTCCTGGGAAAGTAATTTCAACATCTCATTCAACCAAAACAAAATCCTTGCACTTTCGGATGGGGAAACGAGCTTAAAAACTAATGCTACAGGTTTTGAATCACAGTTTAATACTGCGTTATATATAGCTGAAATAGGTAAACCTGCGGGAATGATGTTCGGTTATGTTTGGGACGGGAACTACCAGATAGCAGATTTTGAAAATCCTGCCCCAGGTACTTATGTGCTTAAAAGCAATATGCCAAGTAATGGAACCCTGGCCCAAAGAGGTGCGATATTGCCGGGAGATATCAAGTATAAAGATCTAAACGGAGATGGCATCATAGATCCTAATGACAAGACCGTTATCGGACGGGGGCAGCCATTATATATGGGCGGGTTCAATAACAATTTTAATTATAAGGGCTTCAGTTTGAATGCATTTTTTCAATGGTCAGTAGGAAATGACATTTACAATGCCAATCGTCTCACTTTTGAAGGCAATAGTAATGGCCGGCGTAATCTTAACCAATATGCAAGTTATGCTAACCGCTGGACACCGGAGAATCCAACCAATGAAAATTTCAGAGCTGGTGGCCAAGGGCCTACCGTGCACTCATCAAGAGTTGTAGAGGATGGTTCATTTCTTCGTCTAAAAACAGTTGCACTGAGCTATTCCTTGCCAAAGCGGTGGATACAAAAGGCACTGTTAAGCAGGTTAACTTTAAACGTTGCGGCGCAGAACTTAGTTACCTGGACGAAATATTCCGGCCTTGATCCCGAAGTCTCTCTAAGATCAGGGGTGCTTACCCCCGGTTATGACTTTTCGGCCTACCCGATTACACCAACAATCGTGTTTGGTCTAAATGCAGCATTTTAAACATTAAGTAAAAACTCATGAAAAAAATATATCATTTATTGACCGCAGTGCTCATCATGACAAGTCTCGGTTCATGCAAGAAATTTCTGGATACAAAACCTTCGGATTTTATTGATCCTAATGTTTACTTTGTAACTGCCGACCAATTAAATTTCGCTCTGGCCGGCGTGTATCACCAAATGGGAGTAGGTGGTGCATATGGATCTTATACACAATATATGCTGGGTTTTGCCGGGGATGAAGCTCATATGAACCGAAACACGTTGATTGGACCCCACAGTTATAATTATGTGACTAATAATTCCTTTTTGACCGCCTATTGGAACGCATTTTATGCCGGGATTAACCGGGCTAATGTTTTATTGGCAAATGTGGACAACAATACTTCCATAGATCAGAATCTAAGAACTCAGGTCCGCGGGGAAGCACTTTTCTTAAGGGGGTTCTATTATTTTCAGCTGGTGCAGTATTTTGGTGGTGTCCCACTAAAAATTACTCCTACTTCTTCAATCGTTGATGTAAATATTCCAAGGTCCTCTATAAAGGAGGTATATGATCAGATATTGAAAGATATGATGGAAGCAGAGCCTTTGGTAGCTGATATCAAGGCCCTTGGATTTGGTGGAAGAGTTAGTAAATCTGCTGTACGTGGCATACTCGCCAGGGTTTGTCTACACATGGCAGGGAGTCCGCTTAATGAGGTTTCAAAATACAATGATGCTAAAATGTGGGCCTCAAAAGTAATAGCTGACACCGAAGCCGCGCATGCACTAAACCCTAGTTACCCAGATATCTTTATCAAGCTCGCGGCCGATCAGTATGATACGAACGAAAGCATATGGGAAGTTGAATTTTCAGGGAATCTTTTCGATGAATATGAAGAAACAGGGAACCAGGGCTATATCAACGGCCCGGTCGCAGCAGCGGCCGGAGCAGGTATTGCAAATGGTGTGGCTGTAGCTTATATGAGAGTTAACGCGAAATTGTACAATGTATTTGAGGCAGGCGACAATAGGAAATGGTGGAGTATTGCCCATTTCACCTATGCTGCATCCGGGGCTACGGGCACTAAAACCATGAATGTACCCATCCCAACTACAGAGGCAGCTAAATATAGTTTATTGCCCGCAAAATTTAGAAGGGAATATGAAAAGGTGACTCCGAGAGGAACGGCTTCAACTCCGCAAAATGTTTCGTTATTAAGGTTCTCAGATGTGTTACTAATGTATGCGGAAGCAGAAAATGAAATAAACGGGCCGACACCGGAGGCCGTCAACAAGGTAAATGATATCAGACGCCGGGGCTGGTCAACCGGTATCAAAGCCATCACCGTAAGTAATGGTGGTTCGGGCTATGCTACAGCACCAACTGTCACCATTACAGGTGGGGGATCCGGCGCTGCTGCAACAGCTGTTGTGTCTGGTGGAGTTGTCACCGCAATCAACTTAAACCGTGATTTAACAGGAATAACTTTTTTCCAGGAAGGCAAATACACATCAACACCTACCCTGACGATTAGTGGAGGAGGAGGGACAGGCGCGACTGCTTCAGCCACCATATATAGCCTTACTGAAGCCGATGTAAAACCTGTAGATAAGGCTTCTAAAGAAGCTTTCAGGAGCTTTATTCAGGATGAAAGAATGCGTGAGTTGAATTTAGAAGTGTCGAGAAAAGCGGATTTACATCGCTGGGGGATTTTTAGTCAGGTCATGCAGGATTTGGGTACTACTTTTAGACAGGATGTTCAAACCCCAGCGGGGATTATATTTTCCCAGTATTACCTCGATGGCGCGCAGCCAAGAAACGTGCTTTGGCCAATACCTGAGGTGGAAACATCTTTAAACCACGCGATTATACAGAATACAGGTTGGAATTAATTTTAATTTAGATCAAAGAATATGAAATTCAAATATTATATGCTGGCAGGTGTGCTTTTGATGGCTTCCTGCAGCAAAGAATTAACTGTTGAGAAAGCTCCTGATTTGGATGTAGTTCCCCAGTCCACAACCTATAAAGCAGGTGAAGAAGTTGTTTTTAAATTTACGGGAGATGCGAGTCTGATCTCTTTATACACCGGGGAGGAATCAAGTGAATATGCCTATAAAGACGGGAAAGTTATTGATGTAGCAGGAGGAGTAGAGTTGTCATTTACCACTGCAACTGTTCTTCCTATCACCGGCAAACAAGCCAACCAGCTTGCGGTAATGGCTTCTACAGATTTTAACGGACAATATGATATGGCAAATATCAGAAAAGCTACCTGGACAGATATTACCAGCAGATTTGTGATCAACAGTACCACCGCTGCCTTTGTAACCTCAGGTGTGAAAGACCTTTCTGACCTGGTTACAGATCCCACAAAACCCTTATATATTGCGTTCAAATATACTACCCGATCGCAGGCGATCAATGGACTTGTTCGTCAGCATTTAATTCAGACCTTTTTGCTGAGTAGCAAAGGACCGCGCCCGGATGGTGTGACCAAGGCACTGACATTTACAGATCAGGCCAACGCAGGCTTTACAATTGTTGATGAGCATAAAGAGAACGCTCCCGGACGATCCAGTCAAACCTCCTTAAGAATTACATTCCTTGGGAATATTTTCAAAAATCTGGCAAGGACAGATCCTGCCAGCCCCATATGGGATCCTAGTGATCCAATATTCGATCCGCTAAACCCAATATATGACCCCCGTAGTCCATCGTTCGACCAATTTGCAAAACGGCCTGTTTTTGTAGCCTTTGATCCTACCAGCCCCTACAACGATCCTGTAAGCGAACAGTGGGCAATAGCCAAGCCGATTTATGTCGATAAAGTTGATCTGGGACCAGATCGTCCAATTGCGGTAAAGGCGATGGAAAATGTAAAAATGAGCCAGTTTTTGTATAAATATTCTACACCGGGTGTATACAAGGCGGTTTTTGTGTTTTCAAATCACACTGCCGAGCAGGTTAAAGAAAAGAGTAAGGAAATCACATTAACAATAACGCCATAATATAATAGTGCTCTGCAGATCAAGAGGGTTTCATAGCAGATCCTCTTGATTTCATTCGATGTTACCCAGATAAATACTATCCGACACCTGTTCCCTGTCGTTGCTGATGAAGGCAATATAGGTTTCCACTGCTATATCTTTTCCATTTGCCTTTGTATTTCCCGTTTGCGGGAAAATTTTCAAAACTGCTTCTCCCACCGATCTTCCTGGCCCTCCAACGATAAAAGCCGCATTTTTAGTATCTGGCAGATAGGCCAGCAGCATCACCTGGTCTTCGTTCCGGGTGCTGCCTATTTGTGGTGATAGCTCCCATTTAAACGTCAATTCGTTCCCGGACAAGGTTACTGATGCATTAACAGGAACCGGCAGGTCACCTTTGCTGACCACGACTTTGCTAAAATCAATCCAGTAATCAGGGTATTCTCCCTGTATGCCCAGGCTCCTGAAGTAGGATGTTGCTGCATTCTGCGGGATTTTAGGCGTACCTTTTGTCTCCGGATGAAAGCTATAACTTACAAAATCTTTAATTGGGCTTACAAACTTCATGGCCATCGAAAACTGTTTCCTGGGGATGAGTTGTTTTAAAGACGGCGGAGCCTGAGTTGGATGGGGTAATGCCCGTGTTACCTGCTGACCACGATGCAAATAACCAACCAATCCACCCATTTTTCCTATAAATGGTCCAGTAGGGCCGGATTTCATACGCGCCATAATATTTGGTTGAAGGCGCTAACATCAACGCTGTATTAAAGATAGAGAGAATGCAGGACCGAGCCAAACTTAAATTTGTATAAGTATGTTATGACTCAGCTATTAAACTGCTAAAAGCAGTCCAATACCAGTCGAATAGCAGACCAATAGCAGTCTAAAATAATACTTGTCTTATCCGTTGTCTTGTCCGTCTTTTCCGGAATCGACCTCATCCTGGCATTGTAAAATATCAGTTTCAAATTGACAATGAACCATCGTATCGTCGTTATTTGTCCATATTAATGCCCAGGGATAATTTTTATTTAAACATTAACTAGCGTTTCTGATTAAAAAATTATAATTTAGTAACGTTAGCGTGTACGTTACCGGAGCGTATTTCATCCATAGAATAACATTTAAGACAACCAAAAATGAACAGCAAAACAATTGGGTTTGGAATTATTGGCACGGGTGCTATAGCCGGCATTCATGCTCAGGCGATCAAAGCCATAAAAAATGCCAGGCTTTTAGGCGCTTATAGTCGAACAGCTGAAAAGGTAAATGCATTTGCATCGCAATATAATTGCAATGCTTACCATGATCTCGATGTATTCCTTCAGACGGAAGAATTGGATATTGTTTGCATCTGCACCCCCTCGGGTGCACATCTGGAACCTGCATTAAAAGCAATCGCTGCCGGTAAACATTGCCTTATTGAAAAGCCTATAGAAGTAACGTTGGCAAAAACGGACCAGATCATTGCGGCAGCCAGGGAAAAGAATGTGGTGGTAGCAGTAGTATTCCCAACCAGGTTTTACCAGGGTAGTCAGGATTTGAAAAAGGCGATAGACAAGGGGCGTTTTGAACAGCTTACCTTAGCCAGTGCCTATGTAAAATGGAGCCGTACGCCAGAATATTATGCGTCCAACAAATGGAGGGGTACCTGGGAACTCGATGGGGGTGGTGCCCTCATGAACCAGGCCATCCACAATGTGGATATGCTGCAATGGTGTATGGGCCCGGTCGAATCGGTTATGGCCATTGCCGGAAATGCCAAACATAAAAATATTGAAGTTGAAGACACACTGGTTGCCATTTTAAAGTTTGCAAACGGCGGGATGGGTACTATAGAATGCTCAACGGCAGTTTATCCCGGGGCCTATAAAAAGCTTGAGATTATGGGCACTGCAGGCACAGTGGTGATGGAAGACAACGACATTATCCAGTGGCAGTTTGCTGACCAGACCGAACAGGACAACCAAATCAACGAAACCAAGGGAGGCCACAACTCCAGCGGCGGGGTATCCGATCCAAAGGCAATCAGCTATTCGGGCCACCAGAAACAAATGGAAAACATGATCGATGCCGTTTACAATAACGGCACGCTGCTCATTGATGGGGCCGAGGGCCGCAAGTCTGTGGAGATCGTTCTGGCCATTTATAAAAGTGCCCGGAGTGGTCAGCAGGTAAACCTTCCCTTGTAATCTTTTTAATCAAGCACACAACTAAACCACACATACTAATGGAAAAAATAGATTACATCGTATTGGCCGGGTATTTTTTAGTCCTCGTTTTAATGGGAATATGGGGATACACCAAAAT